>NZ_JBFACE010000037.1:0-79095 GCF_040640655.1 Streptomyces sp. NPDC021749 | reverse complement strand
GCCAGAAGGGCGTCCAGGCTGGTAGTCACACACGAGCCAACGGGCGCCCTTCGCCATAGTTGCGGCCAGCACAAACATCGGACTCATTCATCTAGGCAGGGGCTGCCGGGCGTAGCACCATCGGCCGTAGGGGCCCGGCCCGAACCCGCTCCGGTCCGGACCCTCCGGACACAGCTCGATAGGTCCGCAGAGACCGACGCGGCTCCACCATCTCGACGTTCCCCACTGTGAGCGCACCGGCGCCGGTGTTCGACACCGCGGCACCCGACGCGCCGGTGCCGGAATCGACACCGTCATGAGACTGCTTGCTGAGCGGCGGCCGGACGTAGAGGCCCGGCCCGACGCCCTTCGCTCTCCCCCTCTCGGCGCGGACCTCGGTCTGCTCCTCCTGCGCCTGGCCGTCGGTCTGCTCATGGCCGGCCACGGCGCCCAGAAACTCTTCGGCTTCTACGGCGGCTACGGGCTCGGCGGAACCGGCAGGGCGTTCGCCGCACTCGGCTTCCACCCGGGCAGGTTCTACGCGGGTCTGGCCGGGGCCTCCGAATTCCTCGGCGGGCTCGGGCTCGCGGCCGGTCTGTTCACCCCGCTCGCCGCGGCCGCCGTCATCGGCGTGATGATCAACGCGATGATCCTCGGCGTGCCCCATGGGCTCTGGGCCAACGACAGCGGCATCGAGTACCCGCTGTTCCTGGCCGCCGTCGCCCTCGCGATCGCGGCGACCGGCCCCGGCCGCTTCGCGCTCGACAGACCGTTCCGGTGGCGGGACGGTGGTCTGGGCTGTGCGGCCTTCGCCCTGGGGGTGGGCGGACTGGGCGCCGCACTCATACAGCTACTGGGCCTGTGACGGCGAGGACCGCCTTACGTCGCGCGCGGCGCCGGGCCGGCCTGCCCCCCGGCCGTGCACGGTCCTATGCTGAGGGCGATGTTCGCCCCCGAAGGTCCCACGTTCCGTGAACTCGCCGTTCAGGCGCTGTCGTCCGTCGAGCGCGGCTACGACCTGCTCGCCCCGAAGTTCGACCGCACACCGTTCCGGACCCCGGAGTCGGTGCTGGCTCCCGTGTCGCGGGTGCTGCGGGAGCTCGGCCCGTTCGGCAGCGGCCTCGATCTGTGCTGCGGTACGGGCGCGGGCGTGGACGTCCTGCGGCAGGTGTGCCGGGAGCGGGTGACCGGGGTCGACCTCAGTGCGGGGATGCTCGCGGTGGGCCGCGCCCGGGAGCCGGTGACCGCCCAGGCGCCGCGGGTGGAATGGGTACGCGCGGATGCCCGGGCCCTGCCGTTCGGGCCGGTCTTCGACCTCGTGGTGAGCTTCGGCGCGTTCGGGCACTTCCTGCCGAGGGAGTGGCCCGGGCTGTTCGCGCAGGTCCATGCCGTGTTGCGGCCGGGCGGCCGGTTCGCCTTCCCGATCGCGGCGCCGTCCCCGCCGGGGTCGGCCGGGTACTGGATGCTGGCGGCGTTCGACGCGGCGATGCGGGTCCGCAATGCGCTGTGGCGCCCGCCGTTCGTCATGTACTACCGGCCGTTCCGGCTGGGCGCCGTCCGCGCGGAGCTGGCGCGCGCCGGCTTCGCCGTACAGCTGCACGCCCTGCCGGAGCTCGGCCGGCGCGCGGACGGCAGCCCCCGCTGCCGGCTCGTGGTGGCCACCCGGTCCCGGGCGGTGTGACGCGGCGGCGCCGGCCGGCCGCGTCCCGCCCGGGAGGCCCGACCGGGCGTCGCCTCAGGGGCGTTGGCAGGCCGCGGACAGTCGTCGCAGTGTGGACCGCATACCGGCGCGGTTGCGTGTGGCGCGGCGGGCGGCCGGGGTGCCGGTGAAGAGCAGTCCGAGCGTTTCGGCGATGCGGGAGCGCCATCCGCCGCGCCGGTGGTCGATCCAGTACTCGGTGACCCGGGTTCCGCTGCCGTCCGCCGTCGGGGCGAAGCGGTAGCCCCACCGTGCCACCGGCAGGCCGAAGGTGGCGACGTCGAAGGCGAACTCCCGGCCGGGCTCGTCGACCACGATCCGGCAGTGGGTGAACCACACCCAGCCGGCCCGGCGGTTGAACCCCACGAACCGGTCACCGCGCCGCCACACCCCGATGACCTCCGGACTCCACTCCTTCATCCGCCGGACGTCCGCGACGGCCTGATGGAGGACATGCGGCGGGGCGGCGCATTCCAGGGATTCCTCGACGGTCCATTCACGTGCGGTCATCGTCCGGCTCCTTCTGGCACGGTGCCGGCCGCGGTGGCGGGGGCGTGGGTACGGGCGGCCACGACCGTGGCAGCGTCGAGGATCTGGCGGGTGATGGCGGCGGTGTCGGACAGCACGGAGAGGTGTCCGCAGCGCGGCCGTACGACGAGGCGGCCGTCCCGGCATGCCGCCAGGAAGCGGCGCTCGTCGCGGCGGAGCTGGTCGCGGGCGCCGTTCACCAGCCAGACCGGGCCCGGATAGGCCGAGAGCAGGGAGACCGGGTCCATCCCGCACACGGTCTCGATGACGCTCGGCATCAGCTCGCTGCTCAGACCGCCGGCGACCATGGCCTCGGCCAGCGGGGCGGGGAGCGCACGGCGGAAGGCGTAGGCGCTCAGCCGGTCGGCCCGGTCGGGGTGCCTGCCGGCGAGGCGCGCCGCTCCGCGGTAGGCGGTGCGGAGCAATCCGCGGGGCACGGCGGTGCAGCCCATCGCCATCAGCCCGCTGACGCGTTCCGGATGGCGGGCGGCGGTGGCCGTCGCGACGTAGCCGCCCAGGGACAGGCCGATGAGCATGGCCCGGCCGCCGACCTGGTCGACGGCGTCGGCGACCGCCGCCACGGCGCCGGGCAGGGTGAACGGTTCGCCGCGCCGGGAGCCGTGGCCCGGCAGGTCGGGTGCGACCGCGGGGTGGCGGGTGCCGATGGTGTGGATCACGGGGTGCCACATCGTGCCGCTCACGCGCATGCCGTGGACGAAGACGAGAGGCAACGCGGCCTCTTGGGGTGGGGGTGGTGTCATGCCCGGCACCGTAACAGGAAGTGCAACGCAACGTTGCGTTGTTTTTCACGCTAGACTTCCTCCCATGAGCGGACGTGGGCAGCAGGGCGGAAGCGAGCGGCGCGGCGGGCAGGGCGAGCGGAGCGGGCTCGCCGAGGGGAGGCGGGCCGGTGGGCCGCGGAAGGCGCAGGAGATCTTCGACGCGACGCTGGATCTGCTCGCCGCGCACGGCTATGAGGGGCTGACCATCGAGGGCGTCGCCCAGCGGTCCGGCGTCAACAAGACCACGATCTACCGCTGGTGGCCGTCCAAGGGAGCGCTTCTGGGTGCCGCACTCATCGGGGCGCGGCGCCTGGAGTTCGAACCGCCCGACACGGGGAGCCTTCAGGGCGACCTGGAGGCCCTGCTGGGAGCGATCGTCACCCTCCTCACCGCACCGCCGTCCTGCGACATCGCGGTGGCAACCCTCGGCGCGGTCACGCACAGCCCCGAACTCGCCGTCCATATAAGGGAGTTCTTCGCCGACCGGCTCACCCGCGAGCTGCCGGTCTTCGACCGCGCGGTGGCCCGCGGCGAACTCGCGGCGGACGCCGACCGCACTCTGCTGGTGGACCTGCTGGCCGGCGCCGCCTGGTTCCGGCTGACGTTGCGCCAACTCCCGCTGGACGAGGACTTCGTGTCGCACGCCGTCCGTACCGTCCTCAAGGGGGCGGACACTCCGCAGGCGGAGTAAACCTTCTGTTGCCTCATCAACTACAACTTTACGAATTCTTGGTGTAGTTGAACCACTTTTCACTCCAGTCTCAATGGCAACAGCCATGGACACGGGGGAAGAGACACGAGGAGCGGGCGCACGATGACCACGATGACCCGGGGGACGAACCGGTGGACGAGCGGCGGCATACGGTCGGCAGGCCGGGGAACGGTGCTGTCCGCGGTGGCACTGGGGCTGGTGACGGCGATGGCCGCACCGGCCGTCGCGGCGGACGACCCGACGCGTGAGCAGATCATGGCGGACTGCGCCTCCGGCGAGGGCAAGTGCAGCTTCAACGAACCGGTGCTCGGCAAGGCGTACCTCGGGAACTTCCACCAGGTCTCCGACTCGCTCTACAACTGCAGCACTTCGGACGCCACGCAGTCGATGGGCTGGACGGACACCGTGGGGTCGACGGACTCCGCGGGCGTCTCGGTGACCGCCGGCGGCAAGATCGCCGGGCTGATCGACCTGAGCGTCACGGCGACGTACAGCCACACCTGGTCCAGCTCGCACACCGAGAACAGCTCCCTCACCATGACGGTCAAGCCCGGTGAGGTCGGCTGGATCTCCCGCGCGCAGGTCATGCAGAAGGTCTCCGGCACCTGGCAGACGCACTACGACAGCCCGAAGTGGGGCCACTACTACTGGTTCGTGCCGGACACCGTCACCGGTCCCGCGGCCAACGGGACGGACGGGCAGAGCAACGCGGTGACGGTCAAGACCCGCAAGATGACGTCCGCGGAGAAGGCGTCGTGCGCGTCCGGCGGCAAGCACGGGCGGGCGTTCGTGGTGCAGCACTGACGCCTGCGCCGGTGCCGCCTCCCGGACGACGGGAGGCGGCACACCACCAGCGGCACCCCGACCGCGAGCGGTCGGCGCCCTCCGTCTAGTCCAGGACCTCGGCCGCCTTCGTCCTCGGGCCTCCGGCGTCACCGGTGTTGAGGGTGCCGGCCGGTTCGAGCAGCAGGACCGCGGTCTCCTCGTCCGCGACGGGGCAGTGCTCCACCCCGCGGGGCACGACGCCGTACGCCGGTCAACGCGCCCCGTACGCCGGCCGCCCCGCCCCGTACATCGGTCACGGCCTGGCGGCCCTCCCTGCTCGTCGACGCCCTGTTGCGCCGCCGCATCCACCAGCTGCACACCGCCCTCGGGCCCGCGGGCGACGTCTTCGAGGCCGAGTCCCGGCTGACGTTCGTACGGGAGCGGCTGCACAAACACCTCGCCACCTGGCCGCCGCGTTCGCCCGGCCGGGCGGGAAGCCGTCTGGCCGCCGAGTTGCGGGAGTTGCTCGACGCGCATCTCGCCACCGGCCTCACGCTCCGGGAGGCCGCCGCCACCCTGCACGCCCACCCGCCCCATCTGATCCGCTGCTTCACACGTGCCTACGGGCTGCCGCCGCACACCTATCTCACCGGCAGGCGGATCGAGTCGGCACGCCGGCTGCTGCTCGACGGCCGGCGGCCGGCCGCGGTGGCGGCGGCGGTCGGGTTCCACGACCAGGCGCATCTGAACCGGCACTTCACCCGTCACCTGGGCACGACGCCGGCACGGTTCGCCACGGGGGCGGCCCACGGCCGCAGGCACCTCATGTGCCCGTAGTGGTGACCTCGAAGTCGCGGAGCCGTACGGCCGGCGGCGGCAAGTCCTCCCCCACCCCCGCACCCCCACACCGAAAGGAACTCGCCATGCACCTCCCCACCCCCGAACGCCTACGAGGACCTCACGGCGGCCCTCGCGCCCTTGTGGACGCACGGTGCACCGGAACTCGACGGCCTACTGGAGGAGCTCGCGGCCCACGGCCGGATCCGCCGCGACGCGCTTCCCGCCCTGGCCCTCACCGACGAGGGCCGCGCCGTACACGCGGAGGCGGCGGCGCGCATCGCCGCCGCCCGCAGCACCGTGATGACGGGCCTGACCCCCGACCAGTACACCGAGGCGATACGCGTCCTGTCGGTGATGGCGGACAACCTCGCTGCGGACCTCGCCGCCCGGGCACCGGAGGGGGCGTGACCGAGGCGGTGTCCCGAGACCGCACTTCGGGCCGCGCCGACCGGAAAAGACCCTTGTTCCGGCCAACTCTCATGGTGCACAGGTTTGTTGCGCTGCGTAGTTGCCAAGGGTCCCGCCATGACGCATCGGTCCGCCCCCGCGCCGAAGGTGCTCGTCACCGACCTGGACGGCACCCTGCTCGGCGGTGACCGCGTGGACCGGCGGCGGTTGCGGGCGGCGCTGGACCGGCACCCCGAGGTGACCGTGGTGTTCGCCACCGGCCGCTCGCTGGCGTCCGTCGAGCGGATCCTGGACCGGGACCCGCTGGTCCCCCGGCCCCGGTGGATCATCGCCGACGTCGGGGCGAGTGTGGTCGACGGATCGGACCGGAGCCGCGTCGACGTGGTGCAGAACCAGCTGCGCGAAGGCTGGCCGGGACAGCGGCGGGTGCGCGAGCGGATGGCGCGGTTCCCGGAGCTGGAGTACCAGGAGGGGGTGGTCCAGGAGGGCCGCTGCTCGTTCTTCCTGCGACCCGAGCGGCTCACCGACGAACTCACCGCCGCCGTAAAGGAGTTGGGCTGCGGCTGGACGTACTCGGGCGGGCGCTACTTCGACGTGCTGCCGGCCCCGGCGAGCAAGGGACGGGCGCTCGCCCTGCTCGCCCGCACACTCCAGTGGTCCATGGGGTCGGTGCTGGTGGCCGGCGACTCGCTCAACGATCTGTCGCTGTTCGCACTCGGCGCCCACGGCGTCGTGATGAGCGGAGCGGAGCCGGGCCTGCGGGAGCGGGTCGCGGACCGCGCCGAGGTGTGCCGGCCGGACCGGGCCGGCGCGGGCGGCATCCTCGCCGCCCTGGAGCACCTGGGCTGGACCGAGCGTACGCACGCCGTGGTGGTGGGGTACCACCGGCCGCCGGTGCGCTGGGCCGACGGGCGGTGGCGGCGGCCGGTGAGCCCCAACGGCGTCCTGCCCACCCTGCAAGGCCTGTCCGGCGCCGACGGGCCGGACGGGGTCTGGGCCACCGCGCTGGTCGAGGACGGCACCGCACCGCACACCGCTCCGGAGCCCGGCCGCCCGCACCGCACCGGGCTTCCGCTGGCGTTCCTGCCGGTGGACGGCGTGCAGTGGACGCAGTACTTCCACCGCGCCTGCAAGGAGACGCTGTGGCCGGTGCTGATGTCGCAGCCCGGCCGGATGCGGTACGGCGCCGCTGCCTGGCGCCACTACGAGCGGTTCAACGCCCGCTTCGCCGACCACCTCAGTGCCCATGCGGCCCGTGACGCCACGGTCTGGCTGCACGACTACAACCTGTGGCTGGTGCCCGGCATGCTGCGCGCCGCGCGCCCGGATCTGCGGCTGGGGCTGTTCCACCACACGCCCTTCCCGCCGGCGGACGCCTTCGGCCGGCTGCCGACCGCGGAGCAGCTGCGCGACTCCCTCGCCTGCCTGGACTGGGCCGGGTTCCACACCGAGGCGTTCGCCGGCCATTTCCGGCAGGTGCTGGCCGGCGCCGCGCGGATGCCCCGGACGGGAGTGCATCCGCTGGGCATCGACCGCCGGGCCGTCGAAGCGCTGGCCCGCGCACGCAGCCACCGCGCCGCTGCACCCCGCGGCGGGCCGGCCCTGGTCCTGTCGGTGGAACGCCTCGACTACGCCAAGGCCCCGCTGGAGAAGGTCCGGGCGGTCGACGCACTGCTCGCCCGGCACCCGTCACTGCGCGGTGCGTTGGTGTTCCGGCTGGTGTGCCCGCCGCCGGAGCCGGGAATCCGGATCCACGACGCCACCCGGGCGGCCCTGGAGCGGGCCATCGCCGAGGTCAACGGGCGCTGGGGCAGGGGTGGTTGGCGGCCGATCGACCATCTGCCGCGGTCCCTGCCGTTCGCCGAGGTGGTCGACCACTACCTCGCGGCGGAGGTGTTCTGGGTGACCTCGCTGCAGGACGGGATGAACCTCACCGCGAAGGAGTTCATCGCCAGCCACGCCGCGACCGGCCGTTCCGGGGTCCTCATCCTCTCCCGGCACACCGGCGCCGCCGCCCAGCTCGGCGCCGCGGCCCTGCTCACCGACCCGCGCTCACCGCAGGACCTCGTGGACACGCTGTACCGGTCGCTGACCATGACGCCCGGTGAACGCACCGCCCACCTCGGCCGCTTGGCGGCGCTGCTCGACGATCCGCCGCCCGCGCGCTGGGCCCGCGACATCCTCACGGCCATCCGCGGGGCGGCGGAGGACCGGGAGCCCCGGGCGTAGACCCCGCCTGGCCGAATTTCCGCCCCTTCACTCAGGGTGCGCACGCACGTACAGCGGGTATCACCCCTCCGCACCACTTCTCCGCACCATCCCCCTTTTCGTTTCCCCCTCTCCCCCTTCGCGCCTCACCCCTTCGCGCTCCCGGGAGCCGCTCATGAAGCACACCCACCCCCAGCCCGGCGACATCGGGCTCACCCGCATCGACGGCGTCACCGGCCGGCTGATCCGCTTCGGGCAGTGGATCAACGGCGACGGCTTCGCCGACTACGAACACGCCTTCCTGGTCCTGCCCGACGACCGGCTGCTGGAGGCCGAGCCGGGCGGGGCGCGCATCCGGCCGCTCTCCGGGTACGACGGCGCCGAGGTGCTCTACGTCTGCCCGAAAGGGCTCACCGAACGGCAGCGCTCGGCCATCTGCCGGGCCGCCACGCGCTATGCCGGCGTGCCCTACAGCTTCCTCGACTACCTCGCGATCGCCACGCACCGGTTCCACGTGCCCGTTCCGGGCCTGCGCCGGTATGTCGCCAGTACCCGGCACATGATCTGCTCCCAGCTCGTCGACCAGTGCTACCAGGACGGCGGGGTGCATCTCTTCGCGGACGGCCGCTGGTCCGGCTATGTGACGCCGATGGCGCTGTACACGCTGCTCGCCACCGACTGAGCGGGCCGACCGGCCGGCCGGGGGCGACGGTCCGTTCCGCGTCACCGTCTCCCCCGGCCGGCTCCCGCACCGGCCGACCGGCCCGTGTCAGGTACCGGGCTTGCGTCCGTAGACGTGGACGTCGTCGCCGGTACGCAGCAGGGACCAGTACTTCGCGGCGTCGCCGCTGCGCATGTTGACGCAGCCGTGCGAGCCGGGGGCCGACCAGACGCTGCCGCTGATGGAGTGGAAGGCCTGCCCGCCGTCGAAGAACTGGCTGTAGGGCATGGCCACGTGGTACAGCGTCGAGACGTGGTGCAGATGGCGCCAGTAGATCTTCTTGGCGCCGGTGCGGGTCTCGTACCCGTCCCGGCCGCTGCGGATCGGCACCGGCCCGTAAACCAGCCGGGAGCCGTCCTGGATCCAGCTGAGCTGGCGGGTGAGGTCGACGCAGGCGATGCGGCCCTTGTTCGTCGGGCAGTGGTGGGCCTTGTTCGGTTGGTGGCCGGCCGCCCGCTGCTGGGCGACCAGGCGCATCACGCCCCAGGTGACGGGCCCGGCGTAACCGATGTTCGGGGTGATGCCGTGGCTGGTCTGGAAGGCCCGGATCGCCCGGCAGTCGGCGGCCGACTGCCGGCCGTCGACGGGCAGTCCGAGGAAGCGCTCGGCCTGCTTCTGGTAGGGGCCGCGGGAGGCGGTGCAGGCGGAGGCCGCGGAGGCGGCCTGGGCCGGGGAGCCGAGGGCGACCGTGAGCGGAACGGTCAGCGTGGTGAGGGCGAGCGCGGCGGCGGCCCGGCGTCCGGCACCGGGCCTCCGCGCTATGCGCCGCGGTATGCGCAGCGAGAATCGTCTTTTCATGCCCGGTAGGACTGTTTGCCCCACTCGCTGGTTGCAGCCGTGACCGACCCGGAATATCGGATACGCCGGATCCGGCCGCCGGTCCCCTTTGTGGTGGTGACGCGGACGGACCGGCCTCCCACGATTCCTGCGCCGGGCTTGCGACGATGGGCGCCGCGGGGGACTCCGTCGCCGCCAAGGAGGCTGCCATGACCGCCAGCACGGACCTGCTCGTCGATGCCTTCGGCCGTGTCCGGGAGGCCGTCGAGGAAGCCGTCACCGGACTCGGTCCGGACGAGCTCAGCACCCGCCCCGAGGACGACGCCAACTCGATCGGCTGGCTGGTCTGGCATCTGACCAGGATCCAGGACGATCACCTGGCCGGGGTGGCCGGCACCGAGCAGCTGTGGACGTCGGACGGCTGGTACGAGCGCTTCGCTCTGCCGTTCTCCGCCGATGACACCGGTTACGGCCACTCCCGCAAGGAGGTGGCGGCGGTGAAGGACCTGGGCGAGGAGCTGCTGACCGGCTACCACGAGGCCGTCCACGACACCACGGTGCAGTATCTGGCCGGCATCGACGACAAGGACCTGAAGCGGGTCGTCGACCGGTCCTGGACCCCGCCGGTCACCATGGGCGTCCGCCTGGTCAGCGTGATCGCCGACGGTCTGCAGCACGCGGGCCAGGCGGCTTACGTGCGGGGGCTGCTGGGGTACTGAAGGCCCCGCCGGTTCAGGTCCTCGGCGGCAGGCGGTGCAGCACGACCTCGGCCAGCCGCCCGGAGGTGATCTCCGCGGTCATGTACGTGCAGTACGGCTGGCGTCGGCGGTCGGTCGGGGAGCCGGGGTTGAGCAGGCGCAGCCGGCCGTCGGCGACCGAGTCCCAGGGGATGTGGCTGTGCCCGAAGACCAGGACGTCGAGGTCGGGGTAGCGGGCCGCGCAGCGGCGCTCGCGGCCCTGGGCGGGGCCGGTTTCGTGCACCACGCCGAACCGCAGGCCCGCCAGGTCGGCGTAGGCCACCTCGGGCAGCCGGGCACGCAGTTCCGGGCCGTCGTTGTTGCCGTACACCCCGATCAGCCGCCGGGCGCGGGCCTGGAGCAGGTCCAGGGTGGCGGTGTCGACCCAGTCCCCGGCGTGCAGGACGGCATCGGCGCGCGGCACCTCGTCGAGCAGCCGGGGCGGCAGGGCCTTGGCGCGCTGGGGGAGATGGGTGTCGGAGAGCAGCAGGAGTCGCACGAGGCGACGGTAGCCCTCCCCCGAAGGCCCGGCACCTCGGCGTGCGCCCCTCCTGTGCGCCCCCGGTGTCAGCGTTCCTGGGCGGTCGGCCGGACCGTGATCTCGTTGATCGCGACATGGGCCGGCTGGGTGATCACGAAGGCCAGGCAGCGGGCGACGTCCTCGGCCCGCAGCCAGCTCTCCTGCGGCATGCCGTGGGCCGCGGCGGCCTGGCCGCCGAGCGTCATCTCCGTCGTGGTCATGCCCGGTTCGACCAGCCCGACCCGGACGCCGCGTCCGGTCACCTCCTGCCGCAGCGCTTCGCTGAAGGAGCACACCGCGTGCTTGGTGGCCGAGTAGACGCTGTTGTCCTTCCGCGGCACCCGGCCGGCGACCGAGCTGACGGTCACCAGGTCGGCGACGCCGCGCGGGCCGGCGGCCGCGGCGCGGAGCAGATGCGGCAGCGCGGCGTGCGACATGCGCAGGACCGCCCGGAGATTGAGGTCGACCATCCGGTCCCAGTCCTCGGGGTCGCTCCGCTCGACGGGGTCGCGTGCGCCGTAACCCGCGTTGTTGACCAGGACGTCGAGCCGTCCGAAGCGGGCGACGGTCTCGTCGACGGTGCGCTGGGGCCGGGCCGGGTCGGTCAGGTCCGCGGCCACCGCCAGGGACGGGGCGCCCAGCTCGTCGAGGGTCGCGGTGAGTTCGGTCAGCCGCCCGCCCCGGCGGGCGATCAGCGCGACGGACGCGCCCTCGCGGGCCAGTGCCAGTGCGGTGGCCGCGCCGATGCCGCTGGAGGCGCCGGTCACCAGGGCCACGGTGCCGGCCAGCGGTGGGCGGCCGGCGCCGGCGGGCGCTCCCGCGGTTCCGGCCCGGTCGCCCGCGCTGCCGTGGTCGCTCTCTGCGGTGTGCATCTCCGCCGCTCCTCCTGGTCACTCGTATGAGGACCGTGCCGGTCGCTCGTGTGGCGAGCCTTGCCGCTCCCGCCCTGCCGTTACCCCTCCGCGGGGCGGATTCACCTGGGGAGCGCCGTGGTGGGTGATCTCGCTCGCCACGGGGTGGTGCCCGGCAGGCATGGCGTGCCTGCCGGGCGGGCGGTGCGGCGCGGGTCAGTGCGGGGCGAGCTCGCGCGGAAGGTGGTTGTGCTGGAGGAAGGACTGCAGGGTGCGGTCCCAGGTGCGGGCGAAGCCCAGGGCGAGTTCGGTCGTCCCGCGGACCGGGAGCGGGAGGTGCCGTTCGGCGGCGAAGCCCATCATGCGGGCGACGGCGCGCCAGAGCCGGGCGTCGGTGGTGCGGCCGACCGCGGCGTGGTGCACGGCGAGCAGGTGGGCGGCGAGCTCGTCGCCCGCACCGGCCGCGAACCGCCACCAGTACAGGGCGCTGTCCCACTTGTCGAGCGTGTGGAGGAGGCAGCCGAAGGTGCGTGCGCCGGCCGCGTCGTAGTCGGCCGCGAAGGCGCCCAGGGTGTCGATGTCCTTGGAGCGGAGCACGATGTGGCACAGCCGCCGGGCCTCCGCGAGCACGGCCGCGGGCGGCACTTCGGGGTCGAGGAGGGGGGTGGGCCGGCGGCGCCGCCGGCCGCGGGCGGCCGCCGGGCGTACCGGGGCCGGGCGGACGCCGCCGACCGGTCCGCGGGTGACGGGGTCGGGTTCCCGGCCGGTGCCGTCGGCGATGCGGGCGGCCAGCCGCTGGGTGAAGGCCACCGGGTCGTGGTCGGCGAACTCCCGGCCGATGGCCTCGGCCTGACGCCGTAGCAGGTCAACGAGCACGTCGTCGAGCATCACGCGTCCTCTCCGGTCCCGAAGGAACCGTTCGTCATGATCTCTTTGAGCCGTTGCAGGCCGATGCTGGTGCTGACCTTGGCGGCGCCCGGGGTGGTGTTGAGCCGCTCGGCGATCTGCTCGTAGGAAAGGCCCGCGAGGTGGCGCAGGCGCACGGAGTTGGCCTGCAGCGGCGCGGTGGCCTCCAGTTCGTCCAGGGCGAGGTCGAGCGGTTCGCAACTGCGCAGCTCCTGGAGGTAGGCGGTGTCCGGCGGGTCGGCGTAGGGCTGGACCCGGCTGTTGCGGATCTCGCGGCGGTAGAAGTCGGAGATCACGCCGTGCAGGATCGTGTAGGTCATGGCCTTGGGGTTGACGTGGGCGAGGATGCGTTCCCATTTGACGTACATCCGGCGGCCGGCTTCCAGCGTGGCCTCCTCCGCGTCCCGGCGGTCCCGGAGCCGGGCGGCGGCGATGGAGAGGAGGGCCTTCTGCTCGCGCTGGAAGAAGACTTCGAAGTCCAGGGGCAGATCGGTGGGGCTGGCCAGGGGAGAGTGCTCGTTCACCGGCTCTCCTCACAGGGGGAGCCGGCCGGTGACCGCAGCGGGGGCGGGATGATGTCCGGGAACGCGCCGGGGCGCGGGCGGTACGGGCCGAGGGGACCGCGCGGGCCCGGTCCGGCGTACGGACGGGCGGGGGCGTACGGGTGCTCCGCGCGGGCCAGCGAGGCGGTGCGGACCACGCGGCGGACAAGGGCGTCGAGTCCTGTGGCGGTCAACCGGTAGACGCCGACCAGTGCCAGCGCGTACCAGGGCCATTCGTGCCGCAAGTGCTCCACGTGCCCTCCCTTCTTGTGAGGTGCAGCCCCGCTCCGCGTCGTTGCGGAGGGGGCGGAACGGAAAGGCGTTCCTGTCCCTCTCACCGATCGGAGGGGCCCTCAGGGTTAATCAGGCTGCGCACAGAATCAGCAGAAAGTGATCGATCAATTGCACACCGTGCTTCCGACCTGCGCTTTTGCTTATGCGGAGTGATCAACGCCACATTGACGCAAGGTTTCATCACCGGTAACTAGCGTTCGAAACCCGCCTGTTGGGTTCGTGCCGAACGCGACGGTGCGTCAGCAGCACCGGTCTCCCCGCCGATACGGACGGTGGCACGCACACCCCGTGGCCCGACGAGCCGTTGCACTGGCCAGAGGTCCGTGCGCGGTGCATGCGTGCCTGCGCAGCGCATGCACCAAGAGCTCCGGATGCGCTCGGCGGACACCCCCCGGAGCGGGTGGGTGATCGCCGGCACCCCGGGAGAGATGCGCCACGGCACGGGGGTGCGCCCCTGCCGGTCACCGCGGGTGCACCCTGCGCAGGCACGGCCGCGCCACCACGGCAAGGGGGCAGGGCGGGCCCCAGCGGCGCTACCGCGCGCTCTGCCCGGCCCGACTCGGCCCGTGGTTGTCTCTTGCCCGTCGAATTCATGGCGCCGCACCGGGAATTGCCGCAGAGTGCATGAGCACCCCGCACCACCGCACTCGACCGCGTCATCCGCTACGGCGTCGGGTTTCCTGAATAGCCGCCAGGAAACTGCGCGGCGAGCGAGGGGAGCAACGCATGGAATTTCCTCAGGTATCGGAACCGACCACCCGGGGCGAGTTCCGGGGCAACGGGGTCCGGGGCCTCACGGCGGCGGCCGTCCTGCTGGCGGCCGGGGCGCTGAACGTGGCGGCCGAGCAGCCCGCCGACGCGGTGAGCGGCGGCACCTGGGACCGGCTGGCCGGGTGCGAGAGCGGAGGGAACTGGCGGATCGACACGGGCAACGGATTCTCCGGGGGGCTGCAGCTCGCGCACCGCACCTGGCGCTCGTTCGGCGGCCAGGCCTACGGATCGCGGGCCGCACGGGCCACTCGCGCACAGCAGATCCAGGTGGCGGAACGGGTGTTGGCGCGCCAGGGCTGGGGGGCCTGGCCCGCCTGCTCGGCCCGGCTGGGCATCAACTCGGCGGCCCGGCCCAGCACTCCACGGCCCGGCACGGCGCACTCCGCACCCCGGCGGCACGTCCAGGCACCGACCCACCACCGACTCCGGCACCCGCACTTCCACGAGAAGCGCCACCACGAAAAGCTCCGCCATGACAAGCACGCCGTGCGGCACCGGAGTACCAGCGGCACGATCTTCGTCAATTCCGGTGACACGGTGAGCGGTATCGCCGCCGCCCACGGATTCCGCTGGCAGGAATTCTACCGGTTCAACCGCAACGTGATCGGCGCGAATCCGAACCTCATTTTCCCGGGCACCCGGCTCGCGGTACCGCGCTCACACTCCGGCTCCGCCGAGTGAATTCGGCGGTCCCGGCGGGGCGTTGGGGATCCCCGGACCGCCGGCGCGCCGGATGACCGGGTGACCCGGCCGCGCGGGTGCGCCGGATGACGCACGGTGAGGGTTGCAGGCCGTCCGTGGCGCCGCGGACGGCCTGCCCGCATGCCCGGCCGACGGCCGGGCCGGCAGGCGGACGGGTCCGGCCGCGCCGAGGGCTTGAGCCTCTCAGGCGGTCGCGTACACGCGGGTGGCGAACTCGGCGATCTGGCGGTCGCTGAGGTTCTTGGCGAGGTTCTGTTCGGTGATCATGCCCACCAGGCGGTGGCCACCGGCGACGTCGATCACCGGCAGACGCTTGATGTGGTGGTTCTCCATGGTCTGCAGTACCTCGTTGGCGTCCGCGTCGGCGTCGATCCAGTGCAGTTCCCCGCCCAGCGAACCGGCCTGCACGGTCGCCGGATCCACGCCTTCCGCACAGCAGGTGATGACGATGTCGCGGTCGGTGATCATGCCCATGAGCTTGTTGTTGTCACCGCAGATGGGCAGGGCCCCGACCTGCAGGTCGCGCATCATCTTGGACGCGTCCTGGAGCGATTCGTGGGCGCCGATGCAGCGCACACCGCCGGTCATGATGTCTCGGGCTCGCAGCTTGCCGGCCATGATTCCTCCTGTCTCAGGAGCGTTGCTTGCCTCGCCCTTCGATGACACCACGAATGGCCCCTTGACGCTTCCCGGGAACGGGCCCGGCCGCGGCGCCCCGGGCGTAGGGTCGGAGCCCGTGACGTCGAATCCCTTCTTCGAGCCGAGTGATCTTCCCTACGAGCTGCCGCCCTTCGCGCGGATCCGCACCGCTCACTACCTGCCCGCCTTCGAACGCGGCATGGCCGAGCAGTTGGACGAGGTCGCGGCGATCGCGGGCGGGGCCGCGTCACCGACCTTCGAGAACACCGTGGAGGCGCTGGAACGCAGCGGCGCGCTGCTGGACCGGGTGCGCCGGGTGTTCTTCAACAAGGCCGGGGCGGACACCGACGACGAGATCCTGGCGCTGGAGGCCCAGATCGCGCCCCGGCTGGCCGCCCACGACGATGTGCTGCTGCTCGACCCCGGTCTGTTCGCACGGCTGGACGCCCTGCACGCCCGGCGCGAGCAGCTCGGCCTGGACGCGGAGCAACTGCGGCTCCTGGAGCGCCACCACACGCTCCGGGTGCGGGCCGGCGCGCGGCTCACGCCCGTACAGCAACAGCGGTTGCGGGAGATCAACGCCCAGATCGCGACCCTGTCCACGCGGTTCGAGCAGAACGTGCGGGCGGCCACCGCCGACGCGGCGCTGGTCGTGGACAGCGCCGCGGAACTGTCCGGACTCCCCGAGGACCAGATCGCCGCGGCGGCGGAGAACGCCCGGGCGCTGGGCCACGAGGGCCGGTTCGCGCTCGTGCTGAAGAACTTCACCCAGCAGACCGAGCTGGCCGCCCTGGACGACCCCGCGCTGCGGGAACGGCTGCTCGCCGCCTCGCTGGGGCGCGGCGCGGACCGCAACGGTCCGGTCGCCGTCGCCCTGGCCCGGCTGCGCGTCCAACGCGCCGCGCTGCTCGGCCATGCCAGCCATGCCGCCTGGGAGGTCGCCGACCGGACGGCCGGCACCACGGACGCGGTGGAGGGGATGTTCGCGCGGCTGACCGGGCCCGCGATGGCCAATGCGGAGCGGGAGGCCGCGGCGCTGGCCGAGGCGGCCGGCGTGCCGCAGATCCGCGCGGCCGACTGGCAGTACTACGCGGAGCGGGTCCGCAAGGAGCGGTTCGACCTCGACGCGGCCGACCTGCGGCCCTACCTGGAACTGGAGGCCGTGCTGTACGACGGGGTGTTCCACGCCGCCGGGCTGGTCTACGGGATCACCTTCACCGAGCGGCCGGACCTGGTGGCGTACCACCCGGACGCCCGGGTCTTCGAGGTGCACGACGCGGACGGTGGTCCGCTCGGGCTGTACCTCGGCGACTTCCACGCCCGTGCGTCCAAGCGGGGCGGGGCCTGGATGAACTCGCTGGTGCTCCAGTCCCGTCTGCTGGGCCGGCGGCCGGTGGTCGTGAACAACCTGAACATCGCCAAGCCGCCGGCCGGCGAGCCGGTGCTCCTGACCTGGCGCGAAGTCCACACGCTGTTCCACGAGTTCGGGCATGCGCTGCACGCGCTGTTCTCGGACGTCCGGTATCCGCTGCTGTCCGGTACCCAAGTGCCGCGGGACTTCGTGGAGTTCCCCTCCCAGGTCAACGAGATGTGGGCGGACCGGCCGGAGGTACTCGCGCACTACGCCCGGCACCACCGCACCGGCGAGCCGATGCCGGCCGAGCTGCCGGCGCGGCTGCGCGCGGCGGAGAACTTCGGCGCCGGCTTCCGGATGGTGGAGCACCAGGCCGCCGCGGTCCTGGACTGGGCCTGGCACTCGCTGTCCGCCGACGACGGCCTGCCGGGCGCGGACGAGGCCGAGGCGTTCGAGGCGGCCGCACTGGAGCGGGCGGGCCTGGCCTCGGCGGCGATCCCTCCGCGGTACCGCACCGGCTACTTCAACCACATCTTCGCCCACGGCTACGCGGCCGGCTACTACGGCTACCGCTGGGCCGAGGTGCTGGACGCGGACACCGTGCGGTGGTTCCGGGAGAACGGGCGGCCGGTCCGCGAGAGCGGAGAGATCTTCCGTCGGGAACTCCTCGCCCGGGGCGGCAGCGTCGACGCCATGGCGGCGTTCCGCGCGGTGGTCGGACGCGACGCGGACATCGCGCCGCTGCTGGCCCGGCACGGACTGGACGGCACCGCGACGGAGGGGCGCGAGACGGACGGCGGCGGACTCGACGGCTGATCCGGGCGTCCGCGTCGACGAGCAGATCACCCGCATTCTCGACAGGCTCCAGCCCCACACGGACCGCATCGGCGACCTCACCAGGCGTCTGGCCGGCACGGGCGGCGGAGCAGTGCTTCACGTCGTGCGCTACTTCAACGACACCGACCACGCCCGGCCGGACGCTGCGGACGCCCCCAACCTCTTCGGCTGGCACCTGGACCGCAGGGTCCTGGACTTCCTCGGTGCAACCGGCGCCGAGCTCGGCGTCGACGAGTACGACATGGCCGGGGACAAGGACGCCAGGTGAGCAGGCGACCTCGCCCTCACCTGCGCGAAGGAGTCGTACTCCGACGGCGTGACCACGGCATCAGCAAGCCAGGAACCGGTCCTGCCGCGCGCCGTGCAGGCGGCCCGCCGGCAGCTTGCGGCCGAAGGCGACCAGCAGCAGGTCCTGGGCGCTGCCGGTGACCGGGGTGCCGGTGCCGAAGGACCAGTCGAGGTCATCGGCGTGCAGGGCGAGACCGCGGAGGTCGGCACCGAAGAACTTGGCGGACCGGAGAGTGACGTGGTCCAGCAGGACGCGCAGCCGGTCCTCGGGCACGCGGCGGTCGATCCCGAGGGCGACGGTGATGTCGAGGCCGTGGACGACGTCGTGGCCCAGCGCGGAGGCGAGCCCGCCGACCGGCGGCTTCCAGGGGTGGTGCGCGTGCTCCCGCAGGAAGCCGGCGAGCTGCCGCGGGGTGGCGGCCGCCGCGTCCTTGCGGGCGAGCCGGTCGGCCATCTTGTTGATGTTGCCGCCGGACCTGATGAGTTCGGCCGCCACCTTGGGCAGCGGGTGGCGGAAGCCCATCGACATATGGGCCGCGACCTCGCGCACCCGCCAGCCCGCGCACAGCGTCGGTGCGTCCCACTGCACCTCCGGCAGGCCGTCCAACAGGTCCGCCAGCTCCCGGCGTTCGGCCGCTATCGCCGCTTTGATGTCCATACCGTCAAGGATCTTGTCCGGTCGGCCATAAGTCCAAGAGCGGTGGGTTCTACCTCCCAGAAGCGGTGGTTATGGGGCTGGTTAGGATCACCGGTATGGAACTCCACCAGCTCCGGTACTTCGTCGCGGTCGCGGAGGAGGGCGGTTTCACCCGGGCCGCCGCCCGGCTGCACCTGGCGCAGCCTGGCGTCAGCGCGCAGATCCGGCAACTCGAACGGGAGCTGGGGCAGCCGCTGTTGGACCGGTCCGGCCGCCGGGTGACGGTGACGGAGGTCGGCGCGGCGGTCCTCGGGTACGCCCGGGCCGCGCTGGCCGCCGTCGACGGCATCCGGCACACCGTCGACGAGTTCACCGGACTGCTGCGCGGCCGGGTCGCGCTCGGCCTGGTCTCGGGCGCCGCTCTCGACGCCTTCGAGGTGCCGGCCCTGCTGGCCGACTTCCACGACGACCATCCCCAGGTGGAGATCTCGCTCACCGAGGACACCTCGGAGCGGATGCTGGCCGCGCTGCACGGCGGGGAGCTCGACCTCGCGGTCATCGGCCTGGCGCAGGAGGAGCCGCCGCCGGGCGTCTCACTGCGGCTGGTGGTCGATCAGCCGCTGGTCGCCGCGGTGGCCCCGGGCGATCCGCTGCTCAGCCCACCGGGCCGGACCGGCGTCCCGCTGGCCGAGCTGCGGGACCGTCCGCTGATCAGCCTGCCCCGCGGGACCGGTCTGCGCGGGGTGCTGGAGCGGTCCTGCGCCCAGGCCGGCATCCGGCCGCGGATCGCGTTCGAGGCGGCGGCCCCGGCGGTGCTGGCGCAGCTCGCCGCGCGCGGTCTCGGGGTGGCGGTCGTCCCGGCGCTGCCGCCGGACGCCGCTGCGGAGTACGGGCTGCGTACGCTCGCCCTCACCGATCCCCGGCCCCGGGGCCGGGTCGCGCTGGCCTGGCGGACGGCGGGGCCGGCCACGCCCGCGGCCAGGGCGCTGCTCGACCGGCTGCGCACGGCCCTGCCGGTGCCGGCGGCCGAGGAGGACGGCGGGCCGTCCCGGGGTCACCAGGGGCTGGGCGCGTAGTCCTTGAGGAAGCAGCCGTGCAGGTCCTCGCCCTGTTCGCCGCGGACGATCGGGTCGTAGACCCGGGCCGCGCCGTCGACCAGGTCGAGCGGCGCGTGGAAGCCCTCCTCGGCCAGCCGCATCTTCTCGGGGTGCGGGCGTTCGTCGGTGATCCAGCCGGTGTCGACGGCGGTCATCAGGATGCCGTCGGTCTCCAGCATTTCCCGGGCGCTGGTGCGGGTGAGCATGTTCAGCGCGGCCTTGGCCATGTTGGTGTGCGGGTGGCCGGGGCCCTTGTAGCCGCGGCTGAACTGCCCTTCCATGGCGGACACGTTGACCACGTACTTGCGGCGCGCGGGGGATGCGGCGAGCGCCGGGCGCAGCCGGCTCACCAGCAGGAACGGTGCGGTCATGTTGCACAGCTGGACCTCCAGCAGCTCGACCGGGTCGACCTCGTCGACCTTCTGGACCCAGCTGTTGGTGGCGTGCAGGTCCGGGACCAGCCCGCCGGCGTCGATCGCGGTGCCCGCGGCGATCCGGGCGGGGGTGGCGGAGCCGGTGGTCAGGGCGAGCGCGGTGATGTCGTCGGCGGTCAGTGCGCCGGCGGCGCCCGGGGCGGCGGGCAGTGCCGCGGGGGCACCGCTGCCGAAGTGCCCGAGGACCAGGGAGGCGGGCAGTTCGCCGGCCGGCAGCGGCGCGGACTCGGCGGCGAGAAGCTGTCCGTACGCCTCGGGTGAGCGGCGCACGGTCTGTGCGGCGTTGTTGATGAGGATGTCGAGCGGCCCTTCGGCGGCGACCGCGTCGGCGAGCGCGAGGACCTGCGCCGGGTCGCGCAGGTCGATGCCGACGATCTTCAGCCGGTGCAGCCAGTCGGCGCTGTCGGGCATGGCCGTGAAGCGGCGGATCGCGTCCTTCGGGAAGCGGGTGGTGATCGTCGTGTGTGCGCCGTCGCGCAGCAGCCGCAACGCGATGTACATGCCGATCTTGGCGCGGCCGCCGGTGAGCAGGGCGCGCCGGCCGGTGAGGTCGGTACGGGCGTCGCGGCGGGCCCGGTTCTCCTTGGCGCAGTCGCGGCACAGCTGGTGGTAGAAGGCGTCGACCTCGGTGTAGCGGGTCTTGCAGACGTAGCAGCAGCGGGGGCGCTGGAGGATGCCGGCGATCTCCGTGGTGACGGAGCTGGTGAGGGCCAGGCCCTGGGTCTCGTCGTCGATCCGGTCGGGGGCGCCGGTGGCGGTGGCCGCGGTGACCGCCCGGTCGTTGGCCGTCTTCGCCGCCCGGGATTCCTGCCGGCGGCGCTGCTTGACCTTGCGGTAAATGCCGGAGGTGGCGCGGCGTATGGTGATCGCGTCGGGGTGGTCGAGCGGCAGCGCGTCCAGCTCCTGGAGCACGCTCAGGCAGATGGCCATCCGCTCCGCGTCGATGCCCGTGCCCTCGGCCCGGCCTGTTTCGGTCACCGTCATCGCCGCTGCCGCTTCCTGGATCGTGTGTTCGGTTGCTGTACCGGCGGAACTGTACGGAGCGGAGGCCGGGTCCGCCAAACCGGTGCGGGGCCCGGTGCGCTCGCGCACCGGGCCCCGCTCACCGCCGACGGCTCCGTCAGTTCACCGCGTCATGGCTCAGCTCGACGTCGCAGTCGGTCTGCCCGGCGGCACCCAGCCGCAGCGGCGTGGCGACCGGCGGGTACCCGCTGGCGATCAGCGTGTAGTCGCCGCTGTCGAGGTCGGTGAAGACGTACTCGCCGTCCTGGCCGCTGGTGGCGGTGCCGACCACGTTGCCCGCCGGGTCGAGCAGGGTCACCCGGGCGTCGTCCACCGGGGTGCCCTGGGCGGTGCGGACGGTGCCGCGGACCTGGGCGCCGAGGGTCAGCCGGATCTCGTACCAGTTGCGGGTGCCGGCGGTGACCTCCACCTGGAGGGCGGAGGGGCGGTGCTGCTCGGCGCTGACGGCGAGGGTGTAGCTGCCCGGGGTCAGTTCCCCGAAGGCGAAGCCGCCGTCCTGCCCGGCCACGCCGGAGGCCACGACCTCGCCGCGCACATCGGTCGCCACGACCAGCGCACCGGGCACCGGCTCGTCGCCCTTCTCCTCGCGGACCTCGCCGGTGAGCCCGGCGGCGCCGCTGAGGACCAGGTCGTACGCGAGCGGTCCGTCGCCGACCACGACGGTCACGGCCTGCGGCTGCCGGGCACCGGCGGAGGCGATCAGCACGTAGGTGCCGGGGCCCGTGGTGGGCAGCGCATAGCCGCCGTCGTCCCCGGTCTGTGTGCGTCCGAGCTGCCGGCCGCCGACGCTGATCAGGGTGACCGCGGCGCCCGCCACCGGCTGCCCGGTGCCGTCGCGGACCGCACCGCGGACGGCCGGGCCGGTGGCGTCGGCCGCGGCGGTCGCCGGGGTGTGCGCCGGTACCGGTACGGCGTCGCCGTCCGGGGTCCCGGCGGGTGCGGCCGGTTCGGCCGAGTCGGCCGAGTCGGCCGGTGCCTCGGCGGGTTCCGCGGCGGGCGGGGCCTCGCCGTTGGCCTCGGCCTCCGCCTCCGCCTGGGCCCGGGCCTGCAGTCCGGACATCTGCCGCAGCGGCACCTCCTTGATGAACCACATCAGCAGGAAGGCCAGCGCCACCACGACCGCGCCCATGAGGAAGACGGTGTGCATCGAGTCGGCGAAGCCGCGCTTGAACGGCTCGGCGAGGCGCGGGTCGAGGTGCTGGATGAACGACGAATCGCTGAGCACGCCCGAGGAGTTGCCGTTGCCGGGGTGCTTGAGCATGTCCAGCACCGGCTTGTTGGCCGGGTCGTGCAGGACGGCGGGGTCGTGCAGGGCGGCCTGGAAGCGGTGCGTGCCCGCCGCGTCCCGGAATGCCGAGGAGATCTTGTCACCGACGGTGCTGAACAGCACCGACAGGAAGATCGCGGTGCCGGCGGTGGCGCCCATCTGCCGGAAGAAGGTGGACGACGCGGTCGCCACACCCATGTCCTTGGGCGGGACGGCGTTCTGCACCGCCAGCACCAGGGTCTGCATGCAGCCGCCCAGGCCGAGGCCGAAGACGAGCATGTAGGCCATGGTCTCCCACAGCGGGGTGTCCCACTGGACCCGGAAGTGGAAGAGCAGCATCGCCGCGATCATCAGCGCGGTGCCGATGATCGGGAAGATCTTGTAGCGGCCGGTCTTGGCGGTGATCTGGCCGGACGCGATGGACGCGATGAACATGCCCGCCATCAGCGGCAGCATCTCCAGGCCCGACCTGGTGGGGCTGGCGCCCTTCACGATCTGGAGGTACTGCGGGATCATCAGCATCCCGCCGAACATGCCCATGCCGATCAGCACGGACAGCAGACTGGTCTTGCTGAAGGTGCCGTTGCGGAACAGCCGCATCGGGATCAGCGCGTCGTCGCCGATCCACCGCTCCACGAAGATCCAGGCGATGATGCCGACCACGCCGATGACGTAACAGGCGATCGACCGGGACGAGTCCCAGCCCCACTCCCGGCCCTGCTCGGCGACGAGCAGCAGCGGGACCACGCCGACGGAGATGGTGAGCGCGCCCCACCAGTCGATGCGGTGGTCGCGCCGGGTGTGCGGGATGTTGAGGACCTTGGCGACGACGAACAGCGCGATGATGCCGACCGGCACGTTGACCAGGAAGACCCAGCGCCAGCCGGTGATGCCGAGCAGCTGGTCCTGACCGGCCAGCGCGCCGCCGATCAGCGGTCCGGCGACGCTGGAGGTGGCGAAGGTGCCGAGCATGTAGCCCTGGTAACGGGCGCGTTCGCGGGGCGGGACGATGTCACCGATGATCGCCAGCGCCAGCGACATCAGACCGCCGGCGCCGAGCCCCTGCACCGCGCGGAACGCGGCGAGTTCGGTCATCGAGGTGGAGAAGGTGCACAGCACCGAGCCGACGACGAAGATGCTGATCGCGGTGAGGTAGTAGGGCTTGCGGCCGTGCAGGTCGGACAGCTTGCCGTACAGCGGGGTGGCGATCGTCGAGGTGATCAGGTAGGCGGTGGTCGCCCAGGCCTGCTGGCTGAGGCCGTGCAGATCGTCGGCGATGGTCCGGATGGACGTGCTGACGATGGTCTGGTCGAGCGCGGCGAGGAACATGCCGAGCATCAGGCCGCTGAGGATGGTGAGGATCTGACGGTGGGTCAGCATTCCGGACCCGGGTATCGCCTTGGCTCCCGCCTCGGGCGGGGAGGTGGTGCTCATGTACGTATCTCTCCCTGCTCCACGGCGGCACCCTGGTCTCCCCCGGGACCCAGCCGTGTGTGTTGTCGTGTCGCCATGTCCTCGTTGAGCCGGCTCAGCAGGCGGATCAGGTCGGCCCGGTCCCGGGGCGACCACGGTGCGAGGAGCTCGGCCAGTTCGGCGTCGCGCTGGCGCCGGTAGTGCTCGAACGCGGCCCGTCCGGCGTCGGTCGCGGTCAGCAGCGACCCGCGGCGGTCCTCCGGATCGGGACGGCGGGCGACCAGGCCGCGCTCGACCAGTGAGCGCACCTGGCGGCTGACCGTCGACAGGTCCAGGAACGCGTCGGCGGCCAGGTCGGTCGCCCGCTGGTCCCCGCCGACCACCAGCCGGGCCAGCAGCACCCGGTCCGCGGCGCCGCCGTCGGTCTTGGCCCGCTGCTTCCAGGCCGCGAGCAGCCGGGAGAAGCGGACGATCTCCGTTCCCAGCCCGGCCGCCGCCTCTTCCAGCGCCGACTCGACGGTGATCCGCGGGGCCGCCCGGTCGCATCCCGGGACGAGACCCTTACTCATCGTGTTGTTCCTTCGGGGTGATGCTTCGATCCGGCTCGATCGATCCGGTCAATAGATTGCTTGTACCCAGCAAGCTTAGCGGCTGGGGAAGGGGTGCCGCGCGCCGGGGGCGGAGGCGTTCCGGTGCGGTCGGCCCCGCGGTATGCCTCACGGGGCCGGGGCGGCGCACTCCTCGGAGTTCTTGACCACGGTCAGCGTGATCCTGCGGTCGTCCATCGGGGTGCCCGGCGCCGGGTCCTGGCCGCAGACCTTCCACGAGGCCGGCCAGAGCACGAGGCGGCCGGCTCCGCGGCCGTCCCGGAACTGGATGCCGGTGTGGTAGTTGAGCTCCCCGTAGGCGGCGACCAGGTTCTTGCCCGTCACGTCGGGCATCAGGCGGCCGTCGGCGCGGGCCGGGGCGGCCGGGCCGAGCAGGGAGGCGGCGAGGGCAGCGACGGCGGTGGCGGTGGCGAGGACGGTTCTGACGGTGCCGGTGTGGTTCATTTCCGGTGAACGATCAGTGCGCGGGCCGGTCACTCACCGCCGAAGGGATGTCCTGGCCGGTGACCACGTCCCTGGTCAGGGCGACGCGGGAGAGGTACAGGGCGCCCCACAGGACCAGGGCGAGGCCGGCGCATTCGGGGATCAGCCACCAGCCGGTGCGGATCCGTTCGTCGAAGAGGGTGACACCCAGCGACAGGCTCACCAGCGCATCGCCGAGGGTGAGCACCGGCTGGGAGGCGGTCAGCGGCCCGGACTGCATGGCGTTCTCGAAGAGGAAGAGGGCCAGCACGCCGACGGCCGCGAAGCCGTAGGTCTGCCAGGAGGCGAAGAACGCGGCCGGACCGCCGGTCTGCCAGGCGTGCGTGGCGTCCTTCATCAGGGCCGCGGTCAGGGCGTAGGACACGGCCGCGGCGGCGGCGAAGCCGGCCGCCCGTACGCCGCCGGCACCGCGGCGCAGCGCGGCCCCGACCGCCGTCCCGATCACCGCGGTGCAGACCGCCAGGGCGAGCACCCAGCGGTCGAGCGGGGCGTGGTCGGTGCCGATGGTGGGGGCGGCGGCGGCCAGCGCGGAGCCGAGGCCGACGACGATCAGTGCCACGCCGGTCCAGCCGTCGCGGGAGATCCGCCCGCCGAGCAGCAGCCGGCCGATGAGCAGGGCCAGCGGGAGTTCGAGCACGAAGATCGGCTGGACCACGGACAGTGCGCCCTGGGAGAGCGCCAGCGCCTGGAAGCAGGCCGCCGCGATGACGGCGAGCATGCCGCCGAGCCAGGCGGCCCGGTGCAGCAGGTCGACGAGGAGGCCCAGGCGCAGGCCAGGGGCGAGCGGGACGGTGCGGGCCGCACGCCGCTGCAGCACCGTGGCCAGCGCGTTGCTGGCCGCGGCGAGCAGGGCGAAGAGCACGGCCGGCCATGTGGCCATGCGGCAACCTCCCGGACACGGCGGCGGAGCGTCGGAGCTCCGACGCTAACCGCAGGCGGCGCGGTCGGCCTGCCGACACCGGGGCCGAATGCTCCGGCCGGCGGCACCCCGCGGGGCACACCCGGGCGGTGGCGGATCTCCTCCTGGCCCCCACGAAGTCGCAGGTCAGGGCCGGTGTGAGGCGGTCCGTGGGTGGCGCGGTACTGCCGCAACACCACGGGCCGGACGGCATCGCTGTGGTCCCCGCACACCGGCCGAACGCCCGGCAACGTCGCCGCGCCGCTCCCCCACGGCCCGAGTCCCGTTCCCTGTTCCCCGGACCCTGCTCCCCTTCCTCTTCGCCTTCCTCCTCGCCTGCCCGCTCCCCGGAGACCGCCATGCCGCTGACGTCCCAACGGGCCGACGTGACCAGCATGGGGCGCTCAACACCTGCGTCACCAAGCCCGGTTCGGCCCTGCGGTCGCTGTCGGACCTGCGCGGCAAGAACGTCTCCGGCAGCGTCGGCTCGGCCTCCGACGGGACCCTGGTACGGGCCCCGCAGCGGGCCGGCATCGACCCGGAGCAGGGCGTCCACACGCTCAACCCGCAGCCGGCGGTGGGCGTCTCGGCGCTGCAGTCCGGCAGCGCGGACGTGCTCTCGCAGTTCGTCGCCTGGCCGGGACTGCTCACGTCGGCACGCCCGCCGGACGGCGCAGGGTGACACCCTTTCGGGCCGTCCGGGTGGCCGGCGGCACGGCCCGGCTGAAGGCTCGGGGGGACACCTCTGAGGCGCAGGACAGTACAAGGAGTTCCGATGGCCCCCGCGTACCGCTACGACGACCTGAGCGCCCTGTTCATCAACTGCACGCTCAAGCGCTCGCCGGAGATCAGCAACACCGAGGGCCTGGTCGAGAGGAGCCGGGCCGTCATGGCGGGGAACGGGGTCATGACGGAGGTGATCCGGGCCGTCGACGAGGACATCGCCACCGGGGTCTGGCCGGACATGACGGAGCACGGCTGGGCGTCCGACGCCTGGCCGGAGCTGTACCGCAAGGTGCTGGCCGCGGACATCCTGGTGCTGTGCGGGCCGATCTGGCTCGGTGACAACAGCTCGGTGATGAAGCAGGTCATCGAGCGGCTCTACGCCTGTTCCAGCGTGCTCAACGACCGTGGCCAGTACGCCTATTACGGCCGGGCGGGCGGCTGTCTGATCACCGGCAACGAGGACGGCGTCAAGCACTGTGCCATGAACGTCCTCTACAGCCTGCAGCACCTGGGCTACACCGTGCCGCCGCAGGCCGACGCCGGCTGGATCGGTGAGGCCGGGCCCGGCCCGTCGTACCTCGACCCGGGCTCGGGCGGCCCGGAGAACGACTTCACCAACCGCAACACGACCTTCATGAGCTGGAACCTGATGCACCTCGCGGCGATGCTCAAGCGGGCCGGCGGCATCCCGGCGCACGGCAACCAGCGCACCGAGTGGGACGCCGGCTGCCGCCCGGACCAGGCGAATCCGGAGCACCGCTGAGCCCCCGCGCCGGGTCGGCGGTGGCCGATCCGCACGCGTCCGCGCCCGCCCTCCGGCCGCCGGCCGTGCGCTGGCCCCGCTACGCGCGCCTCGCCCCGGCCGTCCTGGTGGCCGGCGGTCTCCTCTGGGACGCACTGTCGCCGCAGGACTACTGGGGTGATCCGATGCTGACGGCGGCCAGTGTGACGGCGGGGGCGCTGCTCACGCTGCGGGACACCGTCGCGGTCGGGCTGGCCCTGGTGCTCGGGGTGTTCGCGCTGACGGTGAAGGACGGCACCGCCGGTGACGTCGTGGGCTATCTGGAGCTGGTCAACACGCTGTTCGCCGCGCTGATGGGCGTCGGGGTGAACCGGGTGATCGCCCGGCACGGCCGCCATCTGGACGTGGTGCGGATGGTGGCGGAGGCCGCGCAGCTGGCCGTGCTGCCGGCCCCGCCGGAGCGGATCGGGCCGCTGGCCGTCGCGGCCCGCTACCAGGCCGCCCAGAGCCAGGCGCGGATCGGCGGGGACGCCTATGCCGTGCAGCGGACCCCGTACGGGGTGCGGCTGCTGATCGCGGACGTACGGGGCAAGGGGCTGGGCGCGGTGAGTGCGGTGTCGGTGCTGCTGGGCGCGTTCCGGGAGGCTGCGGAGCAGGAGCCGGACCTGACCGGGCTGGCCGAGCGGCTGGAGCGGGCGTTGCTGCGGGCGGGCGAGCAACTCGCGGAGGAGAGCCGCCTGGAGGACTTCATCACCGCGCTGCTGTGTGAAGTCCCCGCGGACGGCGGCGAGTTGAGGTTGTTGAGCTGCGGCCATCCGGCGCCGTACCTGTGCCGGGACGGTGTGGTGCGAGCGCTGGAGACCGGTGAGCCGGGGCTGCCGCTGGGCATGGGCGGGCTGGGGGTGGCCCGGCCGCGACCGGTCGGCGTGCCGTTCCCGGTGGACAGCACCGTGCTGCTGGTCACCGACGGGGTGACCGAGGCCCGGGACCGCGGCGGGCGGTTCTACGACCCGGTGGCGCAGCTGGCGGGCCGCGGCCCGTTCGGCGGTCCGCAGGAGCTGATCGACGTCCTGGTGCGGGAGGTCGAGCGCTGGACCGGCGGGCCGCGCGACGACGACATGGCGGTGCTCGCGGTCACCCGGAAGGCGGCGGCCGGCTGACCGCGCATTGCGCGGATCGGGCGTCCTACCTGCGCCGACGGCGTGTGCTACCGGGAATCCGGGGCGAGGGATGAGAAGATCGATCAGAGCATCAGCATCCGCCCCGAGCGGTCCTCCGCTCCCGCGCAGATCGGAGTTGATGTGTCCGAGAACAGATCAGCCCTGCTGAGTCAGCGCGCCGCCGTCATCTTCCTGCTCGGCGCCCTCATCGCCCTCGGTGCCGGCGTGCTCACCTGTGTGAACGGCGGAACCCTGGCGTCCGCCGCCCTGGTCGGCGGTGCGGCGTTCGGCGCCGGCGTCACGTTCTTCCATACGGTCATCGATTGAGCCCCGGCCACGGCGTGGACCCGGGCGGCAGTGGCGGGCACGCCGCCCCGGGCGTCACGGGGTGAGCGGGCGGTCACAGCCTGCGCAGTCCCGTACACCGGAATCCGTGCCCCCGCATGCGGTGCGCGGCCGGACGGCAGGTGCGAAACTGAAAGACACCGCGCCCGGCCGCCGGCCGGTGCCCTTGCCGCCGAGGGGAACATCATGACCTGGGCATCTTGGACCACTGTCGGGATCCACGCGCTCCCCGGCGCGGTGCGCGCGGAGGAGATCGGCGTGATGAACGGCGACCTGACCATTCACACGACCTGGTCGGAGAACGAGGCGCACGTAGCTGTGCAGTACACCGGATCCTCGGAGTGGTACACGATGACCGGCAGCCCCGTGCCCTGTGCGTCCGAAGAGGCGAGCCGCAGCTTCCACCAGGCCGTGGTGGAGGCGGTCCGCGGCGGCGAGCGGGCCGAGGCCACCCTCGACGAGCTGTTCCACCGCCAGGAGCAGTAGGAGGCGCCGGCGCCCTCGT
Organism: Streptomyces sp. NPDC021749; assembly: GCF_040640655.1. NCBI lineage: Bacteria > Bacillati > Actinomycetota > Actinomycetes > Kitasatosporales > Streptomycetaceae > Streptomyces > Streptomyces sp. NPDC021749. The sequence goes on along the minus strand of NZ_JBFACE010000037.1, from coordinate 49,897 downwards.
CACCGACACCGGGCGCCCGGATCGTCGGTGAGTGCCGGAATCGTCCGCTGAAGTCCGGGGCCACACTCCGGCATTGCGAGTCCACGACCTGACGGGTCGTGGACTTTTTGCTGCGCCGGACGGGCAACCGATTCCGGTCACATCCAGTCTCTCCTGACACAGGCACCGTTGGTCACCTTGCCATCACCCAAAGGTGATCAATTGTCAAATTTTCACCACGAATCTCGCATACCGAGCATATGGCTTTACATGCTCATGCCAGACCTACCAGGGTTTGCGCGGGGCCGACCGGCCCCCGCGGTGCCCAACGGCACCGCGTGTACGGGCGGTTGGCAAGGCCACCGCCCCCGCAGCGCTAAGGACCCACATCTGTGCGTAGACCCCACATACGCAGCCACCGCCTGGCCATCGCGGTCGCGGTGGCGACGGCCGCGACCCTGACGGCCGGAGTGGCGGGCGCCGCCACCGCGCACAACGCGGCCGCTCCGGCCGCCGCCCCCTCCGCAGCCCCCTCCTCCGACAAGATCGTCGAGGCCGCCCGCACCGCCGCGTTCGCGCACGCCTCGGCCACCGGAGTCGGCAAGAAGGACACCCTCAAGGCCGTCGACACGATGGTCGACCCGGACGGCCGGCAGCACGTCCGCTTCGTCCGCACCCACCGCGGTCTGCCCGTCCTCGGCGGCGACCTCGTCGTCCACCTCAGCGCCCACTCGGCGTACGAGGGCGTGACCCGGGCCTACCGGCACCAGGTCGACCTCTCCGACACCGACCCGAAGCTGTCGGCCGGTCAGGCCGAGGCGAAGGCCGCCAAGGCGGCCGAGGGCCAGGCAGGTACGGCCGAACTGGTCGTGGACGCCCGGGACGACCGGCTCACCCTGGCCTACCAGGTCGAGGTGGCGGACAGCCGCGCCGACGAGGCCGGCGGCGTCCGTACGGTCGTCCTCGACGCGGCCACCGGTGCGGTGCTGAGCAACACCCCCGCCAACGACTCGTTCCTGTCGCCGGCCCTCCAGGCGAAGCTGCGCAAGCGGGGCGAGCGGCTCAACCCGGCGACCCGGCAGTTCGCCCCCGCCGCGCCGGACACCGGTCAGGCGGCCACCACCGCCGGCTACCCGGCCGCGGCCAAGGGCACCGGGGCCTCCTTCTTCGTCGGCAGCGTGCCGCTGTCCACGACGCGGACCGCCAAGAAGTCCTTCGTCCTCAAGGACAGCACCCGCGGCAACACCGAGACCCGGGACGCCGGTGACAAGGAGCTGGAGAAGTTCTCCGGCGGCAAGGCGTTCACCTCCACCACCAACCGCTGGGGCAACGGCACCACCAGCGACCGCACCACCGCCGCCGTGGACGCCCAGTACGGCATCACCAGCACCCTGGACTTCTACAAGAAGACGTTCGGCCGCAAGGGCATCAAGAACGACGGCCGCGGCGCGCACGCCCTGGTGCACTTCGGCAAGAACGTGGGCAACGCCTTCTGGTCGTCGGAGTGCGGCTGCATGCTCTACGGCGACGGGGACGGCAAGACGTTCGCCAAGCCGCTGGTCGTCCTGGACGTCACCGGCCACGAGCTGTCCCACGGCGTGGTCGACGCCACCGCCAACCTCCAGCCCACCCGCGTGGACGAGGAGGGCAACCAGTTCGGCGAACCGGGCTCGCTCAACGAGTCGCTGGCGGACATCTTCGGCAGCGCGGTGGAGTTCGCCACCAACAACCCGAAGAACCCGCCGAACTACCTGATGGGCGAGAAGCTGGGCCTGGAGCAGAAGTTCCTGCGCCGCCTGGACAAGCCGTCGCTGGACAAGCTGGAAGGCACCGTCGACTACTGGTCGAAGGAGTCCTACGACACCGAGGTGCACGCCGGCTCCGGCGTCTCCTCGCACGCCTTCTACCTGCTCGCCGAGGGCAGCGGGAAGAAGACGATCGGCGGCGTCGCCTACGACTCCCCCACCTACGACGGCTCGAAGGTGACCGGCATCGGCCGCACCAAGGCGCTCGCCGTCTTCTACCGGGCGCTCACCCGGTACATGGTCTCCACGACCGACTTCCATGACGCCCGGTCCGCGACGCTGCACGCGGCGAAGGACATGTACGGCGCCACCAGCACCGAGTACAAGACGGTGAAGAAGGCCTGGGCCGCGGTGAACGTGACGGCGGCCAACGCCCCGTCCGCCAAGCACTGAGCCACCGGCGTTCGTCCAGCGGTGCCCCCGCCACCCGGCGGGGGCACCGTGCCGTCCGGCCCCCTGCTCCTCGACGCCACGGCCGGCCGGAGCCTACGTTGAGGCCATGATCAGCGATCGCAAGGCAACCGGCCGGCGTCCCGGCTATGCCGTGGCGGCGGGCGTGTTCGCCATCGGCATGGCCGGAACCACCCTCCCCACCCCGCTGTACGGGCTCTACCGCCAGGAGCTCGGCTTCTCCGAACTCATGGTGACCGTGGTCTTCGCCGTGTACGCGCTCGGCGTGATCACCGTGCTGCTGCTCGCCGGCAACGTCTCCGACGACGTGGGCCGGCGCCCGGTGCTGTTCTGCGCCCTGGCGCTGTCCGCGGCCAGCGCGCTGTGCTTCATCTTCGAGGGCGGACTGCCCCTGCTGTTCCTGGGCCGGGTGCTCTCCGGGTTCGCCGCCGGGCTGTTCAGCGGCGCCGCCACCGCGGCCGTGCTGGAGCTGGCGAAGCCGGGCCAGGAGGCGCACGCCGGATTCGCCGCGACCGCCGCGAACATGGGCGGGCTCGGCTGCGGCCCGCTGCTGTCCGGACTGCTCGCCCAGTACGCGCCCTGGCCGCTGGTCCTGCCGTTCGCGGTGCACCTGGCGCTGCTGGCGGTGGCGGCCGTGGCCACCCGGCTGCTGCCGGAGACCGTCCGCGCTCCGCACCGGCCGCACCGTCTGCGCCCCCAACGGCTCCAACTGCCGCCCGAGGTACGGGGGGTGTTCACGCCCTCGGCCGTCGCCGCGTTCGCCGGCTTCGCGCTGCTGGGCCTCTTCACCGCCGTCGCACCGAGCTTCGTCGGCCAGACGCTGGGCGTGACGAACCTGGCCGTCGCCGGGGCGGTGGTGTTCTCGGTGTTCCTCGGCTCGACCGCCGGACAGTCGCTCGCCGGACGGATCGGAGTGCGCAAGGCACTGCCCGGCGGCTGCCTGGTGCTGGTGATCGGGCTGGCGCTGGTGGCCACCTCACTGGCCGTCACCTCGCTGCCGGTGCTGGTCCTCGGCGCCCTGTGCGGTGGCACCGGCCAGGGCCTGGCCTTCCGCGCCGGGCTGACCGCCGTGGGCCGGGCGGCGCCCGCCGAGCACCGCGGCGGCACCATATCGGCGTTCTTCCTCGTCGCGTACTTCGGCATCTCGCTGCCGGTGGTCGGGGTCGGCGCGCTCACCATGGAACTGGGGCTGCGCGGCGCGGGCCTCACCTTCGCCGGCTGCGTCATCGTGCTCGCGGTGGCCGTCGGCCTGTACGTACTGCGCCACCCGCCGGCCGTCGACGACTGACGCCCCCCGGAGCCCCGGCCGCGTCCGACGGGCACAATCGACAGGTATGAACACCAGGGTGTGGATGGACGGTTGGCAGATGGAGTGCTGCGGCGAGCCCTTCGCCATCGGATCGGAGGTGGACTGGGCGGTCGTCGCCCCGGACCGGGAGTGGCTGACCAAGGTGCTCGGAGCGCAGACCGCGGCCACGGTCGACGGCGTCGAGGAGCACCACGGCGGCGGCCCTGAGCACGCGGCGCCGGTCCGCGGCACCGTCACCGGCATCAGCGCCGTGCACTGCCGCTTCGCACCGCTGCCCGGCGGGGCCGACCACACCCGCTATCCGGTGCCGGGCAGCGGCACGCTCACCCCTCTGTCCTCGGCCCCCCGGTGGAACGCCGGCCGCGACGGCCTCTCCTTCGTGGGCTTCCTCGTCGAACTCGCCGCCCCGGCAGGATGAGGGGCGGCCCCGGGCGGTGTCAGGCGGGGTCCTGCTCCCCTTCCCCCCGCCCGAGCCGTAGCCGCAGGTGGCGCGGGCCGCGGGTGAAGACGCCCGCGTCGGCCGGCGGCGTGCCGTCCGCGAAGGCCATGTCGGGGAAGGCGTCGAGGAGTTGGTTGACGCCGGTCTCCACCTCGGCCCGGGCCAGCAGGGCCCCCACGCAGAAGTGCCGGCCGAGGCCGAACGCGACGTGCTGGGCGGCGGCGCTGAAGGCACCGGCCGGGCTGAGGCCGGGGCGGAAGAGGTCGAACTCGTCGGGCCGGTCGTAGTGGTCCGCGTCGCGGTTGGCGGCGCCGATCAGGCAGGTGACCGTGGCGCCGGCGGGGATCGTGCCGCCGCTGACGGTCACCTCCGCGGCGGGCTGCCGCATGATCATCTGGATCGGCGGGGTGTACCGCAGGGTTTCGGCGAACGCCGCGGATATCAGCGACCGGTCGGCACGCACCGCGGCGAACTGCTCGGGACGGGCGAGCAGGTTGCGGAAGAGCAGCGCGATCGCCTTGTCGGTGGTCTCCCCGCCCGCGGCCAGCAGCAGGCTGACGAACGCCGTGATGTCCTGGTCGTTCATCCGGACGCCGTCGACCTCGGCGGTGCAGAGCCGGGACAGCAGGTCGTCGCCGGGGGCGGCGCGGCGCTCCTGGATGATCGCCAGGAGGTAGCCGGCGAGCTCCTCGCCCGCGCGCCGTCCGGCGGCGGCGACCTCGGGCTCCTGGGCGAGGTTGGAGATGAAGGCCACCACCGCGGTGTACCAGCCGTGGAAGCGGTCGTGGTCGGCACGGTCCAGTCCGAGCATGTCGACGATCACGTTGATCGGGAAGCGGGTCGCGAACCGCGCCACCAGGTCGGCCTCCTCGGCGTCCCGGAAGGTGTCGATCAGCTCGCGGGCGTTGCGCTCGATGACCGGCAGGAACGTCTCCTGCAGTTCCCGGCCGCGGAAGGCGGGCGCCACCAGGGCGCGGCGCACCGCGTGCTCCCGGCCGTCCATCTGCGGCAGGGTCCGGCCGCCGTGGACCGGCTCGATCTGCCAGGCGTAGTTGTCGGTGGTGAACACCGCTTCCCGGAAGGCGCGTTGGACGTCTTCGTAGCGGGAGAGCAGATAGCTGGCGGTGCCCTCGTGGTACAGCAGTGGGTAGTGCTCACGCAGCACCCGGTACGCCGGGTACGGGTCCGCGGCGAACTCCGGGGACAGGATGTCTGGCGGCGGAGGAAGGGTGGTCACACCGCCGGAGGCTAGGGTCGGGGCCCGGGGCCGTCCAGGGTGCGTCCGTGGCGTGCGGGTGCGCCGGGGGCGCACCGTTGGCCGCCGGTCCACACGTGCCGGGCGTTCTCTTCACCCGGACGGCCGGCCGCCGTCACTCCCCTGCCTCGTACGGCACGCCTGCCCGCCCCGGGCCGGGGACGCTGGAGCCCGCACGACCGCTCCGGAACCGGAGCATGACCGTCCGAGACAGGGGTGAGACCCGCCATGTCCGCGTCCGACCCACCGCCTCCACGGCGCCGTCTCCGCCGCACCTTCGCCGTGGCAGCCACGCTCGTCGCCCTGTTGTACGCCGTCGCTGCCCCCGCCGCCGGCCAGCGGTCCGCCGCCGGGCCCCCCGGGAGGCCCGCCCACGCGGCCGCCGGCAGCAAACCGCTGGTACTCATGGGCCTGGGCACGGTCGCCGGCCTGGCGGTGCTCGGGACCGCGGGCCTGATCACGGCCGCCCGCAGGCGGTACCTCAACTGGCAGTCCACGAACGGCAGTTGATAGGCGACCTACGCCGCCGAACAGAGGTCGGTCACTCCTGGCGGCCCGCAGACGAACGGCCTCGCGGGATGCGCTCCCGTTGGGACGACCGGCCGGGAGCCCGCCGGCTTCTCCGCCAGGTGCCGGCCGACCGTGCGGCAGCACCCGGTGACCCGGTGCACCGCGGAGGTCAGCGGTCGCCGGCCCAACGGGCCGGCGGATCACCGAGGTTGACCAGTAGGCACGGGAAGGTCCGGTCCAGGGCGCGGCGCCGCCTCGGCGCCGGCGTCGAACGCCTCGAAAGGGTCCTCGGTGGCCGCGGGCGCCGAGGCTCAGGCTGAGTTTCACGGCCTGTCTTCGCCGGAACCGGCCGTCACGCCTCGTGGGGAGCCGCCGGGCCGGCGGGGTGCTCGGGGGCGCGCCAGGACGGGGAGCGGCCGAGCAGCACCAGGATGCGGTCCAGTTCGCCCGCGGGGTGATCGAGGGGGAGGCCGGGCCGGAAGGCGCTGCCGGGGGCGAGCCGGGAGTCGTCGTCCGGGACGGCGCGGGCTATCGGCAGGGCGGCGCGCAGGAGTGCGGGGTCGGGGTCGTAGCCGAGGTCCAGGGTGCGGGCGACGTCCCAGCCGTGGACCACGTAGTCGATGAGGTGGAAGCCGACGACCCGGCGCGCGGGAAAGGTCTGGGCGGCGGCGAATTCGGGGAGGTGGCACGCGCGGTCGGGGTCGTCGACGGCCGCGAAGGCGGTGAGGACCCGCTCGGCCGCCGCGTCGTACGCCGCGACGGGGTCCGGTCCGAGCGGGCGGACCGCCCAGTGCGCCGGGTCGCGGCCGTCCCCGCGTGCGGCCGCGGCGAACCCGTGGTGCTGGACGGTCATGTGGGCGAGCAGATCGGCCAGCGTCCATGCGGAGCACGGGGTCGGCCGGGTGAGGTCGTCGGGGCGGATCCGGCGGACGAGCGCCACGCTGTCCCGGACCGCTTGCGCGTGCAGCCGCCGGAGCCGGGCGAAGTCCGTGCGCCGGAGGTCGGTCGGATGGGCCTCCGGGGGCGTGCCGTCAGCGGCATCATCATTCGTACGCATGCGCTTACGATCTGCGCCCGCACATGAATTTGTCAACGGGTATTTTCGTGCCATGACCGAGAACCCGGCCGACCGCGGCACCCCCTCCGGAGACCGGGCGGCCCGCCCCGATCTGGCCGCGATGATGGTGCCGTTGGGCCGCGCCCTGATGGCCGCCGAACAGCCGGCCCTCGACGCCCACGGCCTGACCATGTGGGGCTACTCGGTCCTGCTGCACCTGGACGAGACGCCGATCCGCACCCAGGCGGCGCTCGCCGAGGCGATCCGCGCGGACAAGACCCGCATCATCGCCGTCCTCGACGACCTGGAGGCCCGGCAACTGATCCGCCGTCAGCCCGATCCGGGCGACCGCCGGGTACGACTGCTGTCACTCACCTCTGAGGGGCGGCGGGTGCGCGACGCCACCCGGTCAGCGATCCAGGAGAACGAGGAACGGCTGCTGGCCCGGCTGCCGGCCGCGGACCGCGCCGCCTTCCTCCGCGCGCTGCAGACCTTGTCGGCGATGCCCGAGCTGCGGCCGCCCCGCAAGCAGTCGTAGGGCCGCGCGAGCACACAGAAGCCGGTGCCGGCCCCGCGACAGATGGTCGCAGGGGCCGGCACCGGCCCGAGGGTGCTGGAATCACTTCCAGTCGCCGTCGCCGCCCCAGCCGTAGCCGCCGTGCTGGCAGCCCTCGCTGAAGTAGGGGCCGAAGTAGTCGCTGACGCCCGCGTTCAGCCAGCAGCCACCGTAGTTGCCGTGGCCGCGGTGGTGGTTGTAGTGGTGGTGGCGCTTGTGGTGGTGCTTGTAGCCGTGGTCCTTGCCGGAAGCCATGGCGGCGCTCGCACCGCCCATGACGATGCTGGTGGCCAGGGCGCTAGCGGCGATCGCGGCGCGAATGCGCATGTCTGCTCCTCAGGAGGATCAAAGAGGTATATCGACCTTTTCAGGGATCACCTTCACAGATCCTCCCAAAACCTGACTCACCGTTAATTGCGCGAGTCGGAGTAATCCGCCGCCGTATCGGCGTGTCGCTGCTGGTCGGGGCACCCGGGACGACGGAATTCCGGGCGCAGACCGAAGGCCACCAGGGCCACAGCCACGGCCACGGCAAGGGAGGCGGACGGCACGGCGAGGCCGGTGAGGCTGGAGCCGGTGGCGTCGGTGAGCCGGCCGACCAGATGCGGGCCCGGCGGACCCGCCGAGGTTCCCCAGGGCGTTGATCAGGCCCATGGCGACCGCCACCACCTCGCCGCCCGCCGGTGCGGTCCGGCCAGGCGGCGTCGGCGATCATCACGGCCAGGGCGACGCTGTCGAAGGCGGCGCCGCCATCAGGCCAGCACCTTGTCCTTGGCCTTCTGGAACTCCTCCTCGGTGATGTCCCCGTGGGCCTTGAGATCGGCGAGCTTCGCCAGCGCGTCGGCGTGCCCGCCGCTCTCGTCACCGGCCCCGACCGTCTCCCGCAGATACGCCTGCATCTCCCTCTGGTGCTGTTCCGCCCGTGCCACCTCGCGTTCGGTCATCCCGCGCCCGCGGGCGAGGACGTACACGAAGACGCCGAGGAAGGGCAGCAGGATCACCAGCACGAGCCAGCCCGTCCTGGCCCAGTTGTTGAGGTCCCGGCTGCGGAAGAGGTCACCGATGATCCGGAACAGCAGGATCAGCCACAGGACCCACAGAAAGACCAGGCACATCGTCCAGAACGCATTGAGCAGCGGGTAATCCATCACGGCCTCCTGTGTCGCGAGCCGCGGCCTGTCACTTGCCAGGATCCTCGCCCTCGCCGGTCCCCGCGAGCAGATCGTCCGCCCCGCCGAACGGATCGCCGGCGGCCAGCGCCTGTTCCGTCCAGATGACCTTGCCGCCGGCGGTGTAGCGGGTCCCCCACCGCTCGGCGAGCTGGGCGACCAGGAAGAGCCCGCGGCCGCCCTCGTCGGTGGTGGCGGCCTGGCGCAGATGCGGGGAGGTGCTGCTGCGGTCGGAGACCTCGCAGATCAGGGCGGTGTCGCGGATCAGGCGTACGCCGATGGGCCCGGAGGCGTAGCGGATGGAATTGGTGACCAGTTCGCTCAGGATCAGCTCGGTGGTGAACGCCTCGCCGGCCAGGCCCCATTCGATCAGCTTGCGCACCGCAGCGGCCCGGACCTGGGCCACCGCGGACGGGTCGGGCGGCACGTCCCAGTCGGCGATGTGCGCGGCGTCCAGCACCCGGGTGCGGGCGATGAGCAGCGCGATGTCGTCGCTCGGGTTCTCCGGCAGCAGCGCGCCGAGCGCGGCCTCGCAGGTCTCCTCCGGTGTCCGTCCGGGCCGTTCGGCGAGGGTACGGGCGAGCAGCGCCGTGCCCTCGTCGATGTCCCGGTCGCGGTCCTCGACGAGCCCGTCGGTGAACAGCACCAGCCGGCTGCCCTCGGGCAGCCGGCGCTGCCAGGTCTCGAACGGCAGGCCCCCGAGGCCCAGCGGCGGGCCGCCCGGCACCTCGGCGGTCTCGACGGTGCCGTCGGGCCGCAGCACCATCGGCTGGACGTGCCCGGCGCGGGCCATGGTGCAGGTCCCGGACGCCGGGTCGTAGATGGCGTACAGACAGGTGGCCCCGGTGATCGAGCCGCCGGCCTCCTCGGCGCCCTCGTCCTGGTCGATGCGGGTGACCAGTTCGTCGAGGTGCCACAGGATCTCGTCGGGCGGCAGGTCGAGGTTGGCGAAGTTGTGCACGGCGGTCCGCAGCCGGCCCATCGTGGCGGCGGCGTGCAGCCCGTGGCCGACGACGTCACCGACGACCAGCGCGACCCGGGCGCCGGGCAGCGGGATGATGTCGAACCAGTCGCCGCCGACGCCGCCGAGCCCGCCGCGGCCGGCCTGCGCGGGCAGATAGCGGTACGCGGCCTCGACGGCGTTCTGCTCGGGCAGCGCCCGCGGCAGCAGGCTCCGCTGGAGGGTGATCGCCATGGTGTGTTCGCGGGTGTAGCGGCGGGCGTTGTCGATGCTCACCGCGGCCCGCGCGACCAGCTCCTCGGCGAGCGAGAGCTCCTCGTCCTCGAAGGGCCCCGGTTCCTGGGAGCGCCAGAAGAGGACCACGCCGAGGATGGCGCCGCGGGCCCGCAGCGGGACGGCGATCATCGAGTGGATGCCGTGCGCGACGATCCTCCGGGCGCGCTGGGGATTCTGCAGGTGCCAGCCCCGGAACGCGGTCAGGTCCGGTTCCAGGACCGGTTCGCCGCGGTCGATGCCGGAGCCCACCGAGGTGGCCGGGTCGAAGCGGACGAGGTGGCCGACCGGGTAGAGCCCGCTGTCCGGCGGTGCGCCGCTGACGGCGGTGCGCCGCATCTCCACGCCGCTGCCGCCGCTGACGGTGGGCTCCTCACCGGTCAGGACGTTCTCGGCCAGGTCGACGGTGACGATGTCGGCGAACCGGGCGGCGGCGAACTCCGCCAGTTCCTCGCAGGTGCGCACGACGTCGAGGGTGGTGCCGATCTCCGCCCCGGCGTCGTAGAGCAGCTTGAGGCGGCCGCGGGCGGACTCCGCGCGGCCGGTGAGCGCCCGGAGCTCGGTGGTGTCGCGGAGCGTGGTGACGCTGCCGGGCGGGCCGCCGGCCTGTGCGGTGGAGCGCTGGTTGACGGCCAGCAGACGGTCGCCTACCGGGTGGACCTCGTCGGTGACGGAGCGGCCGGAGGACAGCAGGCGGGCGGTGTCCGGGTCGAGCCCCAGGTCGGCGACCGGGCGGCCCTCGACGTCCGCGGCCAGGCCGAGCAGCCGGCGGGCCTCGTCGTTGGCGAGCAGCAGCCGCCCGTCGGCCCCGACGATGATCACGCCTTCGCGTACGGCGTGCAGCACCGCGTCGTGGTGCTCGTACATCCGGGTCATCTCGGCGGGGCCGAGGCCGTGCGTCTGGCGCCGCAGCCGTCGGCTGACCAGGGCGGTGCTGCCGGTGGTGAGGAGCAGCACGGCGGCCGCGGCGCCGAACAGCAGCGGGAACTGCTGGTCGACGACGCCGCTCACCTTCCTGATGGTGATGCCGGCCGAGACCAGCCCGACGACCTTGCCGTCGCGGCCGAAGACGGGCGCCACGGCCTGGACGAGCGGCCCGATGGTGCCGGTGATCCGCTCGGTGACGATCCCGCCGGCCAGTGCCGGCTGCAGCGTGCCGACGAACTTCTTGCCGATCCGGTTGGGGATCGGGTGGGTGTAGCGGATGCCGTCGGTGTTCATCACGACGAGGAAGTCGACGCCGGAGAGTTTGCGGGCGGCCTCGGCCCGCGGCTGGAGCACGGCGGTCGGGTCCGGGCTCTTGAGTGCGGTCTCCAGCCCGGGTCCGCTCGCGAAGGTCCGGGCGACCGCGACCGATCTGTTGCGGGCCTCGCGTTCCGAGTCGGTCCGGGACTGCAGCACGAGGGCGGCCATGGCGGCGGCGACCAGCAGGACCACGATCGCCACCTGCAGGAGAAAGACCTGGCCTGCGACAGTTCGCATCCTGAGAACCGAACGCGGGCGGCCGAAGCGTCCGGCCATGTCCTCTTTCTACACCTCCCGCATACGGTGGGCGAGCCGCGCGTTGCGGAGCGCAGCCGCCGCCGAGCCGGCCCCGTGTCGCGCGACAGGGCCCGATGGTCTGTCCGCAGATCGTCCCGTGATCCGGGGCCGGGCGCCAGAGGGCGGGGAGACCCCCGGGTAGGTTTTACGGCCGCACATATGCGAACGTCCTCGGCGAACGGGACATACAGCCACCCGGGTTAGGGAACGTCCATGTAACTCTCCCCACAGGTTTAATTCCCCATCCGTCCGGCATGTGCCGCTCAAGCGATCGACACCCCGGGGCAAGTTGCCTGGTCAGCACGGTGCACCGGGCCCCCGCGGCGGCCGCGGCGACGGGTTCGGGGACGGTCCCGGCGGCCTACGCGCCGGCGGGCCGGTATGAGACGTTCGTGGGCATGCATGTTCCCGAGGAGATCCGTGCCGGCGCGGCCGCCCTCATCGACCACCACGCGCTCGGCCGGTGGCAGCCGAACGACGCCGACCGGCGGGTCGCCGTCGCGCTGTTCCGCTGCCTGGAGACCGGGCTGCCGCTCACCGGCGAGCAGATCCGGTCCGCCCTGGCCCACCCGGAACCGGCGCACCCGGCCGACGAGCGGCTCGTACGGCTGCTGCACGGCACCGCCGCGCTGCTCGACGACGGCCCGGTGGCCGACGGCCCCGCCGGCCGGGACGCCGTCGACCACGTCTGCCTGTTGTTGGACGCGCTGGCGCTGTCCCGCCCCTCGGAGCCCTCGGGCCGGTAGCAGCCGGCAGCCGGGCCCCCAGGCGCGCGCACGAGCCCCTCGTACGCGCACCTGGGGGCCCGCCGTTCGTTCGGCCCCGCACGGGCGCTCACCCGACCGCTCGGGGCGCAGACGACGAGGCCCGCCCGGGAGCCGTGCTCCGGGCGGGCCTGTCGCGTGTCCGGCCGTCTGTGCCGTTACCCCGTCACGCCGTCAGCGGGGCGGCCGTCGGCTCCTCCACGGGGGCCTGCTCGTCCTCGGGGACCGAGATGACCCAGTGCGTTTCCTGGCGCGGGCGGAGGTAGACCGCCCAGTAGACCGCGGCGGCGGCGACGATCGCGCCGGTGATGAGCAGGCTCTTGGCGCTCTGCTGGTAGAGCACCCAGCCCAGCACCACGATCAGCAGCGCCGGGACCACCGGCCACAGCGGCATCCGCCAGGCCAGCCGGTGCTTGTGCTCGCCGCGGCGGGAGACCAGGGCGCCGAGGGCGACGAAGACGTACATCGCGGCGACGGCGACACCGGTGACCTCGCTCAGGGTGTCGAGGTTGACGAAGCACAGCACCGCTCCGGGGACGCCGACCACGAGGGTCGCCACCCAGGGGGAGCCGAAGCGCCGGCCGACGTGTGAGAAGGCGCGGTTGACGGCGGTCGGCCAGGCGGCGTCGCGGGCCGAGGAGAAGACCACCCGGGAGTTCTGGATCACCATCACGATGGTGGCGTTGATGATGGCCAGGGCGATGCAGAGGCTGACGAAGGTGCCGATGCCGGAGTTGCTCCAGCTCTGGACCATGCCGGCCACGTCACCGGCGCCGAGGGTCTTCAGATCGGGCGCGCCCAGGGTGATCGCGATCACCGGGATCAGCACCACGGCGGCGCCGATGGCGAGGGTCCACAGGACCGTGCGGGAGACGTTGCGGCGCGGGTTCTCCATCTCCTCCGCGAGGTACACGGCGGTGGAGAAGCCCTGGAGGATGAAGAGCGCGGTGGCCAGTCCCGTCACGATCAGGCCCGCGGTGACGGCGGTGCTGTGTCCGTGTCCGGCATCCAGCACGGGGTGGACGAGCACGGACGCGGAGCGGTGGGTGTGGGTGAAGCCGAGGAAGGCGACGACCGCGCAGGCCACGACCTCCAGGACCAGGAAGATGCCGGTGATCCAGGCGTTGGCACGCAGGTCGAGCAGGCCCATGGCGGTGGCCAGCAGCATCACGGCGGCGGCGGTGTACTGCGGATCGAGATGGACGATCGGGGCCAGGTAGTCGGCGGTGCCCAGCGCGATGATCGGGGGGACGATCATGACGACGATCAGGGAGAGGATGAAGACCAGCCAGCCGGCGAGGCGGCCCATGAGGGTGCCGACCATCGCGTATTCGCCGCCGGAGCTCGGGATCAGGGTGCCGAGCTCGGAGTAGGTGAAGGCCACGCCGATGCAGAGCAGGCCCGCGATGGCGATGGTCAGGGCGGTGCCGGTGCCCAGGCTGGCGAACGAGTCCGGCACGATCACGAAGAGCGACGAGGCCGGCGTCAGGCAGGAGAGCGTGAGCAGTGTGCCGCCGACCACGCCGATGGACCGGGTGAGCTTGGGGGCGGCGGCGGTTCCTTCCGCCACACTGCGGGCGTCCCGCTCGGAGGCTGCGGGGGCAACAGGCGTGTAGGGCATATCGGTTATCCGTGTCCCATCGGTGCGGGGGCCAGGAGGGGCGCCTTGTGGGGAGGAACGCCCTGAGCGGGAGCGCCCGGCTGACCACGGGCACCGCTTCGGTGACCGAATAAAACCCCCGCCGTCGATGTGCGTCAATACCTTGTTAAGAGTGTGAGACGACGAAATCCGTTGCTGATCGCACCTCTGAAGCGTGGATCCATTCACTAACTGCCGTATGGAAGCGGATTTCGCGTCACCTGGGAAAGGGTGCGGATTCTGCGCCCGCCCTCCGGAAACCGGCGCAGGATTTGCTCGATCCCCCCTCACTCCCGGCGGAGGGTGTGCCCGCGGTCACTCCCCGTCGGCACGGACCCGGGCGACGAGCAGGGCGACGTCGTCGTGGCCGTGCTCGTCCCGCAGCGCGCCCAGCAGCCGGTCGCACAGCCCCTCCAGGTCCTCCTCGGGCTCGGCGAGCACGGTGAGCAGGGTGTCCAGACGGACGTCGATGGCCTGGTCGCGGGTCTCGATCAGGCCGTCGGTGTAGAGCACCAGCAGGTCGCCGGGGTCCAGCGGGACCGTGGTCTGCTCGAACGGGACGCCGCCGACGCCGAGCGGGGCGCCGGTGGGCAGGTCGAGCAGCTCGGGCCGGCGGCCCGCCCGGAGGAGGGCGGGTGGCAGATGTCCGGCGACGGCGATCCGGCAGCAGTCGTGCTCGGGGTCGTAGACCGCGTACAGGCAGGTGGCGAAGGCCGGGTCGAGGCCGGCGGCGATGTGGTCGAGGTGGCGGAGCACCTCGGCGGGCTCCAGATCGAGATCGGCCAGTGCGCGGGCGGTGGTGCGCAGCTGGCCCATGGTGGCGGCGGCGTTGATGCCGCTGCCCATGACGTCACCGACCACCAGGGCGGTCTTGCCGCCGGCCACCGGGATGGCGTCGAACCAGTCACCGCCGACCTCGCTCGCCGCCTGTGCGGGCTGATAGCGGTAGGCGATCTCCATGGCCGTGGGCTGCGGCGGCCGGTGGTTCATCAGGTGGCGCTGCAGGGTGAGCGCGGTCCGGCGTTCGCTCTGGTAGGAGCGGGCGTTGTCGATGCAGACCGCCGCCCGGGCGGCGAGTTCGACGGCGAGCACCGCGTCGTCCTCGTCGAACGGCACCTGGTTGCGTACGCGGTAGAGCGAGAGCGCGCCGAGCACCTCGCCGCGGGCGATCAGCGGCACCGCCAGATAGGAGTGGAGTCCGGCCTCCCGCAGCAGGGCGGCGCCCTCGGCGTCGCGGGCGATGTGCGGCAGGTCGTCCTCGGCAACCTGGGCGACGAGCACCGGGCGGGCGTCGGTGACACAGCGGGTGATCAGCCGGTCGGTGTCGTAGGAGGCGATCTGACCGGTGGGGTCGGCGGCGCGGACGACCTGGGTGGCGTAGGCCGCGGAGACCGCGAGGGCGCGGAAGCGGGCCGGGCCGCCAGCGGCGAGCGCGGCCGGGCGCCGGCCGTCCAAGACCGCGTCGAGGACGTCGACCGCGGCCAGGTCGGCGAGTTCGGGGACGATGACGTCGGCGAGCTCGTGGGCGGTCTGGTCGACGTCGAGGGTGGTGCCGATGGCCGCCGAGGCGTCGGCGATCAGCGCCAGCCGCCGCCGGGCGCGGGCGGCCTCGGTCGCGGCGCGGTGCTGTTCGGTGACGTCCACGACGGAGGTGGCGAGTCCGAGGACCCGGCCGCCGGGGTCCTCCAGCCGGTAGTACGACACCGACCACGCCTGGTCGGTGTGCGGGTCGGCGGGCGTGCAGCCGACGGTGAACTGGTTCAGCAGCGGCCGCCCGGTCTCCAGGACCTCCCGCATCCGCTCCACTATGACCTCGGTGTCGAGGAACGACAGCGCCTCGCGGACGTGCCGGCCGATGTGCCGTTCGGCGGGCAGGTCGTTGATCCGCTCCAGCGCCGGGTTGACCATGACGAAGCGCAGTCGGGTGTCCAGGACGGCCAGGCCGATCGGCGACTGGGCCACCAGGCGTACCGACAGTGCCAGATCGCGCTCGACCCGGCGCAGCACGGACTGGTCGGTGGCGATGCCGAGGGCGTAGGTCTCGCCGCGCTCGTCCAGCAGGCGCATGTTGCGGAATTCGACCAGCCGGGTGCTGCCGTCCTTGTGCCGGACCGGGAAGACCCCGGCCCAGCTCTCGCCGCCCGCCATGACCTCGGAGAACAGCCGCATGACGAGGTCGAGGTGCTCCGGCGGGACCAGCAGCTTGGCGGCGGTCCGGCCGAGCGCCTCCTTGGCGGTCCAGCCGAAGAGTTCCTCCGCCTGGGGGCTCCACAGGGTGATCCGGCCGTCCGCGTCGAGCATCACCGCGGCCACGCCCAGTACGTCGAGCAGGCCGCCGGGCTGCCCCGGTGCGGCCCCGACGGGGACGGCATCCTCGGGGAACGCGTCGGTCGCACCCATCCAGGCACTCCTTCCGCCGGTCCCCTGGGACCGACAGCCGTGGCGCTCTCCGTACATCGGCCGATTCTCGCCGTGTTTCCGCTGCCCTCCATCATCTCTCGCCACGGGACGGCCCCGCAGGGAGAGCGGAGCGGCAGGGCCGGGGCGCCCGGTGCGCGAGGGAGCATTATCCGCCGCGGGGGCCTGCTCGGCGACCTTGTCGGCGATATTCAAAGCGACGATTCCGGCCGACGTACGGACCCGGCGGTTCGGCGGGAGGGGCAGGTCACGGCGGTCGTGGCGCCCCCTCGGGCGCCGCGCCACCTTCCTCATTCGGCCTCCGAGTTGGAGATGTGGATCACCAGGGATTACCCTGCCTCTTTAGTTGCCTCTAGCAACTAAAGAGAGCTGATCACACCCGGCGGCGGCCGTGACCGGGCCCGCCGGTGTCAGGAGGAAGCCCGACATCATGTCCATCGCTGACCGGACATTCCGCACCTACGTGGAGGAGAACCTCGATGTATTTAGCTCCGACCCGGCGCACGAAGCCGTGGTCCACCAGGGCCGCCGGGTAACGGCGGGCGAGTTCCGCGCCCTGGTCCACCGCATGGCCCGGGCCCTGCGCGCCCGTGGCGTGGCCCGCGAGGACACCGTCACCCTGCTGAGCGGCAACCTCCCGGAGGCCCTCGTCGCGCGCTACGCGGCCAACCTGATCGGCGCCCGGGTCAACCACCTCTACAACAAGCTGTCCGCCGAGTCCCAGGCCGACATCGTCCGCGACGTCGAGACCCGGGCGCTGATCGTCGACCCGCGGTTCGCCGAACGGGCCGCCGAGGTCATCGAGTTGGCGCCGGTGCCGGACGTCCTCGTCCTCGGCCCCGCGAAGGTGGGCACGGACCTGCTGGAGCTGGCGGCCGAGCAGTCCGACGAGCCGTTCGCGAGCCTGGCCCGGCCGGAGGACGTCTGCACCATCCGCCACACCGGGGGCACCACCGGCCACCCCAAGGGCATCTGCACCACCTTCGAGCAGGCCCTCTGGTTCCGCGGGGTCCTGCCGGAGAAGCCGGGCGAGCCCCGGCAGCTGGTCGCGACGACGCTGGCGCACGCGGCCGGCGTGATGGCCGACAGCACGCTGTACGCCGGCGGCACGGTCGTCCTGCTCGACGACTTCGACCCGGCCGAGGTGCTCGCCGCCATCGAACGCGAGCGCATCACCGACCTGTTCCTGCTGCCGCCGCTGCTCTACCAGCTGATGGACCATCCGGACCGGCCGCGCACCGACACCTCCAGCCTGCGGATGCTGGCCTACGGCGGCTGCCAGGCGTCCCCGGCGCGGATAGCCGACGCGATCCGGACGTTCGGCCCGGTGCTGATGCAGGGCTACGGGCAGAACGAGGCCGGCGGCATCAGCGTGCTCACCCAGGACGACCACGATCCGGACCGGCCCGACCGGCTCCGGTCCGCCGGCAAGGTGCTGCCCGACGTCGAGGTGGCGATCCGCGACGAGTCGGGCCGCGATCTGCCGAACGGCGAGCACGGCGAGGTCTGTGTCCGCTCGCCCATGATCATGCAGGGCTACTGGAAGCAGCCGGAGCTGACCGCCGAGGTCCTGCGGGACGGCTGGCTGCACACCGGCGACATCGGATTCCTCGACGACGAGGGCTACTTGACCATCGTCGACCGGATCAAGGACATGATCGTCGTGGTCGGCGGCCATGTGTACACCACGGAGCTGGAGGACCTGCTGAACTCGCACCCGCAGGTACTCCAGAGCGCCGTCTTCGGAGTCCGGGACGCCGACCGCATGGAGCGGGTGCACGCCGTGGTGGTGCGGGCGCCGGGGAGCACGGTCGACGCATCGGAGCTGCGCGCGATGGTGTGCGCGGAGCGCGGCGCGATGTACGAGCCGGCGCACCTCTCCTTCGTCGACGCGCTGCCGCTGACCGATGCCGGCAAGCCGGACAAGAAGGAACTGCGCCGGCGCGCCGAGCAGGAGGCCGGCGCCGCCGCGTGACCGCAGCGTCGGGCCGCCACAGCCGGACGCTGCGGCGGCCCGATGTGCTACTGCGGGTCAGATGAGACCCCACAGGAGGCCGCCGAAGGGGCCGTAGCCGAAGCCGTTGCCGTAGCCGAAGCCGTTGTCGTAGCCGCCGAAGCCGCCGTAGCCGCCGAAGCCGCCGTAGCCGTGGTGGTGGTGGCAGTCGTGGTGGTGGTGACGGTGGTGGTGGCGACCGTAGTGGTCGTAGCCCGACGAAGACGCCGCCGGCGCCTGGGGCGCGGCGGAAGCCACACCGGCGAGCGGGACGACGGTGGCGGCGGCAATCGCCGCGGCGGCTACGGAGCGACCTATGATCTTGCGCATTGCGTTTCTCCTGTTTGGCAGGAAATCTGACATTCCGATGAGTACCGCGCGGAGTCGCGAACCGTGCAGACACGGCGAAGAGCCACTCCAACGGCCCCAAGGATTGCTCCACTCGCGGTAATGAAAAGGCAAAGGCAAGCAGGGGCACGCAGGTCAGAGCCGGATGACGACCAGAGCGGTGTCGTCCGTGGCCCCGTCGGACGGCAGCAGCTCGGCCAGCAGCGCATCCGCGATCGCCTCCGCCCCGGCGCCCCGGTGCCGGGTCAGCGAGGCGGCCAGCCGCGCCAGCCCCGCGTCGATGTCCTCGCCGCGGCGTTCGATCAGCCCGTCCGTGTACAGCACCAGCACGGCGTCGTCGGCGAAGGACACCCGGGCCTCGGGGCGGGCCACGTGCTCGGGCCGGGCCCCCAGCGGCGGATCGGTCGCCTCGTCCAGGAACTCCACTCGGCCGTCCGGGTGCAGCAGCGCCGGCGGCGGGTGGCCGGCGCTGCTGTAGGCGATGGTGTGGCTGGTCCAGTCGATGAAGGCCTCCACCGCGGTGGCCGACTCGGCGCCCTCCACCGAGCGGGCGTAGATGCCCAGCACCTCCAGCGCCCGCGCGGGCCCCCGGGTGACCAGCGTGGCGGCGCTCAGCGCACTGCGCAGCTGCCCCATGACACAGGCGGCCTCCAGCCCGTGGCCCACGACGTCGCCGACCGCCACCGCCATCCGGTCCCCGGGCAGCTCCGCCAGGTCGTACCAGTCGCCGCAGACGTTGAGCGCCCCGACCGCGGGCCGGTAGCGCACCGCGGCCCGGTGGTGCCCGACCGGGCGGGGCGCGGGCAGCATCGCGTCCTGGAGTGCCAGCACCACCAGCCGCTCCCGGGCATGGGCCTGGCGGAGCCGGTCGTTGAGCTGCTGGAGTTCCTGGGCCCGGGCGTGGAGTTCGGCCGACATCCGCCGCGGGTCGCCGCCGTCGCTCCGCGTGGCACCGGCCCGGATGGTCTCGGTCACCTCCTCCACCCGGTGCACGATCAGCCGCACCCGCCCGTCCGCGTCGAGCACCGGTGCGTTGACGGGGCTCCAGTAGCGCTCCTCGAACTCGCCCGGGCGGCCGGGCAGTTCGACGTCGTAGCGCTGGAGGGCCATGGTGTCGGTCAGGCCGGTGGCCAGGACCCGTTCCAGGGACGCCCGCAGGTTGCGCGTACCGGTGGCGTCGGGGTCCCGGGGGTTGTCGGGGAAGACGTCGAAGAGGGGGCGACCGACCACCTGGCGCCGCTGCCGGCCGGCACGGCGCAGCAGGGCCTCGTTGGCGTCGGCGATCACCAGGTCCGGGGTGAGCAGCAGCACGGCGCCCGGCAATGCCTGGAAGACCGCCGCATAGTCGATCGGGAAGTCGTTCACGGCCGGCCCGCCTTCTCGTTCGCCACGTGCGGAATGATCTCGTCCGGCGGGCGGACGCGCATACCGGACGGGAGCTCGGCCGCCGCCCACGGCGCGCGCACCGTGAGGCCGTACCGGATGCGCAGCGGCCGGGGCGGATACGGCCGTCCCTGGCCTCCGGGCCCCACCGGCAGCGCGTCAGCGCTTGCGGGCCCGGCTCGGCTGCACCCGGGTCGGCTCCCCCGGCATCTTCGGGTGGTCGGGCGGATAGGGCAGGTCGCCCACCCCCTCGTCGGCCGCCTGCCGGTCCGCGAGCTCGAAGACGGACTCCAGCCCGAAGGCGTGGTCCGCCATGTCGGCGTGCAGATCGCCGAGTTCCGCGAACCGCCGGGGCATCGTGCGCAGGTCGAAGTCCTCCGGCACGGCGTCGGACAGCTCCTCCCACCGCAGCGGCGCGGAGACCGTGGCCCGCGGGCGGGCGCGCAGCGAATAGGCCGAGGCGATGGTGCGGTCCCGGGCCATCTGGTTGTAGTCGACGAAGATCTTCGCGCCGCGTTCCTCCTTCCACCACGCGGAGGTGACCAGGTCCGGCAGCCGCCGTTCCATGGCCCGGGCCACGGTGATGGCGGCCCGTCTGACCTCGGTGAACGTCCACTGCGGCCGGATCGGTACGTAGACGTGCACGCCCCGGCCGCCGGAGGTCTTGGGCCAGCCGCGCAGCCCGTGCTCGGCGAGCAGCGCGCGCAGCTCGTGGGCGACCCGCACGGCGTCCGCGTAGTCGGTGCCGGGCTGCGGGTCGAGGTCGATCCGCAGTTCGTCGGGGTGGTCGGTGTCCTGGCGGCGGACCGGCCACGGGTGGAAGGTCAGGCACCCGAGGTTGGCCGCCCACACCACGGCGGCGGGCTCGGTGGGGCACATCTCGTCGGCGAACCGTCCGCTGGGAAAGGCGATCCGGGCGGTGGGCAGCCACTCGGGCAGGCCCTTGGGCGCCCGCTTCTGGTAGAAGAACTCGCCGTCCACACCGTCGGGGAAGCGCTGCATCGTGGTGGGCCGGTCGCGCAGTCCGCGCAGCACCCCGTCGGCGACCGCGAGGTAGTACCGGGCGACGTCCAGCTTCGTGAAGCCGCGCTCCGGGTAGTACGTCTTGTCGGGGTGGGACACCCGCACCGTGCGCCCCGCGACGTCCAGCTCGACGGCCTCGTTGGCCCGACCTCCGGTCATGCCTCCACGCTAGAGCGTGCCCGGGGGTTCCGCCCGGCGCGCGGGATGCGGCCCCAGCCGTCAGGATCGGGACCATGGACCTGCCCGTCATGCCCCCGGTCTCCCCCATGCTCGCCAAACCGGTGGCCGACATTCCCGCCGGCATGCAGTACGAGGCCAAGTGGGACGGCTTCCGGGTGATCGTCTTCCGGGACGGTACGGAGGTCGAGATCGCCAGCCGTACCACGAAGTCGCTCAGCCGCTACTTCCCCGAGGTGATCGCGGCGGTCCGGGACGAGCTGCCGCGGCGCTGCGTCGTCGACGGCGAGATCGTCATCGCCCATGACGGCCGGCTGCACTTCGAGGAGCTGCTGGAGCGCATCCACCCGGCGGACTCCCGGGTACGCACCCTCGCCGAGCGGACCCCGGCCTCCCTGGTCGCCTTCGACCTGCTGGCCCTCGGCTCCGACTCGCTGCTGCGCGAGCCGCAGGCGGCGCGGCGGGAGGCGCTGGTGCAGGCTCTGCGGACGGCCGGTCCGCCGGTGTACACCGCGCCCGCCACCACCGACGAGGAGCTGGCCCGGCGCTGGTTCACGCAGTTCGAGGGCGCGGGACTGGACGGGGTGATCGCCAAGCCGCTGGACCTGCCGTACCGGCCCGGTGACCGGGTGATGTTCAAGGTGAAGCACGCCCGCACCGCCGACTGCGTCGTCGCGGGCTACCGGCTGCACAAGAGCGGGCCGGTGGTCGGCTCGCTGCTGCTGGGCCTGCACGACGACACCGGTCGGCTGCAGCACGTCGGGGTGTGTGCGTCCTTCCCCATGGCCCGGCGGCGCGCACTGGTCGAGGAGCTGGCGCCGCTGCGGATGGCCGGGGCCGCGGAGCACCCGTGGGGCGCGTGGACGGACGAGGAGGCGCATGCGTCCCGGCGGATGCCCGGCGGGCCGAGCCGGTGGAGCGGCGGCAAGGACCTGTCGTGGGTACCGCTGCGCCCGGAGTGGGTGTGCGAGGTGGCCTACGACCACATGGAGGGCAGCAGGTTCCGGCACACCACCCAGTTCCGCCGCTGGCGCCCGGACCGTACGCCGGAGAGCTGCACCTATGCGCAGCTGGAGGAGCCGGTGGGCTACGACCTGCGGGAACTGCTGCGGGACTGACCGCCGGACCTAGGGGCCGTCCTCTTCCGGGGGCCAGCGGCGGCGGGGCTGCCCCGGGGCGAGGCGGTCGACGACCTCGGCCAGTTCGCTGCAGGCCAGCTCGATCCTGCGGCGGATGGCGTTCTGCTCGGTGACGATCGCCGACAGCAGCAGCGCGGTGAGCGCGGCGGAGGCGTTGAGCGCCTGGAGGTTGACCATGGCCTCCAGCAGGCTCCGGCCCTCGAACGGTCCGGTGCGGTCGGTCGCCGCCGAGATCGCCAGGACGGACATCACCAGCACACACGGCGCCGCGCCGGCCAGCTGGAAGCGCAGCGCCGCCCACACGATCACCGGGAAGATCAAGAACAGCAGCGACAGCGCACTGCGCACCGCCACGAGGGAGACCAGGACCGCGACGACCAGCAGGGCCGCCGCCTCCACCGAGCGGCTGAGGGGCAGCTCCCGGGGCGGCCGCAGGGTACGGGCGGCGAGCACGAGCGGGGTGACGACCAGGACGCCCATCGCGTCGCCCACCCACCACGCCGCCCAGGTCCGCCAGAAGTCCCCGGCCGGAAGGTCACCGGTGATGACCTGCGTGCCGCTGCCGAACGTCGCGCTGATCACCATGCCGGCGAAGGCGCCGAGGGCGACCAGCGCGACACCGTCCCGCAGCCGGTCCAGTTCGGTCCGGAACCCGACCTTGCGCAGCATCAGACAGGCGCACACCGGGGCGAGGGTGTTGCCGGTCATGATGGCGAGGACGGATCCGTCGAGCGGACTGAGCGAGGCGACGACCAGGAGCGTGCCGAGGAAGGCGGCCGGCCAGGTCCACAGGCCGATCAGCAGCAGGCTGCTGAGCGCGATACCGGTGGGCGGCCATAAGGGCGTGACCACGGCACCGGCGACCACCACCTGTTCCAGCAGCCCGATCCGGGCGGACCCGTAGTAGACGGCGGTGAGGACGAGGATCGTCAGGATTGCCGGTGCGAGACGGCGGGGTTGCTCGGTACGCACCACATCAGCCATCAGACAACGCCGGCGGCCGGGCGCCGGCCACGACACGCGCGCCCCGCTCGCGCTTCACCCACTCCTGACCGCCGGCGCCGTCGAAGCGCAGCACGAGCACCGCGGAGTCGTCGGTGTGCCCGGTCAGTTCCGCCACGCTCATCGCCGCCGCGGCGACCGCCGCCGGATCGCTGCCCGCGTTGGCCCGCACCAGCCGCATCACCTGCGTCAGCCCGGCCTCCATGGGGAACGACGGCCCCTCCACGACCCCGTCGGTGACCAGGGCGAACGCGCCGGCCATGGCGAGCCGGCGGCGCGTGACCGGGTACTCCTCCCCCGGCACGATGCCCAGCGGCAGGCCCCCGGGGTCGTCGGCGAGGCCGAAGCGGCCGTCGGTGGTGGCCCAGATCGCCGGGACGTGGCCGGCCCGGGCACTGGTCAGCTCCCAGGCGGCCGGGTCGAAGCGGAGGAAGGTGCAGGTGGCGAAGAGCCCGCAGTCGACGGAGAGCAGCAGGTCGTTGGCGCGGCTGAGCACCTCGCCGGGGTCGGCGGCGTGCCCCGCGACGGCCCGCAGCCCGAACCGGATCTGGCCCATGAAGGCGGCCGCCTCCACGTCGTGGCCCTGCACGTCGCCGATGCAGAACGCCAGTGACCCGTCGGGCAGCGGGAAGCCGTCGTACCAGTCGCCACCGATGTCCAGGCCGTGCCGGGCCGGGGCGTAGGTGGCGGCGGTGCGCAGCCCGGGGAGCTGCGGCAGGCGGGCCGGCAGCATCTCGCGCTGCAGTGCCTCGGCGAGCTCCACACGGGCCTGCTGCCTCTCGGCGCCCTCCCGTGCCTGGGCGGTCAGCCGGCCGAGCGTGGCCAGCAGGTCGTCGGCGCTCGCCGACCGCGGGGGACGACGCCGAAGCATGGATCGCTCCCGGGTGCATCGGTGCCTGGGCCGCTGCGGCGGCGCGCTCCGTGCGGCGGATCCGCGGAGGCTCCCGACCCGGGCTCACGGGGCTCTCAGGGAGAGCCCGCCTGTCCGGTTCATCATATTTCCGCGGGGTTGCTTCCGCTTCACGACGCCGGGGCTCCCCCGGCCGCCGAGCGGTTCACCGCCAGGTGGCGGACGCCGGACCGTACGGCCCAGAAGAAGACCCCGAAGGCGAGGACGGCCACCGCGATCGAGTCGTACGGGGCCGGCAGCCGGCCGGAGCCCTCGAAGGTGCCGAGCCCGGAGAGGGCGGTCAGGGCGAGGAGGTAGACCACCAGCCAGGCGCCGGTGCGCAGTTCGGCGGAGAGCGGGCGGACCGGCCCGGCGCCGTCGCTCTCGACGGCCGCGGTACCGCCGCGGGCGCCCGGGCGGCGCATGACGAGGAAGATCAGCAGACCGGCCAGCACCAGCGGCAGGGCCAGCCGCAGGTCGTGCCAGCCCGACCAGTAGACGAACTCGCTGGCCACGACGAAGCTGACCGGCGCGATCCAGTGCATGCCGGGCACCCAGCCGGCGGTGACACCGCCCGGTTCGGCGCGGAACACCGCGACCGCGACCGCCGAGGCGGCGTAGATCAACAGGTACATGTCGCCCATGACGCTCACGATGTCCTGCCAGCCGCCGAAGGGCAGCAGGAAGACCACGATGACCAGCAGGTTGACGACCAGCGCCCGGCGCGGGACGCCGAACCGCTCGTTGACCTTCATGAAGTAGCGCGGGATCGTGCCGTTCTTGGCGAGCGCGTAGGTGTGCCGGGCGTCGATGGCCACGCCCACGTAGGCCGAGCCGCCGGGCGAGACGACCGCGTCCGCGTAGAGCAGGCTGGACAGCCAGTGCAGGTTGAGGATCAGGGCGAGCTGGCCGAACGGCGAGTCGAAGGAGACGCCCTTCCAGCCGTGGCCCAGGAGGCTCTCGGGGACGGTGAAGAGGAACGCCAGCTGCAGGGCGAGGTACATGGCCACGGCCAGGCCGATGCCGGTGAGGACCGCCGCGGGGATGGTGCGGCGGGGGTTGCGGGTCTCGCCGGAGAAGTCCAGCGGGGCCTGGAAGCCGTTGACGGAGTAGACGATGCCGCCGCCGGCCAGCGCGGTCAGGCAGGCCACATAGCCGTACGGGGCGAAGCCGCCGTGGTCGGTGAGCCGGCCGGAGTTCCAGCCGGAGGCGAGCAGCGCGATCACGGTGACGACCGGTACGGCGATCTTGAACACCGAGATCAGGTTGTTCATCCGGGCGAACATCCGCACCGCGTACCAGTTCAGCGCCGTCAGCAGCACGCTGAGCCCGGCGGCCAGGCCAAGCCCGCCGAGGGTGAGGGTGTGGCCGTTGTACAGGCCCGGGATGTAGTGCGCCGCGTACTGCATGATCGCGCTGATCTCGGCCGCGGTGCCGCCCACGGACAGCAGCGTCGACCAGCCGATGAGGGTGCCGACCAGCCGGCCGCTGGCGAACAGCGGCCAGCGGACCGTGCCGCCGCCCTCCGGCCGGGACGCGCCGAGCTCGATCAGGACCAGCGCGACGAGACCGCACAGCAGACCGGCCCCGACCCAGGACAGCAGCGCCGCCGGGCCGGCGGTCTGCGCCGCGTACAGGGCCGCGAACAGCCAGCCGGAGCCGACGATGTTGGAGAAGCCGATGCCGGTCAGTCCCCAGAAGCCGAGGTCACGGCGCAGCCGGCGCTCCTCGGCCTGGACTTCCGGCGCGCCGGGCCCGTCGGCCCCCGCTGATACGTGACTCTCCGCCACAAAAAACTCCTCGTCGCACTGTCCCGGCCGGGTCCGGCCGGTGTCCCGGTCCGCCGGACCCTACTTGACCGGCACCGGACAGGAATCGCCCGTCCGCCCTGCGGTCCCCGGCGTCTCAGGAGAGCCGGTCCGCCGGCACACCGAAGATCGCGGTCAGGCCCTCCCGGCCGGCGTCGGTGAGCCGGACCACCCGCCGGTACGTGCCGTGCCGCAGCCAGTCCAGAGCGAACATCCGGGTGCTGAGCGCGGCACCCGGCGCGCCGGCGCGATGGTGCCGCTGCTCACCCCAGTCGACGCAGTCCCGCGCTGACCATGCCGGCCGCCACCGCGGCGGTGATGGCGGCCGCGCCGCGCCGGGTGGAGCGGCGCCGCGGCCGCGGTGTGCAATGCCGCCCGGCAGACCGGCAGTGCGCTCGGCGTGGCGCTGTTCGGCACGCCGGCCGCCCGCGGCCTGGTGGCCGGGCTGCCCGCCTCGGTGGTGCTCGGCGCCGCGGGCTTCCTCGCCGCGGCCGCGCTCGCCGCAGCCGCGCTCGCCGCGTGCTGGATTCCGCGCATCATCCGGCGGGATCGGGTAGGACATGAGGTGGGAACAGATGATCGGTGCACGGGGGGAGCGTCCGTGGCCGGCGTACGAGACGAGGAGCAGCCGATGACACTGCCGTGGCGTGAGGACGAGAGCTGGCGCCGCCGCTACCCGCAGACGGGCCCCGACTGGACGCAGGGGATGCCGCAGGGACCGACGGAACCGCTGACCCCGATGGGGCGGATCGAGCAGTACGGCCGGATGGGCAGCGCGCTGCGCGGCGGCTATGTCGCGCCCTGGCAGCGCAAGGTGATCCTGGGCTTCGTCATCGGCGCCGTCGTGGTCACGGCTGCGGCACTGCTGCTGGCCTTCTTCGGCTGACCGTGCTCTGGGCCTGATCCCGGCTCAGGCGCAGGTCCAGCAGCCGGACCAGCAGGCGGACCGGTGCGGTCGGTGACCGGGTGCGTGCCGGCGGTCGGCCGGGCGTTCCTCCTCCGCGGGCTCCAGGCCGTCGACGAGTGCCCGCAGTCCGGCGAGCCGGGCGGACAGCACGACGGTGAGTGCGGCGAGTTCCTCGGGTTCGGCATGCCCCCGGTCGATGCGGAAGGTGAGGCCGGGCGGTGCGTCGTCCACCGGCCCCTGGTCCTCGGGCGGCTCCGCGTCGAGCACCGCGGTCAGGTCCACCGGGATGCCGCCGGGGTCGTCCGGTCGCGGCCGGCCGTTCGGTGTCCGCGTGCCGGCCGGTGGGCTCTCGGCGGTCTGGGTGCTCTCGTCGGTGAAGGCGTTCATGTGCGGGGGTTCCTGGGGTCGGGGACGGGGCGCGGCCGGTGCCCGCCCGCCGCGTCGGGCGGCCGTCTTCGGGCAGGTCACACGGGCGACGCTAGGAGCGCTCCGGCGCCCCCGCGCGCGGGGCGGCGGCCGGCTGCGCCGTTCGGGCGACCGGCGGGGGCCCCAGGCGTGATATCGGGTGCCCAGGCCGTGTTGGTCCCGCCGCACACGCCCCGGACGGCGAGCATCACGCACAGGTATGTGCAGGCACGCGGGTGCCCGATGACGCAGTCGAGATGGGCGGGACGATGAGATGTGATCAGGCCGGAGACGGGCGTGCCACGGCACGGGGCGACGGGCGCCGGGAGTTCCTCAGGTGTGCGGCCGGCGTCGCGGGGGTGGCGGCCGCCGGGGGGCTCGGCGGCGAGGCGGTCGCCGCGGACCGGCCGGCGGCCGGGCTACGGGACGACCGCCGGGACCTGCCCGACCGGGTCCCGTTCCACGGCCGCTACCAGGCCGGTGTGGTGACCCCGCAGCAGCTCCACGCGGGTTTCATCGGTTTCGACGTGCTGGCCGAGGACCGGGACGGTCTGGTGGAGCTGTTCCAGAAGCTCACCCACCGGTCCCGGGTCCTGACGGGCGGCGTGAAACCGCGCGACGAGCGGGTGGCGCGGGAGCGCCCGACGCCCGACTCGCTCACCATCACGCTCGGCGTGGGCGCCTCGCTGTTCGACGACCGCTACGGCCTGTCCGGCCACAAGCCGCGCCATCTGAAGGCGATGCCGGCGTTCCCCGACGACCGGCTGGAGCCGGCCCGCTGCCACGGCGACCTGTCGCTGCAGATCTGCGCCGAGCACCCGGACGCCATCGTGCACGTGCTGCGCGATCTGGCGCGGGAGACGGACGGTCTGCTGCGGCCCCGCTGGCGGGCGGACGCCTTCCTCAACCCGTCCCGGCCGTCCGGGGCACGCCGCAATCTCCTGGGCTTCAAGGACGGCATCGTCAATCCGGACACCGAATCGGACCGGGAGATGGACCGGCTGATGTGGGTGACTCCGCCCTGCGGCGAGCCGGACTGGGCGCTGGGCGGCTGCTACCAGGTACTGCGGCTGATCCGTTTCCACGTGGAGAAGTGGGACAAGGTGCCGCTGCGGCGACAGGAGCGGATCTTCGGCCGGCACAAGGCGAGCGGGGCACCACTGGACGGCCGGCACGAGTCGGACGCGCCGGACTACCGCCACGATCCGCACGGCCGGCTCATCCCGCTCGACTCCCACATCCGCCTGGCGAACCCGCGGACCCACAAGACGGACGACTCCCGCTTCATGCGCCGCAGTTACAACTACGACCACGGCTTCGACCACACCGGCCGGATGGACCTCGGCCTGGTGTTCTGCGGCTACCAGCAGGACCCGGAGCGCCAGTTCGCGACCGTACAACGACGCCTGCAACACGAGCCGCTGGCTCGGTTCATCACCCCCATCGGCGGCGGCTACTTCTTCATCCTGCCGGGCGTCCGGGACGACGACGACTGGTTCGGGTCCCGCCTGCTGAAGTCCTGACCGGCCCTTCCCCCACGTACTGGTCGGCCCCTCCCCCACGTAACTACTCGGCTGCAGCGCCGTGCTGGTTGCTCGCCGTTGCGCGCTTCGCGGCGCCTCCCACGTACCCGGCTGTCCCGCCGCGGGGCTTGGTCGCCGTTGCGCGCTTCGCGGCGCCTCTCACGTACCTGTCTGCGGCGCCGCGGGTGTTTCTCGCCGTGGCGCCTGCGGCGGGACAGCCCGGCACGTACGCGGCGCCGCAAAGCGCACAACGGCGAGACGCCTTGCGGCACCGCAGACAGCTACGTGCGGGGCACCGCAAAGCGCAACAGCGACCAAGTCCCACGGCGGGCCAGCCGACCAAGTACGGCGGCACCGCAAAGCGCAACGCCGAGCGAGCCCCACGGCGGGCCAGCCAACGACGTGGGAGGCCCGCAAAGTCGCAGCGGACCGTCAGCAGATACGCGGCAGCTGTTCCCCCAGTGGCAGGTCCACCACCCGCGTGCCCCCCAGGGGGGTGCGGGCCACGACCATGCCGGGGTGGGTCGCCACGGTTTCGCCGATGACCGCGGCGTCCGCCCCGAGGGGATGGCTGCGCATCGCGGCCAGCACCGCGTCCGCGTGCTCGCGCGGGACGAACGCCACGAGCTTGCCCTCGTTGGCGACGTACATCGGGTCGAGTCCGAGGATGGCGCAGGCGTTGGCGACCGCGGGCGGTACCGGGACGGCGCGTTCCTGGATGACGATGCCGGTGCAGGAGGCGGAGGCGATCTCGCACAGGGCCGCGGCCAGCCCGCCGCGCGTGGGGTCGCGCAGGACGTGCAGGTCGGGGGTGACGGCGAGCATGGATTCGACGAGGCCGCCGAGGGCCGCACAGTCGCTTTCGATGTCCACGCCGAATTCCAGGCCCTCACGGACGCTCATGATGGCCACGCCGTGTACGCCGATGTGGCCGCTGACGATCACCACGTCGCCGGGGACGACGCGCTGCGGGCGGAGGTCGACGCCGTCCGGGATCAGTCCGATGCCGGCGGTGTTGATGTAGACGCCGTCGCCGTGGCCCGCCTCGACGACCTTGGTGTCCCCGGTGGCCACCTCGACCCCGGCGATCCGGGCGGCCGCGCCCATCGCGTCCGCTACGCCGGCGACCACCGGCATCTCCACGCCCTCCTCCAGGATGAAGCCGCAGGAGAGGTAGGCGGCCCGGGCGCCGCTCATGGCGAGGTCGTTGACGGTGCCGTTGACGGCGAGGTCGCCGATGCTGCCGCCGGGGAAGAACAGCGGCCGGACGACGAAGGAGTCCGTGGAGAACGCCAGGCGCGCGCCGCCCAGCGAGACCGCGGCGGAGTCGCCGAGCTGGGCGAGGACCTCGCCGCCGAAGGCGGGTACGAAGATCTGCTGGACGAGTTCGGCGGAGAGTGCGCCGCCCCCGCCGTGCCCCATGACGACCCGTGGCTGGTCGCGCAGCGGGGTGGGACACGTCCAGCCGGAGATGTCGACGGTGGGCAGTCCCCGTTCGGCCGGTGTGGGGGCGTCGGCGGGGGCGTTCGACGCGTGCGACGCCGTCAGCGGGGTGTGCGGGGTGTCAGGCAACGGGGCTCGCCTCCAGCGGGGTGGGCGGGGTGCCGAGTCGGCGGTACAGGTAGTAGGCGGCGCACGCGCCCTCGCTGGAGACCATGGTGGCGCCCAGCGGGGTGCGCGGGGTGCAGGTGGTGCCGAACGCCTCGCACTCGTGCGGCTTGAGGAGCCCCTGCAGGACCTCGCCGCTGCGGCAGGCGGCCGGTTCGCGGGTGGCGATGCCGTCGACGGAGAAGCGGTGTTCGGCGTCGTAGTCGCGGTAGCGCTCGGACAGCCGCCAGCCGCTGTCGGGGATGGTGCCGATGCCGCGCCAGCTGCGGTCGGTGACCTCGAAGACGTCCGCGAGCATCTTCTGGGCGGCGGGGTTGCCCTCGCTGCGTACGGCGCGCGGATAGGCGTTGTCCACGGTGTGTTCGCCGCGCTCCAGTTGGCGGACGGTGCGGCGGATGCCCTCCAGGATGTCCAGCGGTTCGAAGCCGGTGACCACGATGGGCACCCGGAAGCGTTCGGCCAGTGCGGGGTACTCCGCCATGCCCATCACGCTGCACACATGGCCGGCGGCGAGGAATGCCTGGACCCGGCAGCTGGGCGAGGTCATGATCGCCTCGATGGCGGGTGGGACCCGGACGTGCGAGACCAGCATGCTGAAGTTGCGGATGCCCAGCTTGCGGGCCTGATGGACCGTCATGGCGTTGGGCGGGGCGGTGGTCTCGAAGCCGATGCCGAAGAACACCACCTCGCGGTCCGGGTTCTGCTGGGCGGTCTTCAGCGCGTCGAGCGGGGAGTAGACCACCCGTACGTCGCCGCCCTCACCGCGTACCTGGAACAGGTCGCGGTCGCTGCCAGGGACCCGGAGCATGTCGCCGAAGGAGCAGAAGATGACGTCCGGGCGGGCGGCGATCTCCAGGGCCTTGTCGATCACCTCCAGCGGTGTGACGCACACCGGGCAGCCCGGCCCGTGGATCAACTCGACCTGTTCCGGGAGGAGTTGGTCGATGCCGTGCCGGATGATGGTGTGCGTCTGGCCGCCGCAGACCTCCATCAGGGCCCACGGGCGGGTCGCCGTGGCCCGGATGTCGTCCAGCAGCCGGCGGGCCAGTTCGGGGTCCTGGAATTCGTCGATGTACTTCACTTCCGCGCCTCCCGCGCCGTGTCGCCGCCGACGGCCGCGGGGTGGCCGCCCGCTTCCGCGGCCGCTGCCTCCCAGGGGTCGCCGAACTCCTCCTGGAGCAGCCCCAGTTCTTCGAAGAGGGCCAGGGTCTGGCGGGCCGAGTCCTCGTCCAGGCGCTGCAGCGCGAAGCCGACGTGGACGATCGCGTACTCGCCGACCTGGAGGTCGGGGACGTACTCCAGGCAGACTTCCTTGACCACGCCGCCGAAGTCGACGGTGGCCATCCGGGTGCCGTCCCGTTCCTCGATGTCCAGTACTTTGCCGGGTACCGCCAGGCACATGGGCCTCTCCTCGTCGTCGAAGCGTCGTCCGCCGCGGCCGCGGCGCCGTTCAGGGCACGCCGACCCCGCCGTGCACGGGTGCGGTGCGCGCCGCCACGACGATCTGGCCGAGTGCCAGGCCCCCGTCGTTGGGCGGCACCCGGCGGTGCCGCAGCACGGTGAAGCCGTCCTGGCCGAGCAGCCGGGCGGCGGCCTCGGCGAGCAGCGTGTTGGCGAACACCCCGCCGGTCAGGACGACGGTCGTCAGGCCCGCGCGATCCCGGGCCAGCACGCAGCAGCGCCGTACGAGTCCGGCGACCGCGGTGTGGAAGCGGGCGGCGATCAGTCCCGGTGCGGTGCCGGCCCGGACGTCCGCGACGACGGACGCCAGCAGCGGTGCCGGGTCGGCGACGGTGTCGGCGGCCGCGCGGTCCGCGGGGGCGTCGGGGCCGGTGTGCAGGGCGAAGGCGTAGCCGGGCGCGGGGTCCTCGCCGGCGGTCAGGGCCGCGGCTTCGAGGGCGAGCGCGGCCTGCGCCTCGTATCCGGCGTGGTGGCAGATGCCGGCCAGGGAGGAGACCGCGTCGAAGAGGCGGCCCATGCTGGAGGTCGGCACGCAGTTGAGGTCGCGTTCGAGCTGCCGGGCGAGCAGCCGCCGTTCGTCGGGCGGGCAGGCGGCGACCGGCGGGAGGTCCGCGGCCCAGTCGATGCCGGCCGCGCGCAGGTGGGCCAGTGCCATCCGGTAGGGGCGGCGTACGGCGGTGTCGCCGCCGGGCAGCGGTACGTAGGCGAGGCGGCCGAAGCGGCGGTAGCCGTCGTAGTCGGCGAGCAGGATCTCGCCGCCCCAGACGGTGTGGTCGTCGCCGTAGCCGGTGCCGTCGAAGGCGACGCCGATGACCGGGCGGCTGCCGTCGAGGCCGTGTTCGGCCATGGCCGCGGCGATGTGCGCGTGGTGGTGCTGAACGCGGACCAGCGGTCGGCCGTCGGTGTGCCGCTGGGCCCATTGGCCGGAGCGGTAGCCGGGGTGCCGGTCGGCGGCGAGGAGTTGGGGGCGGACCCCGGTGACGGTTTCCAGGTGTGCCTCGGCCCGTTCGAAGGCGAGTTGGGTGGCGAAGTCGTCCATGTCGCCGATGTGTGCGGACAGCCAGGCGCGGCGGCCCTCGGCCAGGCAGAGCACGTTCTTCAGGTCGCCGCCGGCCGCGAGCGCGGGGCGGACCGGCACCGGGAGGGGGACCGGGAACGGGGCGTAGCCGCGGGAGCGGCGGACGAACAGCGGTTCGCCGTCGTCGGTGATCCGGACCACGGAGTCGTCGCAGGGGACGTGGATCGGCCGGTCGTGGGTGAGCCAGGCGTCGGCAAGTCCGGCGAGCCGCCGCAGGGCGTCCTCGTCGTCGGTGACGATCGGTTCGCCGGCGAGGTTGCCGCTGGTCATCACGAGCAGCCGGGGGCCTTGGGGGTCGCCGGGCAGCCCGAGCAGCAGGTGGTGCAGCGGGGTGTACGGCAGCATGACGCCCAGGTCGGGACTGCCGGGGGCGACCGCGGGGGACGGCACCGGCGCGTCCGGGGCGGGGGCCGGACGGGGGTGGCGGCGCAGCAGGACGATGGGGCGCTGGGGTCCGGTGAGCAGTGCGCGTTCCGCGGGTCGGAGGCGTACCAGGTGCCCGAGGTCGTCGAGCTGACGGGCCATCAGGGCGAAGGGTTTGGCGCCGCGGGCCTTGCGGCGGCGCAGCAGGTTGACTGCGGTGTCGTCGGTGGCGTCGCAGACGAGGTGGTAGCCGCCGATGCCCTTGACGGCGACGATCGCGCCGGCGGCGAGCAGTTGCCGGGTGGCGGCGACCGGGTCGGGGTCCGGTGCGGGCCGCGGTGGGCCGGTGGGGTCGCCGGGGTCGGCGAGCAGCAGCCGCAGCCGGGGGCCGCAGTCGTGGCAGGCGATCGGCTGGGCGTGGAACCGCCGGTCGGCCGGATCGGCGTACTCCCGTGCGCAGCGCGGGCACATCGGGAAGCGGTCCATGGTCGTGCGGGACCGGTCGTAGGGCAGCGCGGTGACGATGGTGAAGCGCGGACCGCAGTGCGTGCAGGTGAGGAAGGGGTGCCGGTGGCGGCGGTCGGCCGGGTCGGCGAGTTCGGCCAGGCAGGCGTCGCAGGTGGCGGCGTCCGGTGCGACCAGGGTGCGGGAGGGGCCCTGGCCGCGGGAGGGCAGGATGCGGAATCCGGTGTCGCCGGTGACGGCGAGGTCCTCGCCCTCCACGGCGTCGACGACGGCCAGCGGCGGCGCCTCGCCGCTGATCCGTGCGCCGAACGCGGCGAGCGCGGCGGGTGTGCCCTCGACCTCGGCGAGCACGCCCTCGCCGGTGTTGCTCACATGGCCCGCGAGGCCCAGTTCGGTGGCGAGGCCGTGGACGAACGGGCGGAAGCCGACGCCCTGGACGATGCCGCGCACGGTGATCCTGCGGCGTGCGGTGACCGGCGCGGGGGCGCCCGCGGGGGCCCGGTCGACCTGCCCGGTGGTCATGAGCGGCTCGACGCCACGGTGTCGAGGTCGGCGGAGTGCTCGTCGCACGGCTGGGGTTCGCCGTCGTCGTGCACGTGGTGGGAGGTGCGGGTCATCACGGGGATGTGGACGGGCGCGCCGTCGCGGGCGGCCAGCGCCCGGTCGAGCAGCACTCCGTCGCCGATGCCCTGGCGCACCGAGGTGAGGTGCACCTCGACACCGGGGTTGACCCGTTCGACGTTGGCGCGGAACTCCTCCTCGTCGAAGGAGACCGCCTCGGCGAGGTCGGTCTTGGTGACCACGACCAGGTGGGCGAGGCCGAAGGCGGTGGGGTACTTCAGCGGCTTGTCCTCGCCCTCGGTCACGGAGGCGAGCACCACCCGCAGGGTCTCGCCGAGGTCGTAGGAGGCGGGGCAGACCAGGTTGCCGACGTTCTCGATGAACAGCAGCCGGGTGTCCGCGGGGAGCCAGTCGTGCAGGTGGCCGCCGAGCATCTCGGCCTCCAGGTGGCACAGTCCGTCGGTGAGGATCTGTTTGACGGGTGCTCCGGAGCGGGCCAGGC
The DNA here is from genome assembly GCF_040640655.1 of Streptomyces sp. NPDC021749. Lineage (NCBI taxonomy): Bacteria > Bacillati > Actinomycetota > Actinomycetes > Kitasatosporales > Streptomycetaceae > Streptomyces > Streptomyces sp. NPDC021749. The sequence continues at coordinate 15,175 of NZ_JBFACE010000037.1, read as the reverse complement.
GGACCGCGTCGTTCTCGGTGGCCAGGTCGGCGGTGAGCGCGGCGACCGGGATGCCGCGGTCGCGGGCGAGGGTGAGTTCGCGCTCCAGGAGGGCGGTCTTGCCGCTGCCGGGGCTGGAGAGCAAGTTGACCAGCGCGGTGCCGCGGGCCGCGAGGTCCTCGCGCAGGGTGTGGGCGCAGGCGTCGTTCTTGGCGAGAACCGCCTGTTGCAGGTCGACGACACGGCACATGGTTCAGCGCTCCTGGGGAATCGGTGGGTGCGGCGCGGACTCGTGCCAGCACACCCGGACGATCTGCAGTTCACGGCCGGACAGCAGCTCGGTGTCCGTCCCGCCGCAGCCCGGGCAGCTGAGTTGCGGGGGCATGCCGGGCGGCCAGGTCCGGGCGCAGGCGCCGCAGCGGGCGCGGGCCGGCACCGGTTCGATGTCGAGTTCCGCGCCCTCCAACGCCGTGCCCGTGCAGGCGAGCTGGAAGGAGAAGGCCAGCGCGTCGGGGACCACTCCGGCCAGTTCGCCGACCTGGAGCCGGACGCTGCGGACCGCGGTGGCCCCGGCCGGCCGGGCCGCGCCGTCGACCTGGTCGACGACCGCGAGCGCGATGGACATCTCGTGCATCGGTCCCTCTCTGGTGCGGGACTTCCGGGTGCCGCCAGGCCGGTCCGCGGATCCGCGCGGAGCCGCCCCGGGCCCTGGGTTCATTAGACGGCGCGGGCGCGGGACGGCCGGGGTGCCTCGCCGGGGCGGTGCCGCGGCGTCCTTCGTTCGGTGCAGCGCCGCCGCGGTCACATGGCGCGGATGCGCAGATAGCGCCTGATGTCGGGGAGGGTGCTCTTCAGGGCGAGGGCGAGCACGGCGGCGGCCGCCGCGCCGAGGACCAGCTTCAGCATGGGGTGGTGCTCCTCTCGGTGGTGTCCGCGTCGGCGGCTGCGTCTGTGTCTGCGTCTGTCTCTGTGTCTGGGTCCGTGTCTGTGTCTGTGTCTGTGTCTGTGTCTGTGGCCGTGGCCGTGGCCGTGGCCGTGTCGGCCCCGACCAGCTGCAGGATGAGTTCGACGGCCTCGTCGACCGCGGCCTCGACCGGGTCGCTCAGGCCGATGCCCTCGGCGGTGTCGGCGGGTTCGCAGCCGACGACCAGGACGCGCCGGGGCGGGTGCCCGCCGGTGCCGACGCTGAGCGTGTCGAGCAGGGCGAGCACCGCGTCGGGGGTCATGTGGTGGGCGTCGAGGGCGGCGGCCCGCGGGCGCGGGGTGGCCGGTTCGGTGGCGTCGAGGAGGTGGACGGTGCCGGGTTCGGAGCAGCGGGCGGCGGCGTCGACGAGCAGCACGGTGTCGTAGCCGTCCAGCATCTGGTAGGCGAGGTGGACGCCCCGTACGCCGGTGTCGACGATCTCGACGCCGTCCGGGAGGGGGTGTTCGCCGAGCCGGCGGACGGCCTCGACGCCGAAGCCGTCGTCGCCGAGGAAGATGTTGCCGACGCCGGCGATCAGCGTCTTGGCGGGCGGCCGGGCGGCGCCGGGGGCGGGGGCGCTCACGTGTCCTCCAGGGGAGCGAGTTCGTCGGGCTGGAAGTAGAGGAAGCGGCCCTGTTCGCGCCGGATGTCGGCGCCCGGGTCGTCCTCCAGGGTCACCGCGAGGTGCACCCCGCCGTCCACGTCGTGCAGCACGGCCTCGACGAGGGCGGTGCGGCCGTGCAGGAAGAGGTCCTGGGCGTCGGTGCGGCGTCGGCCGGGCTTCAGCAGCACCCGGCTGCCGGCGCCGATCTGCCGTCCGTCGATGCCGATCCGGTCGGTGGCGGGGTCGACGCCTCGGTCGCCGCCGGGGTCCCACCAGGGGGTGTCGGGGCGGGTGCCGGGCACGTCGGGGGCCTGGTCGCCGGGTGCCTCCGGTCCGGGGCCGGTGACCTCGCGCAGCGCGCGTACGGCGCCGTGCAGGCGGTCCAGGACCTCGGGGGGCATGGTGTCGGCGAGTGCGATGACGTCGGCGGCGCGCGGGTCGGTGCCGCGGGCCTCGCGCTTCTCCTGGTCGGTGAGGGCCGCGGTGCGCAGGGCGAGGATCTCGTCGATCTCCAGGGCGTCGTAGAGGGCGCCGGGGCTTTCGGGGGCGACGGCCGGGTGGTCCTCCAGGATGATCGGCGAGGACAGGACCACGTCGGCGCGGCCCGGTTCGCCGGCCAGCACCGGCCAGGTGTGCTCGTTGCGGCAGGAGGCGACGGCGGCCCGGGCCCATTCGGGCGGGTCGGTCAGGGAGAGGAAGCGGCCGGCGCTCAGGCCGAGGAAGAGGTGGGCGCCGATCAGCGCGTGCGGCAGTGCCGCGGTGCGGTCCGCGGTGCCGGAGGGGGTCCAGTCGCCGGTGTTCTCGACGGTCGCTGTCAGCCGCAGTGCGGCGTACGGCCCGTCGAGCGGGCCGGCGGTCAGCCGGAGCCGGCCGTCGATCCGGGCGCGGTGGCGCACCAGCCGGCCGATGAGGCGGCCGTCGGCGTCGTGCACCGGCTCGGTCTCCTCGCTCGCCGGCCGGGTGAACGGCAGGGTGCGGCCGTCGCCGGTCAGTACGCTGACGGCGGCGTCGAGGGTGAGGCGTTCCTCGGTGGCCTCGTCCCAGGGGACGAGTACCCGGTCGGGCAGTTCCAGCTCGTCGACGGTCTCGAACTCCCCGTCGGGGCGCAGGCGTTGGACGGTGCGGCGCTGGGCGTGCAGGAACCGCAGTTCGGCCGAGAGCCGGGCGCCGGACTTCGGTTCCATCAGGCATTCGGTGCGCTGGTGGGAGTGCTCGGCGCCGGCGGCGGTCCAGCCGGGCGGGACCAGGACGCCGAACTGCCAGCGCAGCCGGTTCTTGGCGGCGGAGGCGCGGTACGGGTAGAGCACATAGCCCTCGAACAGCACGGCGTCCGCCACCTGGCGGGCGGCGGCGAAGCGGTCCGCCGTCGCGTCGGGCAGGGTGCCGGTCGTCATGGGGCGGTCCTCTCGGCGAGCGGGCGGGCGGCGGTGCCGGGGAACGGCCGGGCCCGGCGGCCGGGCGGCGGGGGTGGCGGGTCGTCGCCGGCCGCGGCGAGCAGCGCCTCGACGGCCTGGTGCCAGGAGGGCAGGGCGTGCCGGGAGCGGTAGGCGAGGAGCGCGTCGAGGGTGGTGCGGGGCAGCCGCAGCCAGCCGCAGCCGGGGAAGTGGGTGTCGATCATCTCCTGCCAGACCGTCACCGGCATCCGCACCTGCGCTTCCTTGTGCCAGGGGACGGGGTGGACCCGGAAGCCGCCGGCACCGGCGAAGACGGTGCCGGAGAACAGCAGCAGCAGCGGGACCTCGCCGTCGGCGAGTGCGTGGAAGTAGCGGCCGGCCGCGACGTCGAGGTCGTAGCTGCAGGGGACGGGCAGCTCGATCTCGGTGGTGCCGGTGAAGCCGGGGACGACGTGGGAGACCTGGGCGAACTGGAGGGGGTGCAGGGTACTGCTCCAGCGGGAGCGGTCGCCGAAGAGGTCGGCGAGCGCCTCGGCCTCGTCGGGCCGGTAGTCGCGGCGGGCGGGTTCGATCCGGATCTGGCAGCGCAGCGCGACGGCGTGCACCCGGTCCGCGGGGTCGGCGGTGGTCAGGCGGAGCCGGAAGAGGAGGGTGGGGGCGGCGGCGCGGCGGTCGGCGCGGACGCCGGTGCACTCGAAGGACAGCTCGGTCACGGCCGGTCGTCCTCCTTCGGCGCGCGGGCCCGGCGGGCGACCGTGGTGAAGAAGTCGCCGAGTGCGGCGCGGGCTTCGGCGCCGCCGTCGAAGCCGCGCCACAACAGCCGCATGCGGCCGACGAGTTCGTAACAGATGTCGATCGGGACGAGGTAGCAGTCGGTGCGGTCGTCGGTGCGGCGCAGCAGCAGGGCCTCGACGTCGGGCTGGAGGAGCGGGGCGAGGCGGCTGCCGGTGAGTACGGTTTCCCAGGCGGTGGGGTCGAGTTCGCTCTCGGTGGCGCCGGCCGGGCTGGGGTAGAGCGCGACCAGCCGGTCCAGGCCGGTGTGGCGGAGGAAGAAGGCGACGCCGACGGGGATCCGCAGCAGGTCCCAGGCCGCCTCGTCGAGGGTGTGGCCGGGGTCGGTGAGATAGCGGTCGGGGACGGTGCGGAAGCGTCCGCGGCCGGCGCCGGGCCGTTCGAAGAGCAGGGCGCAGGGGGTGCAGGCGCAGGCCAGGGCGCGGCGTTCGGTGTCGACGAGGTGGCGGTGGTTGTGGTCGGCGAGCACCACGCCGCACAGTTCGCAGCGTTCGGGGCTGGCCGGGGTCGGGGCGCGGAAGCGGCGCAGCCCGCGGTGGGCGGTGTGCGGTCCCAGGCGCGTGGCCACCGGCTGACCGCCGCTCATGAGGCGGTGGCGGGGGCCGGCGGGCGGCGGGTGATCTGCAGCAGGACCGGTTCGTCCGCCGTCGGTGCCGCCTCCCACTCGACGGTGGTGACCTCGGGTGCGAAGCTGCTGACCGCCGCTTCCACGGTCTCGCGGCCGGCTCCGTCCGAGCCGGAGCAGCCGCAGCCGCCGGAGCCGGCCGCCCGCAGCCGCAGGGTGCCGGTGTCCGGGTCGAAGCCGGCGGTCTCGGCGGGGTGCCGGCCGCGGACGCTGTCCAGGGCCCGCCCGATGCGGGCCTCGGTGTCCTCCGGGTGCAGGTCGTGCAGCGCGAGCAGGCTGGTGACCAGGGGGTCGCCGAGCAGTGCGGTACGCAGTGCGGGGTGCGGGCCGGTGCCGTCCGGGGTGCGCTCCAGGTGGTGCATGATGCGGGCGAGTCCGGCGCCGTAGAAGTCCATGAGGACGCGGACGAGTTCCTCGGCGGCGGCGCCGGTCTCGGGGTCGCCGTTCCGGGTGAGCCGGTCGAGCACCTCCTCGACGCGGCGGCCGGCCTCTTCGGCGCTCGGTGCGGCGGGCGGTGACTGGCGGTCGGCGGGGGCGCTCATCCGGCCAGTCCGCTCAGCCCGGTGGGCACGTGCTCGGTCCGGACGGTCTTGCCGTCGCCGACGTACATGTGGACGCCGCAGGGGAGACAGGGGTCGAAGCTGCGTACCGCGCGCATGATGTCGATGCCCTTGAAGTTCTCCGGCGGGTTCTCCTCGAAGATGGGGGTGTTCTGCACCGCGTCCTCGTAGGGGCCGGGGGTGCCGTAGGTGTCGCGGGTGCTGGCGTTCCACGGTGTCGGCGGGTACGGGTGGTAGTTGGCGATCTTGCCGTCCCGGATGACCATGTGGTGCGAGAGGACGCCGCGCACCGCCTCGGTGAAGCCGACGCCGATGGACTCGTCGGGGACCTCGAACTTCTCCCAGGTCCGGGTGCGTCCGGCGCGGACCTCCTCCAGGGCCTGTTCGGCGAAGTGCAGCGCCATGGCGGCGGTGTACGCCTGGAAGTAGGTGCGGGCGCGGTTGCGTTCCAGCGCGTTGCTCCACTTCGGGATCCGCCACTCGAAGCGGACCTCGGGGCGGGTGAGGCTGCGCGGCAGGTCGATGACGACGCTGTGGCCGGTGGCCCTGGCGTAGGGGGTGTCGACGAGTCCGGAGAGCGCGGTGGACCACAGGCGGGCGAGCGGTCCGCCGCCGGTGTCCAGCGCGAGGTGCTCCTTGCCGTCGAACCAGCGCGGGGACATCACCCAGCTGTACTTGTCGGCGAAGTCGCGCTTCTGCGGGGCGGGGATGGTGTGCTGGTTCCACGGGTGGCGGGCGTCGATGGGGTTGCCCAGCGGGTCGTGGGTGACGAACTTCTCCTGGTCCGTCCAGTCCTGGTAGTAGGAGCTGCCCAGCAGGATGCGGATGCCGAGGTTGATCTCGGTGAGGTCGTTGGTGACGAGCTTGCCGTCGACGATGATGCCGGGGGTGACGAACATCTTGCGGCCCCAGTCCGTCATGTTGCGGTACGTGAAGTCGCAGTGGTCGGGGTCGTTGAACGCGCCCCAGCAGCCGAGCATGACGCGCCGCCGGCCGACCTCCTCGTATCCGGGCAGCGCTTCGTAGAAGAAGTCGAAGAGGTCGTCGTGGAGCGGGACGACCCGCTTCATGAACTCGACGTAGCGCATCAGCCGGCTGAGGTAGTCGGTGAAGAGCTGGACGCTGGCGATGGTGCCGACGCCGCCGGGGTAGAGCGTGGAGGGGTGCACATGGCGGCCCTCCATGAGGCAGAACATCTCCCGGGTGTAGCGGCTGACCTGGAGCGCCTCGCGGTAGAACTCGCCCTCGATGGGGTTGAGGGAGCTCATGATGTCGGCGATGGTGCGGTAGCCGTGGTCGCCGGCGTGCGGGGCCTCGGTGCGCTGGGCGAGTTCCCAGACGCCCGGGTTGGTCTCGCGGACCATCTTCTCGCAGTAGTCGACCCCGACCAGGTTCTCCTGGAAGATGTTGTGGTCGAACATGAACTCCGCGGACTCGCCGAGGTTGATGATCCACTCCCCCAGGTGCGGAGGCTTGACCCCGTAGGCCATGTTCTGGGTGTAGACGGAGCAGGTGGCGTGGTTGTCACCGCAGATGCCGCAGATCCGGCTGGTGATGAAGTGCGCGTCGCGCGGGTCCTTGCCGCGCATGAAGACGCTGTAGCCGCGGAAGACCGACGAGGTGCTGTAGCACTCCGCGACCCGCTTCTGCTTGAAGTCGATCTTGGTGTGGATGCCCAGGCTGCCCACGATCCGGGTGATCGGGTCCCAGGACATCTCCGTCAGACCGCTGCCGTCACCGGCCGCCTTAGTCGTCGGTGCCATCGTGTGTGCCGTTGCCCTTCTGTACGCGGGAGGTGGGGTCGGACGGGGCGGCGGAGGTGCCGTACGGGAGGCGCGGCCGGGCCGGCCGCGCCGCGGGCCGTACGGTCACCACGGCCTGCGGAATCCGGTGGTCAGCTGGTCGCCGCGGTGCCGCCACTTGGGTTCCTGGTCGACGGTCTTGGCCGTGATGTCGCGCAAGCGGCGGACGACACCGCCGTACGCGGCACTGGCGGTGCTGGAGAGCTTGCTGCCGGGCGGCTCGTCCATGAACGGCATGAACTTGTCGGGGAAGCCGGGCATGGTGCAGGCGATGCAGATGCCGCCGACGTTGGGGCAGCCTCCGATGCCGTCCATCCAGCCCCGCTTGGGCACGTTGCATTTGACCACGGGGCCCCAGCAGCCGATCTTCACCAGGCACTTCGGCGAGTCGTAGGCGGTGGCGAACTGGCCCTGTTCGTAGTAGCCGGCGCGGTCGCAGCCCTCGTGGACGGTGGCACCGAAGAGCCAGGTGGGCCGCAGCTGGTCGTCGAGGGGGATCATCGGGGCCGCGCCCACGGCCTGGTAGAGCAGGTAGACCAGGGTCTCGGCGAAGTTGTCCGGCTGGATCGGGCAGCCGGGCACGCAGACGATCGGGATGCCCGCCTTGGACTTCCAGTCCCAGCCCAGGTAGTCGGGCACGCCCATGGCGCCGGTCGGGTTGCCGGACATCGCGTGGATGCCGCCGTACGTGGCGCAGGTGCCGGTCGCGACGACGGCGAGGGCCTTGGGGGCGAGCCGGTCGATCCACTCACTGGTGGTGATCGGCTGGCCGGTCTCCGGGTCGTCACCGAAACCGCACCAGTAGCCCTCCGGCTTGATGGCCTCGTTGGGGATGGACCCCTCGATGACCAGGACGAACGGGTCGATCTCGCCGCGTTCGCCCTTGAAGAACCACTCGATGAAGGTGTCCGCGCCGCCGACCGGCCCGCATTCGAAGTCGATCAGCGGCCAGTGGACGGCGACCTTGGGCAGTCCGGGCAGCACGCTGAGCGCGATCTCCTCGATGCTCGGCTGGGTCGCGTTGGTGAGCGACACCGAGTCACCGTCGCAGCTCAGGCCGGCGTTGATCCAGAGGATGTGGATCGGTGGCTGGTCCTCGATGGACGGCTTGCCGCCCGCGGCGGACTGGGCGGCCACGCTCGATGCTGCGGACATGGGGCCTCCTCGGCGGATCTGCAACGAAAGCCCCGTATGGGTCTTCCGTTCACCTTGGTAACACCCCGCGCGGAAGACGGCCGGTTGTCCGGGGCCATTGCGGTGAGGCCCGGAAAAGGCCGAGGGCGCCCGTGGCATCGGGCGCCCTCGCAAGCCGTGCCGGCCGTCAGCCCAGCGAACCGGCCTCCACCGCGGTCACGTCGAACCGGCCGCCGCACACCCGCAGCCCCCGGCTGCCGGTGGTCATCGAGTCCTTGGACCCGGGCGGGTAGACGAAGACGATCTGCGAACGGCTCCAGCAGGGGGTGTCCGACACGCCCTCGTTGACGGTGTGCAGCACGGCGTGCGCGCTCTGCCCCGGCTGGAGACGGACCACACCGCCCGGGCCGCCCGAGCGGGTGGCGGGCTTGCCGACCGGGCTGCCGTCGCGCTGGATCAGCGAGACCCCGGGGAAGCCGCGCAGCGTACAGGCCTTCTTGCCCTTGTTCGTGAAGACGAGGGGGTAGTGGATGTTGCCCGCGCCGATGTCGGAGGCGCCCAGCCGCAGCGACATGTTGGCGGCGGTGCAGCGGTCCGAGGACGTCATGGCCGAGGCGTGCGACTCCGTGGTGGACGGCACATTGCCCTTCGCCTTGGTGCCGGCGGACGCCGTATGCGTCGAGGGCCGCTCGCCACCGGCCGACTGCTGCGTGCTGCCGGACGGCTCGGCACCGCTGCCGGCGTCCTGGGAGGTGGCGGATGCGGCGGCCGACGAGGGGTGGGAGGCGGCACCGGTCCCGTCCTGGCAGGCGGTGAGCGTGAGCGCCGCGACGGCGATCAGCGAGCCGGCGGCGACACGACGGCCACGGCCGAGCGTCTTGATGGTGAGCGACATGAGTGTCTCCCCCTCGTCTGGTAGGTGCGAGCTTCTCGTATGGGTACGTACGGTCCGGCCGTTGCTCTTCCAGCGTGGCCCCGGGCGCTGCCGGTCCGCTAACGAGGCACTAACACACCACTAACGAGCCGGCCCGGGCGGCGCGCCGATGACTCCGGCACGTCTTTGACCAGCCGGGATGACGGGGTGCCGCTCAGGCTTGCAGAAAACCCCCGAGTTGCGGACGCGGCACCACCAGATTCGGCCTACTTCCCGGGTCCCTGGTCGGCTTGATGTCCGCGGATCGGCGACCGGGTTGCCGTGGATATCCCGGTTACCCCCGTTCGGCACCGCTATCCCCGCCCCGGCGTCGGAGAGCCGGCCCGCGGGTGCAGCAGTCGCGCCACCGTGCGTGTCCGGCGCGCCGGCGCACGAGCCGCAAGCCGGTGCGAACGTTGGCGCGGACAGCCACCGCGGGGGCGGCGGACGCGCAGGGTGCCACCGCGGGGGCGGCGGACGCGCAAGGTTCCACCGCGGGGCGGCGGAAAGTGACCCCGCGTGGGCGGCGGACGTGGGGAGGCGTCCGTCGGCCGCCGTCCGCCGTCCGTCGGCCGCCGTCCGCCGTCCGCCGTCCGCCGTCCGCCGTCCGCTCAGACTCGCTGGTTACTGCTTCCGTTCCCTCCGGTTTCCGTCCCCGGGTTTCCCTTCCCCTCGATTCCCTTCCCCTCGATTCCGTTCCCCTCGATTCCGTTCCCCCCGATCCCGTTCCCCCCGATCCCGTTCTCCCGCTCCCCCGCCGCCCGGTTGACGGCCGCGAGCACCGCCCGCAGGGAGGCGGTCAGGACGGAGGTGTCCCGGCCCGCGCCCCAGTACGTGGCGCCGCCGATGCGGCACCGGACGTAGGCGACGGCGGCACTGTCCGGCCCGGAGGTGAGGGCGTGTTCGGCGTAGTCGAGGATCTCGGCGGGGTGGCCGGCGGCGGCCAGCGCCGCGGTGAACGCGGCGAGCGGACCGTTGCCGGTGCCCTCGGTCTGCTGCTGCGCTTCCGCGGCCCGCCCGGCGCGGCCCAGCGTGCAGCGGATCCGGTGCTCACCGGGCGCGGGCTCGGTCGCGCTCCAGGAGCACAGGGTCAGCGGCCCCTCCTCCCCCGGGTCGAGGTAGGTGGTGCGGAACAGCTCCCACAGTTCCTTGGGGGTCGCCTCCTGTCCACTGTCGTCGGTCGCCCGCTGGACGACCCGGGAGAAGTCCGGCCGCAGCTCCTGCGGCAGGTCCAGCCCGTGGTGGATCCGCAGCAGATGCGCGATCCCCCCTTTGCCCGACTGGCTGTTGACCCGGATGACCGCCTCGTAGCTGCACCCGAGATCCGCCGGGTCGACCGGCAGATACGGCACCGTCCAGGGCGCTTCGGACTCCGGTACGCCCAGTTCGGCGGCGCGCCGGGCGTGGTGGGCCAGGCCCTTGCTGATGGCGTCCTGGTGGGTGCCGGAGAACGCGGTGTGCACCAGGGAGCCGGCGTAGGGGTGCCGTGGGTGGACGGGCAGCCGGATGCAGTCCTCCACGGTGCTGCGCACGGTCGCGAGGTCGGAGAAGTCGATCATCGGGTCGACGCCCTGGGTGTGCAGATTGAGGGCGAGGGTGACCAGGTCGACGTTCCCGGTCCGCTCGCCGTTCCCGAACAGGCAGCCCTCCACCCGCTGCGCCCCGGCCAGCATGGCGAGTTCCGCGCACGCCACGCCGGTGCCGCGGTCGTTGTGCGGGTGTACGGAGAGCACGACCGCGTCCCGGCGCTCCAGATGGCGGTGCATGTACGCGATCTGGTCCGCGTACACATTGGGCGTGGCGATCTCGACGGTGGCCGGGAGGTTGTGGGTCACCGGACGCTCCGGGGAGGCCTCCCAGAGCTCGGTCAGACCGTTGCAGATCTCCAGGACGAGGTCGGGCTCGGTGAGGTTGAAGACCTCGGGCGAGAACTGGAAGCGGACGTCGGCCCGCGGACGGGCCGCGGCCAGCCGCGCCATGTGCGTGGCGGCGTCCCGTACCAGGTCGTGCACCTCGGTCCGGCTGCGGCCGAGGACCACCTCGCGCCAGGTGGGCGCGGTGGCCGTGTAGAGGTGCACCACGGCGCGCGGCAGCCCGTCGATGGCGGCGAAGGTCCGCTCGATCAGCTCGCGCCGTGCCGGGGTGAAGACCACCACGGTGACGTCGTCCGGCACCGCGCCCGTCTCGGCCAGATGGCGGACGAAGTCGAAGTCGGTGCGGCTGGCGGAGGGGTAGGCGACCTCGATCTCCTTGAAGCCCATGGAGACGAGCAGATCGAACATCCGGCGCTTGCGCGGGATGTCCATCGGTTCGGCGAGCGCCTGGTTGCCGTCGCGCAGATCGACCGGCACCCACAGCGGGGCCCGCTCGATCCGGGCGGCGGGCCAGGCGCGGGTGGTGACGGGCACTTCGACGCGTCGGTGCGCGGGCCGGTAGCGGTGGGAGGGCATCGCGCTGTGGCGCTGCGGGTTCCATGCCGGCGCGTCGGCGGGGACGGGGCCGGCGGGCGTACGGAGGGCGGGGGCGGAAGCCGGGGCGAGGGAGGAGCCGGTGCCGGTGCGGGTGGTGCCGGTGCCGGTGCGGGTGGTGCGGGGACTGTGGTGGGGGCGGGACATGTCGTCGGACATCTCGTCGGACATCTCGTCGGCCATCACGTTGGGCATCGCGTTCCTTCACAGGAGCCGGAGGGAGACCGGCAGCACCGAACCCCGCGGCGGGGTGCCGGTCGCGTCAGGCCCCGCCGCGGCGGCCGAGAAGGAGACCACGCAGCGTCATGCCGGGTACAGTAACCACACATCAACTCCTCAGACAACCTGAGATGTTCAGAACGTGCGAGGTACCCCGGCATGCCGCTCGAAGCGCTCCGCCCCAGCCCCCTGGTCGAACAGGCCGCCCAGCGGCTGCGGGACCAGATCACCGGCGGCCACTGGCCGGTGGGCACCCGGCTCCCCGGCGAGACCACCCTGGCCAAGACCCTCGGCGTCGGCCGTTCGACGGTGCGCGAGGCCCTGCGGGCGTTGGCCGGTGCGGGGCTGGTCCGGCCGCGCCAGGGCGCCGGGGTGTTCGTGATCGCGACCGAGCCCACCGAGGACTGGCCCACCCGGCTGCGCCGCGCGGCCGTCGGCGACGTCTACGAGGTCCGCGCCATGGTGGAGGTGCAGGCCGCCCAACTGGCCGCCGTCCGGCGCACCGACGAGGATGTCGCCGCCCTGCACGCCGCTCTGGAGGGCCGCCGTGCCGCCGCCGGGGCCGGCACCGCGGCGTTCGTGGACGCGGACATCGCGCTGCACGCGGCCGTCGTCGCGGCCGCGCACAACCCCGTACTGGCCGATCTCTTCACGGAGTTCGTGCCCGCACTGCGCCAGGGTCTGATCGACCTCGTCGAACTGCTGGACCTGCGGGGCCGGGACCCGCAGCCCGGCGACGCCCGGCACGCGGCGCTGGTCGAGGCGGTCGTGGCCGGCGACGGTGCGGCGGCCGGGCGGGTTCTGCGGGAGGAATTCGACGAGACCCTGGGGCAGTTGGCGGGCGGTGGAGAGGGGGCGTAGCGCGTACCGGCCAGGTCTGAGCGACCCGCTCAGCCGTCGGTCGCGGTCGGCTGGGTGAGGGTCAGGTCGAGGGTCTCCTCGGCGCCGCCGGCGAGGGATATCGGGGCGGCGTGCGGCGGGTAGCCGGCCGCGGTGAGGGTGTACCGGCTCCCGCCCAGACCGGAGAAGGCGAAGGCGCTTGCCCCTTCACCTGGTGTTCGGCGTCCCGTCTCTCCCCCCTCGCCCGGGGGGGGGCGAGCCCCGCTCGACAGCCGGCCGGGCGGCTCCCCGCTGGATCGCCGGGCGGCGCATCGACGTCACCCGCGGTTCCGCGCTCTGAGCGCGCCGCCCGCTCCCGGGTCAGAGCAAGCGCGGGGCGGCGCCCTCCAGGCCGAGCAGTTGCCGCTTGCGTTCCGGCCCGGCCGCGTAGCCCGAGAGCGAGCCGTTCGCGGCGATCACGCGGTGGCAGGGCCGGACGATCAGCAGCGGGTTGGCGCCGATCGCGGTCCCCACCGCACGGACCGCCGCCGGCGCCGCCCCGATCGCCTCGGCGATCCGCCCGTACGTGGTCGTGGTGCCGTAGGGAACGGCCTCCAGGGCCTGCCAGACGCGCCGCTGGAAATCGGTGCCGCGGGTGGACGCGGTGTCGGCGTACTCGATGGCGAAACGGGTCAGCGTCCCGTCGAAGTAGGCCCGCAGCTGCCGCGCGATCCCGTCGAACGCGGCGGGGTCGCGGACCCAGCCGTCCTGCACGGCCGCACCGCCCTTCTGTCCGGGCAGGGACAGCGACACCAGCGCGGTACCGTCCGGCGCGGTGGCCGACTCCTCCCCGACCAGCAGGAGTTCGCCGAGCGGGCTTTCGAGGGTGGTGTAGAGCGTCTTGAGCATCACGGATTCCACTGTGCCGCAGGTCGCGGCGGTCCACCGGCGGAAATCGGACGGGGACCTGCCGGCCGCTGACCTGCGGACCGCCGTGCGGCGGAGCCGGCGCCCGGCTGCCGGCGCCCGGCTGCCGGCGCGCGGCCGGGGGCTCAGGCGGACGGCATCGGCCAGTCGTCCAGCGAACCGCCCCGCCATTCGACCAGCCGCGGGTCGTCGAGCCGGATGTCCTCGGCCGGGCCGGCGACCCCCGCCCGGCGGAGGAATTCGGCGACGTCGCCCCGGCCGTGGGCCAGGCCGACGATCTGCCCACGCACGGTCACCCGGCGCCCCCCGGAGGGTGTCGGCGGGTGCACGATGACTGGCGGGTGCTCGGTCATGCCTCCAGCGTGCGACGGGCGGCGCACTCCCGCACGTCGACCGCCTCCGGGGGCAGGAATCGTTGCCCGTGCAAGGAATGGTTGCCCTACCGGGGCCACCTGCCGGCTACGCCTTCCAGGACAGCCCGGCAAGGCTCCCCCAAGGATTGGTGTCGCCGTGCAGACAAACGCCTCGGGGGCGGACCCCCTGGCCTCGCCGGAGTACTTCCGGGACCCGTATCCGCTGCTCGCCGCCGTGCGCTCGCGCGGTCCCGTACAGCGGATCAGGACCGCGAACGGCCGGACGACATGGCTGGTCACCGGGTGGGCGGAGGCGCGGGCGGCGCTGGCCGACGCCCGGCTGTCGAAGGACACCGCCCGGTACTTCGCCGGCCGGCCGAGCAACCGCAACCTGGCCCCGGCGGTCAGCCGCACCCTGCTCGCGACCGACCCGCCGGACCACGGCCGGCTGCGGAAACTGGCGATGACGGCGTTCACGCCGGCGGCCGTCGCACGTCTGGAGCCGCGTATCCGGGTGCTGGCCGAAGACCTGGCCGACGCCCTGGCGGAGCGGGACACGGCGGATCTGGTCGAGGGCTTCGCGGTGCCGCTGCCGATCGCCGTGATCAGCGAGCTGCTGGGGGTCCCCGAGCCGGACCGCGCGGCGGTACGGCGCTGGTCCAACGAGCTGTTCGCCACGGCGGACCCGGACACCGTGGACCGTGCGTCACACGCGCTGAGCGCCTGTATGACCCGGCTGATCGCGGACCGGCGCGCGGCCCTGGGGGACGACGTCCTCAGCGGGCTGATCGCCGCACGGGACGACGGCGACCGGCTGTCCGAGCCCGAACTGGTCTCGCTGGCCGTGCTGTTGGTGGTCGCCGGGCACGAGACGACGGCCCATCTCATCGGCAACGGCATGGTGACCCTGCTCCGGGACGACGCCCTGCGCGCCCGGCTCCGGGCCGACCCCGGGCTGCTGCCCGCCGCGGTCGAGGAATTCCTGCGCCATGACGCACCGCTGACCGTCGCCACCTTCCGCTACGCCACCGAACCGCTGGTCCTCGGCGGCGCCACGATCGCCGCGGGCGATGTCGTCCAGGTCGCACCCGGCGCCGCCAACCGCGACCCGGCACGGTTCGACGCACCCGACTCCGTACGACTCGGCCGCACGGGCGGGCACCTCTCCTTCGGGCACGGCCCGCACCACTGCCTCGGCGCGGCACTCGCCCGCGTCGAGGCCCGGATCGCGTTCGAGGTGCTGCTGACGCGCTGGACCGACATCCGTCCCGCGGGCGACGGGCCGGACGCGGTGGAATGGCGGCGGACCCGCCTGATGCGCGGACCGGCACGCCTGCCGGTGACGTTCGTCCGCTGACCCGACGGGGACTCCACGGGGACTCGACGGGGCCTTGGCAAGGCCTAGACGGCGCCTTGACGGACAGTCGGGAAGCGCGCGCACCGGCGCCGCGACCGCAGGGCGGCGGTCGCGGCGCCGGCCGTTCCGGGACGTCGCGGGACGGGCCCGCGGACCGGCTCAGCCTTCGCTGGGGTGTCCGGAGAGGCGTTCGACGCCGCGGAGGAGGGCGGAGTGGTCCAGGCCGCCGTCGCCTTGGGCGCGCAGGGAGGCGACGAGTTGGGCG
>NZ_JBFACE010000036.1:0-79750 GCF_040640655.1 Streptomyces sp. NPDC021749 | reverse complement strand
GAACCAGCTGCGCTGGTACCCGTGCTTTACGTCCACACACCAGGCCCCTCCGGCCCGTCCCCTCCCGTTGGGGGTGGGAATGCGGTGGGTGGGGGTGGACGTTGGGGCATGCAAGGGGGCGTGGCGTCCCGTAGGGGAGGGTCGAACAGATCCCGTAGGGGGTGCGAGAGCCCCCTGCTGGGCCTCAACTCGACGGGCCGGGGCGGGTATTCCCGACACTGCATGAGGCGAGGTACGGCGCAAGGCGACGTACGGCACGAGGCGACGTACGGCACGAGGCGACATACGACACGCGGCGACGTACGACGCAAGGCGACATACGACACGAGGCGAGGTACGGCACAAGGCGATACACGACACGAGGCGTGTGGCGGCCGAACCACAAGGCCCGCCCCCACCGGCCCCTCACCCCCACCCACGGGAGGGGACAGACCGGAGGACGAAGTCTGGAGGGCTGTCACCGCACCCGAAAACACCACGCCCGCCGCCAGGCGCAACGGCGAGACGCCTCACGGCGGGACAGTCGACAACGTACGCGGCGCCGCACAGCGCGCAACGGCGAGACGCCCCGCGGCGCCGCAGACAGGTACGTGGGTGGCACCGCGCGCACCGGCGAGCAACCCCCGCGGCGCGAAAGCCAGGTACGTGGGGAGACAAGGCCAAGCGCAGCGGACCGTCAAAGGCAACGCGCAATGAGAAGCGCGACGTCGTCGGGGTCCTCCGGACGGCGTAGCTCGCGGAGGAGGCGGTCGCAGGTGTCCTCCAGGGAGCGGTCCGGCGCGTCCAGCAGGCGCAGCAGGGTGTCCAGACGCTCGTCGAGGGAGTGGTGGCGGGTCTCGACCAGCCCGTCGGTGTACAGGACGAGCTGGTCGCCGGGATCGAGGTGCACCGTGGTGTTCTCGAACGGGACGCCGCCGACCCCGAGCGGGGTGCCGGTCGGCAGGTCGAGGAACGCGGGGTGCCGGCCGCGGCGCACCAGGACCGGCGGCAGATGGCCGGCGGTGGCCAGGTGGCAGGCGGCCCGGCGCGGGTCGTAGATCGCGTAGACGCAGGTCGCGATGTAGTGCTCCAGCGCCGAGGTGATCTTGTCGAGGTGCGTCAGCACCTGCGCGGGATCCAGGTCGAGGTCGGCGAAGGCGCTGGTCGCGGTGCGCAGCCGGCCCATGGTCGCGGCCGCGTCGATGCCGCTGCCCATGACGTCGCCGACGACGAGCGCGGTCCGGTCGCCCTCCAGCGGCAGTACGTCGTACCAGTCGCCGCCGATCTCGTACGTGGCCTGTGCGGGCCGGTAGCGGGAGGCGATCTGCAGGCCGGGGAGCTGCGGCGGGTGGTCCGGGAGCAGGCTGCGCTGGAGGGTCTCGGCGGCGTTGCGCACGCTCTGGTGCGACCGGGCGTTGTCGATGCACACCGCGGCGCGGGCGGCCAGCTCACCGGCGAGGGCGAGGTCGTCCTCGTCGAACGGCTGCGGGGTGCGGGCCCGGGACATCCCCAGGAAGCCGAGGATCTGGCCCCGGGCGGTGAGCGGGGCCAGCAGGTAGGAGTGCACCCCGGCCCGGGCCATCCGGGCGGCGGCGGGGGCGTCCCGGGCGATGCGGGCGAGGTCCCGGTCGTCGGTGTGCGACACCAGGATCGGGCGGCCGGTGCGGACGCACTGGGTGGCCAGGCGGTCGGGGGCGTAGGCGACGATCTGGCCGGGCGGATCGGCGGCCTGGACGGCCTCGGTGGGGTAGGCGGCCTTCACCGCGAGGGCGCGGAAGAGCGCGGGCCCCTCGGCGGCGTCGTGGCGGTGCTCGTCCAGGACGGAGTCCAGCACGTCGACGGTGACCACGTCGGCCAGTTCGGGGACGGTGACCTCGGCCAGCTCACGGGCGGTCTGCCGGACCTCCAGGGTGGTGCCGATACGGGCGGTGCCGTCGGCGACCAGGGCCAGCCGGCGCCGGGCCTCGGTGGCCTCCATGGCGGCCTGGTAGCGGTCGGTGACGTCGACCACGAGGTCGGCCACCCCCAGCACCCGGCCCTGGGGGTCGTCCAGCCGGTACAGCGAGATCGACCAGGCGTGCAGCCGGCCCGGGTCGGCGGGGGTGTGACCGACGATCGTGGTCTGGTCGACCATGGGCGTGCCGGTCTTCAGGACCTGCCGCATCGCGGTCTCGGGCACCTCGAACTTCGCGGCGGTCATGATCTCGCGGTAGTGCCGGCCCAGGTGCTCCTTGGCGGGGATGCCGTGCATCCGTTCCAGGGCCGGGTTCACGGCCACGTACCGCAGTCCGGTGTCGAGGATCGCCAGTCCGATGGGGGACTGGGAGATCAGCCGGGTGGACAGCGCGACGTCCCGTTCCAGCTCGCGCAGGGTCGGTGAGTCGGTGGCGAGCCCGAGGGCGTAGAAGTCGCCGCGGTCGTCCAGCAGGCGCATGCTGCGCAGCTCCACCATGCGCGCGGTGCCGTCCTTGTGCCGGACCGGGAACGTCCCGCCCCAGCTCCGGCCGGTCTCCATGACCTCGGCGAACTTCTTCAGCACCAGGTCCCAGTGCTCTTCGTGGACGAGCAGTGGCGCAGCGTACTGACCCAGGGCCTCCTCGGCGGTGTAGCCGTACAGGTCCTCGGCCTGCGGGCTCCACAGCGCGATCCGGCCGTCCGCGTCCACGAGCACGGCGGCCACACCGAGGAGGTCCATCAGCCCGCTCGGCGGGGACCACCGGCCTTGCGGCAGACCGTCCTCGGGCCCGTCGCCGGCCGGCGGGGTCCCGGGGTCTTCGGCTGCGCTCACCCGGGCACTCCTTCCACTGCCCCGGCTTCCATCGTGCCCCCGTCCCTCCGGATGCGCCGACCGGGGAAGGCGCCGGTCCGCCCGTCGGGGACGTGCCGGTACGAATTCCCCTTACGCCGTGCCGCCTTCGCGCGCCGGGCGCCCGGCCGCCCGGACCGCGACCGCCTGCCTCGGCCCTGCCCGGCTGCTGCCTTGGCGTCGCCTGGCCGTCTGCCTCGGCCTCGCCCGGCCGTCTGCCTCGGCCCCTGCCCGTCCGCCCGCCTCGGCCCTGCCCGGCCGCCCCGGCGTAGCAGCCCCGATCACCTAGACTCGGCGGATGGCGAAGTACTTCGATGTCCACCCGGAAAACCCCCAGCGGCGCACCCTCACCACCATCGCGGACAGCATCCGCTCCGGCTCCCTCGTCGCGTATCCGACGGACTCGTGCTACGCGCTCGGATGCCAGCTGGGCAGTCGGGACGGCATGAGTCGGATCCGGTCGATCCGGAACCTCGACGAGCGCCACCACTTCACCCTGCTGTGCCAGAACTTCGCGCAGCTGGGGCAGTTCGTGCACGTCGACAACGACGTCTTCCGCGCCATCAAGGCCGCGACGCCCGGGAGTTACACCTTCATCCTCCCCGCGACCCGGGAGGTCCCGCGGCAGCTGCAGCACCCGAAGAAGAAGACCGTCGGGGTCCGGATCCCCGACCACGTCGTCGCCCAGGCCCTGCTCGCCGAACTCGGTGAACCGCTGCTCTCCAGCACCCTGCTGCTGCCCGACGAGGACGAGCCGATGACGCAGGGCTGGGAGATCAAGGAACGGCTCGACCACGTGGTGGACGCCGTGGTCGACTCCGGCGACTGCGGCACCGAACCGACCACCGTCATCGACTTCTCCGGCGGCGAACCCGAGATCGTACGGCGCGGCGCGGGCGACACCGCGCGGTTCGAGTAGCCATCCGGCGGGCGCCGCACTCCGTTCGGCGCGCGGACCGCACCCCGCGCGCCTAGCGTGAAAGTCGGAGGGAGTGAGGCACACCATGAGCGATTTCCCGGAAGGCGCCCCCTGCTGGGCGGACGCGATGTTCAAGGACGTCGAAGGCGCCAAGAGCTTCTACGGCGAGGTGCTCGGCTGGACCTTCGGCGAGGCGGCCAGTGAGTACGGCAATTACACCCAGGCGTATTCCGGCGGTAAGGCCGTCGCCGCAGTCGTCCCGCCGATGCCCGGTGGAGATGACGTGCCGTCCGCCTGGTGCCTGTATTTCGCGTCCCCCGACGTGGCGAAGACCGCGGAGAAGATCAAGGGCGCCGGCGGCACCCTCCTCATGGAGCCGATGCAGGTCGGTTCGTTCGGCTCGATGGTGCTCGCCAAGGAGCCCAGCGGTGCCGTCTTCGGCGTCTGGCAGGCCGGTGAACACCACGGATTCGAGAAGGTGGCCGAACCGGGTGCGTACTGCTGGGCCGAGGTGTTCACGCGCGCCCCGGAAAAGGCCGACGCCTTCCTCAAGGCGGTGTTCCCGTTTTCCGCGAAGAAGATCGAACCCGGTGACGGCCCCGAGGCTCAGGGCATGGACTTCAAGGTCTTCAGCCTCGGCGACTCCGGAAATCCGGTGCTCGGCCGGATGAAAATGGGGGACGAATTCCCGGCCGAGGTCCCGTCCTACATCCAGGTCTATTTCACCGTTGCGAACTGCGACGACGCCGTGGCCGCGGCGAAGAAGCTCGGCGGCCGGCTGTACTTCGGCCCCATGGACAGCCCCTTCGGCCGTTTCGCCGCCCTCGCCGACCCGCAGGGCGCGGCCTTCGCCGTCATCGACACGACCACGACCGCCGGCGAGATGCCCCGGATGAGCGACGCCTAGGCACGGTCCACCCGGCCCGTCGGCCGGTGACGAGGGCGAGGTCTGCCTGCCCGTCGCCGGACCGCACGGGCCGTCCGACAATGGCCGGTTTCCCGGTGTGGGGGACCGGCCGATGCGGCTTGGGTGGGGGCTTCCACCACCGCGTTGGGGAGGGGACGGGACGGTGTACGACTACATCATCGTGGGTGCCGGATCGGCGGGGTGCGTACTGGCAGCCCGGCTCAGCGAGGACGAGGACGTCCGCGTGCTGCTCGTCGAGGCGGGGCCGCCGGACGACGCCCGGGAGATCCACGTACCGGCCGCGCTGGCCAAGCTGTTCCAGACGAAGTACGACTGGCGCTATCTCAGCGACTGCGAACCGGGGCTGGACGGCCGCCGCCGGGCCCTCCCCAGGGGCCGCATGCTTGGCGGGTCGTCGTCCATGAACGCCATGATCTACATCCGGGGCAACCGGCGCGACTACGACGCCTGGGCCGCCGCCGGCGCCGAGCGGTGGGGCTGGGACGACGTCCTGCCGTACTTCCTGCGCGCCGAGGACTTCCAGGGGCCGCCCTCGCCCTGGCACGGCACCGGCGGGCCGCTCACGGTCAGCGAGGGCCGCTCCCGCCACCCCTTGATGGCCGCCTACGTGGCGGCGGCACAGGAGGCGGGCCACCCCCTCACCAGCGACTTCAACGGCCCGGAACAGGACGGCGTCGGCCACTACCACCTCACCCAGCGAGCCGGTCTGCGCTGCAGCACCGCCGTCGGCTACCTGCGGCCCGCCCTGAGCCGGCCGAACCTCGACGTGCTCACCGGAGCCCAGTGCACCCGCGTGCTGTTCGACGGCGACCGCGCGACCGGCGTCGAGCTGGACCGCGGCGGGGAGTTGCTGCGGCGGCGGGCGGACCGCGAAGTGGTGCTCTCCGCCGGCGCGTACAACTCCCCGCAGCTGCTGATGCTGTCCGGGATCGGACCGGCCGAGGAACTGGCGGCCCACGGCATCACCGTCCGCGTCGACCTCCCGGTGGGGGAGAACCTCCAGGACCACCCGCACGTCGGCCTCATCTTCCTGACCGACACACCGTCCCTGATGACCGCCGAAACCCCGGAGAACGTACGGGAGTTGGAGGACCACGGGACCGGCCCGCTCACCTCCAACGTCGGCGAGGCCGGCGGTTTCCACCGCACGCTCGACGGCCTCGAAGCCCCCGACATCCAGGTGCACGCCACCCCGGTGATGTTCCACGAGGAGGGCCTCGGCGCGGTCACCGACCACGCGTTCATGGTGGGCGCGGCGCTGCTCACCCCCACCAGCCGGGGCAAGGTCTCGCTGCGCTCCGCGATCCCCAGCGCGCAGCCGCGCATCCTGCACAACTACCTGGTCACCGAGGAGGACCGGGCCACGATGGTCCGCGCGGTCAGGCTGCTGCTGGACCTCGCCGACCGGCCCAGCCTGCGCAAGCACCGCAGGGCCGACTTCCGCCACCCCGCGTCCCTGACGGACCAGGGCCTGCTGGACTTCATCCGGCGCGAACTGCACACCCTGTACCACCCGGCGGGCAGCTGCGCCATCGGTCCCGTCGTCGACCCGCGCCTCACGGTGCACGGCGTGCGCGGGCTGCGGGTGGTGGACGCCTCCGTGATGCCCACCGTCGTACGGGGCAACACCAACGCCCCCACGATCATGATCGCCGAAAAGGCGGCGGACCTGATCCGCGACCTCCCGGCGCCCGTCTGACCCTGTCCGCCGGGGTCCCGGTGCCGGATCGCCCGTCGTCACGGGCCGTGGAACGACGGCGGGCGATATCGGCTCCGGGACGGCCGAAGGGGTGAATTCGTGCACTCATTGCGACGCCTTGCGGGGGCGTTCCGAATTGAGGTGTTCCTACGGTTGAGCCAGCGGTGGGCATTCGTGGCCCCACCCCAAGGAAGGCTCTTCCGTGGACAAGCAGATCGTACAGATAAAGATTCACCCGGCCATCGGCATAGCCCGTGTGGGCAACAGTGACCAGCCGCCTTACATCGGCCCGGAATCACCGGATCAGCCGGCACTGCCCATCGAATCGTACAAGGACGGCTCCGGCAAGATCATCCGGCAGGCCGCCCGATTCCGCATCTACGGCTACAACGAGAAGGGGGAGGTCGTCAAGGAACTGAAGCAGGGCCAGGACGGCGTGACGGACATCAAATGGTCCGTGCACCTCGCCAACAAGAAGGCCGCCTGGTACCAGTTCCACATTCCGCTCGACATTCCCGAAGCCACCGCCCTGCCGGACAACCAGCGGTGCCGCCGCAATAGCGACGTCACGGGCCCGGACCGGAAGAAACTCGTCATCGACCCCGGCCGCAAGGAAATCCGCGCCTCCGCACAGGAGACCGCCACCTTCGACGGCAAGATCATGGACAAACCGGTTTCCCTGGGGTCCATCTCCACCCAGCAGGACGGCCGCCTCCTGGTCGTCGGCGGCATCGGCAAGTCGGCCTCCTGGGCCACCCCGGAGAAGCCGATCACCGGCGTCACCAACAATGACACCTGGTACGACGACGTCTCCGACGGCCCGGTGACGGCGGAGGTCACGATCAACGGCGTGACGAAAGCCGCGACCCCCGGCTGGGTCGTGGTCGCCCCGCCGCACTACGCCCCCGGCGTGAAGACCGTCCGCACCCTCTACGACCTGCTCTACGACGTGTTCGTCACCGAACAGACACTGCCCGTCGAGCCCCAGGTCTCGTACCCGGACCACATCGAACCGCTGCTGGGCCGGTTCTGCGATCTGCAGTGGGTCAACCACGGCTTCGCCACCCAGTTCGGCTGGAAGGGACCGCACGACTTCCGCGACCCGGACCTCCGCAAGCGGCTCGCCGACCCGGGCCCGGCCAGCCGCGAACTCCGTCGCCAGATCTACGTCCAGATGCGCGACTACTGCCGGGACGGCATCTCCCCCGTCCCCTGGCCGTGGATCTACGGCGACGCCATGGCCAGCAAGCCCCACTCCATCCGGCAGCACATCACCCTCTCTCCCACCCAGGACCGGATGCTGGCGCTGTGGGCCGAGGGCCACTTCACCTCCGGCCCGCCCCGCACCGGCTACCCCGACGTCGACCAGGCGCCCGCCGCCGAACAACCGCGCCTGCTGGACCGCGGCGCGCTGGAGCACTGCGCCGCCGACGCCTTCCATCCCGGCTGCGAGGTCACCTGGCCGGTGCGGCACAAGACCATGTACTCCGAACCGTTCCGCATCCTGCACCGCACCCCGGAGAACCCGGAACGCGACTACGGCGATGTGCTCAGCATCGCGGACGCCCTCGGCAAGAACGGCCCGCTGTACGCGCAGGGGCCCGGCGACCTCACCCGCTGGATGGCCGCCCCCTGGCAGTGCGACGCGGCGAGCTGCCGCTCCGGCTACGAGGTACGTGCCGGGCTCGGCCCCCGCTACAGCCCCTATCTGCCGACCTTCTGGCCCGCCCAGGTGCCCAACCACGTGCTGAAGCAGGCCGACTTCGACACCGTCAACACCAAGCCGACCGGCAGCGACGACAGCGCCAGGGAGAACGCCTTCGAGAACCGGGCGGTGTGGCTGCGTGGCCTGAAGGGCACCGACTTCAACGTCCAGCGCCGCCAGATGATCGACGACTGGTACAAGTTCGGCGTGGTCCGGACCCAGGAGTACCGGGTGGGCGACGGGAAGTTCCCCCGGTACATGCAGGTGGAGTCCGAGCCCGGGTACCCGCCGGCCCCCGACCACGCCAACCTCCTGAACATCCAGGTGCCCGAGGCGGGAGTGCCCCAACTGGCCGCCGCGGCCGACGCCTGGAGCGGCAGCATCCCGGCCGAGTCCGTCGAGGCGGACCTCGTGCTCCAGGCGGTGCAGGAGGTCAAGGAGGCCACCGGCTACGACGAGACGGCGATCGCTGCCGGATATCTGGAGAAGCTCGACCCCCTGCACGGCTCCCCGTGACCCCGGCGCCCGCCTACGACGTCGTGGTGGCGGGCGGCGGTCCGGCAGGCTGCGCCGCCGCGCTCGCCCTCGTACGGGCCGGGCGCACGGTCCTGCTGGCCGACGCCGGCACCGGACCGCCCAAGCCCGGTGAGGCGCTGGTCTCCGTGGCGCGGCTGCTCCTCGCCGACCTCGGCGTGGACCGGTCCGTCCTGGGCACCGGCCATCTGCCCTGCCACGGCAACCTGTCCGCCTGGGGCTCGTCCGAACTGCACGCCGTGGACTTCCTCCACGACCCGTACGGGCACGGCTGGCACCTGGACCGGGCGCTGTTCGACCGCAGGCTGCGCGCCGCCGCCCGCGCGGCCGGGGCCGACGTCGCCGAACGCACCGCCGTACGGCGCCCCGCCCGGCAACCGGACGGCACCTGGCGGCTCGCCCTGCGCGACCGCTCCCGCGGGGACGAGGAACGCACGGTCCGCTGCCGCTGGGTGCTGGACGCCACCGGGCGGGGTGCGGCGATCGCCGTCCGCGCCGGCGCCCGGCGGCGGACCGGAGACCGGCTGACCGCCCTCCACCTGACCCTGGACCCGGCCCCGCAGCACACCGCCGACGGCCGCTCGCTGGTTGAATCCGACCAGGACGGCTGGTGGTACACGGCCCTGCTGCCCTCCCGGCACCGCCTGGTCGCCTACTTCACCGACCCCGACCTGCCGGTCGCCGACGGGCGCGGCGCGGAACGGTTCCGCGAGCGGCTGCTGGCCACCCGGCACGTCGCCGACCGGGCCCGCCCGCACGGGATCGGCCACCTCCCACCACCCCGCCGGGCCGCCGCGCACACCGCCTATCTGGAGCGGGTGCACGGCGACGGCTGGACGGCCGCCGGCGACGCGGCGGCCGCCTTCGACCCGCTCAGTTCCCAGGGCATCCTCACCGCCCTCTACACCGGGCTGAGCGCGGGCCGGGCGGTGCACGCCCGGCTCCACGGCGACCGCACGGCACTGGCCGGCTACGCGGCACAGGTCGCCACGGCCCGCAGGGCCTACCGGCACGACCACCGTGTCGTGCACGCCCGGGAGACCCGCTGGCCCGACCGCCCCTTCTGGGCCCGACGGCAGCACCACCCGGACACCGTCATCCACCCCGACTCCCCCCACACGAAAGGCGAGACCTCACCATGAGCACCCACCGAGAATCCGGCCACGCCGGACACGAGCACATCCACCGCTTCCTGATCCTCGGCAAGAAGAAGCTGTTCTTCTACCACCTGGCGCTGTACAACCCGCAGTCCGGCCACGACTACCAGGCGGTCTTCACCTTCACCATCAAGGACGACGGTGAACTGCGGGACATGTACCTCAAGGACCTGGCGCAGCACGAGAGCGAGCGGGTCTACTACTCGCTGCGCTGTCCGCACCACTTCGAGCTTCCGGAGCTCCAGCAGGGCAAGGTCTTCACGGTCCACCTGGAGCGGGTCGTCGTCGACGCGCAGGGGAACCGTGACTTCCAGCAGATGACGACGACCGAGACCGAGGTGGAGTGCAAGAAGGAGGACGTCCGCCACTTCCGCCGGCTCGGGAACCTGCCCTACCCCGAGTACCTCACCTACCTGATGTTCGGCGAGGGCGACGAGATCCACCTCGCGCACCAGCTCGCGGCCCGCCCGAACTGGGACGAGGCGGTCACCATCGCCCCCGCGTCGGCCATCGACGCGGCGACCCTGAAGAAGGTCCCGACCTTCGTCATCGAGTCGATCAAGGACGCACACGACAAGCTCCTCGAAAGCCCGCTGAAGAAGGGCCAGCAGTACCAGGGCAAGCTCAACGGGAACGGCGCGAGCGTCGACTTCACCGTGGGCCGCCAGGGCTGGTGGAACCACACCAGTCTCAACGACTGACCGCCCACCCGAAAGGCCCGGGCCGCGACCCCCTCGGGGCCCGGGCCGCTCTGCATGCAGCCCGAGCGGACGCCGGCATCCCTCACCCCGCCCCGCCCCGGACGGAGCGCGGGTGGGTGCCGCGTCACCCGGGCGGGGACCAGGCCGTCTGGACCAGCCGTCCCTCCCGCTTGCGGTTGACGAACAGCGCCCGTCCGGGCGGAAGCCGACGCGCGCGGTGGTTGCCGACCAGCTGCCCCTCACCCGGATCGCCGGACAGCAGCAGCCCCTGCGCGCCCAGTTCGAGGGTGCGCTGCATCACCGGCTCGAACGACGCCCGGCCGGCGCCCGAGGAGCTGCGCGCCAGGATCAGCCGCAGACCCAGATCGCGTGCGAACGGCAGGTATTCCAGCAGGGGCTGCAGCGGATTGCCGCTGCTGGTCGCCACCAGGTCGTAGTCGTCGACGAGCACATAGGCGTCCGGCAGGTCGTACCAGCTGCGGTTGCGCAACTGCTCGGGCGTGACGTCCGGCCCGGGCATCCGCCGGCTCAGCGAACCGGCGAGCCCGGCGATCACCTCCTTCAACTGGGGCCCCATACCGCAGTAGTGGGAGATATGACGGTCCGGGACGTCTCCCAGGAGGGACCGGCGGTAGTCGGCGACGACCAGGAGAGCCCGTTCCGGTGTGTGGCGCTCGGCGACCTGCCGGGCCAGCAGCCGCAGCAGTGAGGACTTGCCCGACTCGCTCTCGCCGTAGACGACCAGCAGCGGATCGGTCTCGAAGTCGAGGTGCACGGGGCTGAGCGCGGCCTCGTCGAGGGCGAACGGAATACCGCCGGCGGGGCCGTCGCCGGGCTTCGGCAACTCCTCGACGGCGAGCAGGGCCGGCAGCATCCGGACCGGTGGCGCGACGGGCCCGTTCCAGTGCCTCCGCACCGCGCTCACCAGCTCCGACAGGGCCTCCCCGAGCGTGTCGGGGTCCGGGCGGCCGTCCAGCCGCGGCAGCGCGGTCAGGAAGTGGTCCCGGTCGGGCGACAGGCCACGGCCGGGCCGGCCGATCGGCACGTTCTCGGCCTCCCGGCGGTCGACCTCCGACTCCAGCGGATCGCCCAGGCGCAGTTCCACCCGGTTGAGCAGCAGATCGCGCAGCGCGGGCCGGACCTCGGTGTACCGGTTGGCGCCGACGAGGAGATGGACGCCCAGGCCGAGGCCGCGCCCGGCGATGTCGAGGACCGCGGCCTCCAGCTCCTCGTGGTCGGTCCGGAACGACGACCAGCCGTCGATCACCAGGAACACGTCGCCCCATGCCTCGTCGGGGAACTGCCCGGCGGCCCGGCGCTTCCGGTAGGTGGCCATGGAGTCGAGGGACCGGGACCGGAAGAGCTCCTCGCGGCGGTCGAGGACGCCCGCGACCTCGGAGATCGTACGGCGGACCTGGTCGGGGTCCAGCCGGGAGGCGACGGTACCGACATGGGGCAGCCCCGCGACGTCGAACATGCCGCCGCCACCGAAGTCGACGCAGTAGAACTGCACTTCACGCGGGGTGTGGGTGAGGGCGAACGCGGCGATCACCGAGCGCAGCGCGGTCGACTTGCCCGACTGGGGGCCGCCGACGAACAGCCCGTGACCGGCCGCACCGGAGAAGTCCAGGTAGCGGATGTCGCGCCGCTGCTGGTACGGCCTGTCCACGATCCCCGCGGGCACCATGAGCGTGCCGGAGGTGAACTCCTCCGCGTGCAGGCCCCGTTCGGCCGTCACCGCGAGCGCCGGCAGCAGCTGGTCCACCGTCGCCGACTCCTCCAGCGGTGGCAGCCACACCTGGTGCGCCGCCGGCCCCCGGCCGTCCATCCGCTGCACCAGCACGTCCAGGACGGTGTCGGCGAGCGCATCCGGAGGGTCCGACGTCCCGCCCGGAGCCCGGTGGACGCCGGAGACGTACGCGGCCTTGAAGCGGGACATGGCGTCGCCGTCGTGGCGGAGGATGCCGGACCCCGGCGAGCTCGGCAGGTGATAGGCGTCCGGTACGCCGATCGCCGCCCGTGACTCCGCGGCGGAGAACGTCCGCAGCCCGATCCGGTACGACAGGTAGGTGTCCAGGCCGCGCAGCCGTCCCTCATCCAGCCGTTGCGAGGCGAGCAGCATATGGACGCCCAGCGAGCGGCCGATCCGGCCGATCCGGATGAACATCTCGATGAAGTCGGGTTTCGCCGTGAGCAGTTCGCTGAACTCGTCGACCACCAGGACCAGCGAGGGCAGCGGTGCCAGCGGTGCCCCGGCGGCCCGGGCGTCCTCGTAGGCGGTGACGTTGGGGTAGGTGCCGGCGTCCCGCAACAGCTCCTGGCGGCGCTGCAGTTCGCCGGTGATCGCGTCCCGCATCCGGTCGATCAGCGCGGTGTCGTCGGCGAGGTTGGTGATCACGGCCGCCACGTGCGGCAGCATCGACATACCGGCGAAGGTCGCACCGCCCTTGAAGTCCGCCAGGATGAAGTTGAGGTTCTCCGAGGAGTGCGTGACCGCCAGCGCCAGCACCAGGGTGCGCAGCAGCTCGGACTTGCCGGAACCGGTCGAGCCCACGCACAGCCCGTGCGGTCCCATCCCGCCCTGGGCGGCCTCCTTGAGGTCCACCACGGCCGGCTGTCCGTCCTGCCCGATGCCGATCGGCACCCGCAGGCGTTCCCGCGCGGTGCGCGGCCGCCACGCCTGGACGGGGTCGAACGCGCCGGGGTCCCCGATCCCCATCAGCTGGGTGAAGTCGAGCTGATCCGCGACGCGGGAGACGGGCGGCGCGATGTCGTCGGCCGCCGACCGCGACCAGCCGGTGCGGGCCCGCCGGCCCAGCGCGGCCGCCGCCGTCGCCAGATCGTCCACCGCGGTGACGCCGTCCGTCCGGGGCAGGGCGATGTGCACGTACCGTTTCTCGGCCCGGTCCGTGCACAGGGCCACACCGGGGGTCGCCGGGGTCAGCCGCGCGGCCGGCTCCGGGTGGACGAGGGAGGCGTCGGGGGAGCTGAGCGCCAGCTCGAAGCGGGTCAGCATCACGTCCAGCAGCGACGTGGGCAGGGCCGACCAGTGCGGCGTGGTCACCGCGAGGTGCACACCGTGCCGCAGGCTCGTCGCCCCGATGCCGCGCAGCGCCACCGCGAGGTCCTGGAAGTTCTCGGCGAACTCCGACCAGCCGTCGATCACGAGGAACATATCGGCCACCGGCTGGTCGGCGAGGTCGCCGCGGGCCCGCGCGCCGCGGTACGCCTCGATGGAGTCG
Source organism: Streptomyces sp. NPDC021749 (assembly GCF_040640655.1). Lineage (NCBI taxonomy): Bacteria > Bacillati > Actinomycetota > Actinomycetes > Kitasatosporales > Streptomycetaceae > Streptomyces > Streptomyces sp. NPDC021749. The sequence goes on along the minus strand of NZ_JBFACE010000036.1, from coordinate 66,080 downwards.
ATCGACGGCAGGCGCTCGAAGGCGTTCTCCCGCAGGGAGTTGAGCCAGACGGCGTGCGCCACCATGCGGTGCACCTCGTCCGGGTTCTGGCGGTGCGCGATGCCGCGGACGTGCGGCAGATGCGTCAGCCGGCGCAAGCCACCGCCACCGAAGTCGATGCAGTGGAACTCGACCTCGTGCGGGGTGTGCGTCAGGGCCAGCGACGTCACCAGGGTCTGCAGCAGCAGCGTCTTGCCGCTGCGCGGACCGCCGGCGACCGCCACGTGTCCGGCGCCTCCGGACAGGTCCACACAGTGCGTGCGGACCCGGCGCCCCTCGATGCGGTGCGACCGGCCGACCGGGGTGATCAGACGGCCGCTGTCCCGCCAGTCCACCGCCGACAGCCCACGCTCCTCGGTCACCGCCAGCGGCGGCAGCAACTGGTCCAGGGTCGTCAGGGCCGACGGACCCTCGGCCTCGGTGAGGCCCGGGAAGGGCCGGTGCGCGTGCGCGGCCGCCTTCGACAGCCGCAGCCGGCTGCCGCCCTGGATGTCGCTGCCGAAGAAGGTGGGCTTCTGCTCGTGGGTACGGGCGACCACCTCGGCCACGTACTGGTACAGCTCCTGCGCCGTGACCCAGCCGTCCTCGTCGAGATCGGCCCGGCCCGTGGTGAGGCCGTCGATCACCGCGCGGGTGAACACCGAACTCCACTCGGCCGCACCGGCCCCCGGCGTCTCGTCCTCCAGGGCCTCCTGGACGGAGTTGGCGGCGGTGATCACATAGCTGCCGCGGTCGACGAACTGCCGGGGGATGTCCTCGGCGTCCGCACCGCCCTTGGACGCACCGAACGCACCGGAGAAGCAGCAGTCCAGCAGGGCGATCTTCTGCTTGGCCCGGCTGTACTCCATCGACTCCTTGATGAACTCCGCCGAGACCGAGCTGGCCCGGACCATCTCGCGGCTGGACTTGACGGTCGCGAAGTGCAGCCGCCCCCGGCCGTCCTTCAGCCCGTGGCAGGACAGGTAGACCAGGGCGAGATCGACCCCGCGGTCCTGGAAGAGCCGCTCGACGGCCTCCTCGATGACCGCCTTCGACTCGTCGATCAGCACCTGCACGGAATCGAACTGCCCGACGTCGGGGTCTTCCAGGAGCGCGGCCAGCTTCCGGGCGTCGTGCACCGGCGAACGCAACTGGGGGAGGGAGTCGTCGAGATAGCGCTCGGTGGCGATGAGCAGGGCACGCCGTTCACCCACCCGACCCTCCTACGCCCACCACCATCGGGCCGACGGTAAGTCGCCGAGCCATCAGGCCCCTCCCGCCGACCCCTCCAGGGCCGCCGGTGGAGCCGGCTCCGACGGTTCCGACGGCGAGGCGGTACCCGCGCCGGATGCGTCGTCGGCGGCCAGCGCCTGGAGCCAGGCCTCCACCACCGCCTCCTGCGTCCTCTTCGACACCCCGTCGATCTCCAGCCGCCGCTCCCCGCTGACCAGCACGGCCTTACGGGCTCCGCTGCGCTTGATCCAGTCCCGGACCACGAGCGTCAGGGACCGCAGCGCGGCGACCGAGAAGCCGCCACTCACCACCAGCGTCGTCAGCGACGACACCACCCCGCTCTTGCCGCCCACCGCTCCGGGCTCCTGCCCGCGTACGACGTCGGGCAGATCCAGCGCCAGCAACTCCTCCAGGAGCCCTTGCGCCAGTTCGTCCAGTTCCTGCGCATCGGCGTCCGCGTCGTGCACGACGACGGTGACGTCCCCCGTGATCGTCATGAGCCACCCTTCCCGTTGCTGCGGATTCTAGAGGCAGCAGCAGCGCCGTGTGAGACGCATGGGCGGCCCAACGCGGTTGCAGGTCAGGGGTGTTGAGGAGGGCGCAAGGGGGAGCGGGGACGGTTTTCGGGGTGCGGCCCCCCTCACGGGGGCGCTCCCCAAGGGCTCAGCGGCGAGTGCGTCGACGTCCGCGACGAAGGTGGGGAATTCCGCTTCGGCCTCCTCGGCGATCCGCTGGGCCGGCCGGCGCGGGGTCGTGGCGTAGCGCTCGGCGAGTGCGGTCAACGCGGCGTCACGGGGCCCGTGGTCGTACCTCACGGCCTCCATCGGACCGCAGCCGTCGGCCGGCACCCACGGGAAACCGGACGGGTCCCCGGCCACCACGCCGCAGTCGCCCAGGCCCAGGAACACCACCGGCTGCTCGGTGAGCGGTCGCCCCGGGCGGGCGCGCCGTATGGCGGCCCGGCCCCCGTGCCGTCCTGGACGAAGCCGGGCCCCTGGCCGCACCCGTGCGGGCGCGGCCAGGGGCCCCGGAGAGGTATCCGCGGATCAGTGCTGCTGTGCCTTGCGGCGGCGGAACACCAGGTAGCCGCCGCCCGCGACGAGCAGGGCCGCGGAGGCCGACAGCAGGCCGACGGGCGCGCCGTTACCGGTCTCGGCCAGGTCGCCGCTCTTCCGGGACGGCGACGGCGACGGCGCGGCGGACGCGGCCGCCGAGGACGTCGGGGTGGTGTCCGCGGGGGCGGACGAGGTCGGCGAGGCGCTCGGCTTGGCCGTCGGACCGCCCGCGGTGGCGGACGCCGACGGCTTGCCGCCGCCCGGCCCGCCGGCGTCCTTGCAGTCGGTCCAGAAGACCTTGTGCTTGGCCCGGCCGTGCTCGCCGGCGAAGTTCCAGAACAGCTTGTAGTGGCCGTCGGGCAGGGACAGGTCCTGCGTCCGGCCGTGCCCCTCGGCGTCCAGCGTCAGGGAACCGGACGACACCGTCTCCCCCTTGGTGTGGGCGGTCGGAGCCCAGGCCTCGATGTGCCACTCGACCTTCTGGGCGCCGTCGAAGCCGAAGGAGTCGAGGTAGAACGTGCAGACGTGGGGCTCGTTCTTGAGGAGATCCGCACCGGTCTTGGCGTCGTGGATCTTCACGGTGCCGTTGTCGCCGGGGGCGGCGGCGTAAGCGGAAGGGGCGGTCAGCAGGGCCGCGGCCACGGCGGCCGTGAGCGAGCCTGCGGAAACAAGCGGGCGCATGGGCATTCCAACGGTGGAAGGGGAACGTTGCCGTGGGGGGCTGCCGTGGGGGGCGGCTCAGCTTCCTGGGGGCCCCGGGAATCCGTCAAGGCCCGCGCGCCGCTTATGCCATGCAGTGTCTCGCTCGCCCCATTGGTCCTGCGTAACGATTGGGTACGGGCGGGCGGCGGTGGCGTGCCGGAGGGGCCGGGAAGGCGGCAGGAGGAGGGCGGACGTGGGCTGTTCGGTCCGCCCTGGTGCCCACGACCTCTCAGGGAGCCGTCGCATAGCGCTCGGCGAGTACGGCCACGGACCGGGCCATCGCCTGCCGCAGGGCGGGCGGGCCCAGCACCTCCGCCTCCGCGCCCAGCCGGAGCAGGTCGCTCACCGCGACGGCCTCCGCCTCGACCGCCATCTCCACCTCGACCCAGCCGTCCCCGTCCGGCGCCCCGGCGCTCTCCAGGGCCCGGCTGCCGATCGCACCGAACTGCATGGGCAGCAGCCGCTGCGCCCTGGGGGAGATCCGCAGCCGGGCCGTGCCCTGATGGAGCGCGGCCTCCAGTCGCCGGGCGGACTCCGCCCAATAGGCGGCCAGTTCGAACCCGGCCGGCCGCTCGAAGACCTCGTCGGTGAGCTCCACCGCCAGGAACCGCGACACCCGGTACGTCCGCACCGTCCCCTCCGCCCGCGCCACCAGGTACCAGAGCCCGCCCTTGAGGACGATGCCGAGCGGGTGCAGCTCCCGGTGCACCTCACCGCCCCAACGCCGGTAGTGCGCACGGAGCGTGCGCTGTTCCCACACCGCCTGGGCGACCGGCGCGAGCTGCGGAACCGGATCGGCGTCACGGAACCAGGCCGGTGCGTCCAGGTGGAACCGGTCCTGGATGCGCCGGGTGCTGTCCGCCGCTTCCGCCGGGAGGGCGGCCTGCAGCTTCAGCTGAGCGGTCGCCAGCACCGCCCCGAGGCCCAGGTCACGAGCCGGTCCGGGGGCGCCGGCGAGGAACAGCGCGCCCGCCTCGGCGTCGGTGAGCCCGGTCAGCCGGGTGCGGTACCCGTCCATCAGGCGGTACCCGCCGGCGGGTCCGCGGTCGACGCACACCGGGACCCCCGAGGCGATCAGCGCCTCGACGTCCCGGTAGACCGTACGGACCGAGACCTCCAGCTCCGCGGCGAGTCCGGGAGCGGTCATCCGGCCGCGATTCTGAAGGAGCAACAGCAAGGAGAGAAGCCGGTCGGCGCGCATGGGGACATTGTCCCGGCATCGTCCGCCGTACCTGACAGAAGATGTCAGGTACGGGGTCGATGCTGGTCAGCACCGCGCGCACGGACCGTGTCGCGGCCGACCGAGAGGACCACCATGCCCACGCAGACCAGCGGCCACTTCACCTTCGCCAACTGGGAGGAGCGCACGGTCGGCGGGAGCGAGGCGAGCCCCAAGCTCGCGCACGCCTCCGTCACCAATGCCTTCTCCGGCGGCATCGAGGCCGCCGACACCGCCTGTGAGTACACCATCGTCTACCTCACGGAGAAGACCGGCACCTTCACCGGCATGCAGCTCCTGACCGGTCGGCTCGACGGGCGCGAGGGCACCTTCGTGGTCGAGGAGCGCGGCTCGTTCGAGCCCGACGGGGCCGTGCACTGCACCTTCGAAGTCGTGCCGGGCGCGGCCACCGGGGAATTGACCGGACTGAGCGGAACCGGCGCCTACACGGCCACACCGGGCGCCCCCTCCGTCGCCTACACCTTCCGCTACGACCTGGACTGACCGCGGGCCCACCGGGGCGAGGGCGGCATCCGGCGCGGACCGGACGGCCTGCTGTACGTCAACTACGGTGTGAACCCGCTGACGACGGGCCTGGGCAGCGGCATCCTGCGCTTCGACCGGGCCGCCGCCCACCCGGGGCCGTCGTCGAGGCCTCGGCCCGCATCGTCTCGGTGCGGGCCGCCTGACGGAAAGGTCCTGCGCGAATACCCGGGCGACCCGCGAAAGCGCAGGTCAAGCCCTTGGGCCAGCCTCTCAGGCCGGCTTCTTCGTCTCCTTGAGGCGCTTCTCCTTGAGGCGCTGCGACTCCTTGCGGACCTCGGCCTGGGTGGCGCGCTCCCGCTCCAGCCACTCCGGACGCTCCTGCTTCAGCGCCTCGATCTGCTCGGTGGTGAGCGCCTCGGTGATGCCGCCGCGGGCGAGACCCGAGATCGAGACGCCCAGCTTCGCCGCGACCACCGGCCGGGGGTGCGGGCCGTTGCGCCGCAGCTCCCGCAGCCACTCGGGCGGATCGGCCTGCAGGGCGTTCAGCTCGGCGCGCGAGACGACGCCCTCCTGGAACTCGGCGGGGGTGGCCTCAAGGTACACACCCAGCTTCTTCGCCGCGGTGGCGGGCTTCATCGTCTGGGTGGTCTGGTGCGACGTCATGCCGTCAAGGATATCGAGCGTATGCGCTACCCCCGACCACGACCGGTTACGCTGGCGGCGTGACAGGCTCGGAAGCATCCCCTTCGTTCCGGCTCGCCTACGTCCCGGGAGTGACCCCCACGAAGTGGGTGCGGATCTGGAACGAGCGGCTGCCCGACATCCCCCTCACCCTCGTCCAGGTACCCGCCGCCGACGCCTTCGACGTGCTGCGGAGCGGCGGGGCCGATGCGGGGTTCGTACGTCTGCCGGTCGACCGGTCGGACCTGGCCGCGATCCCCCTCTACACCGAGACGACGGTGGTCGTGATCCCCAAGGACCACCTCGTGGCGGCCGTCGACGAGGTCAGTGCCGAGGAGCTCGCCGACGAGATCCTCCTGCACCCCCTCGACGACACCCTCGACTGGGAGCGTCCGCCGGGGCTGCCCGCGTACGAGCGGCCCGCCACCACGGCGGACGCCATCGAGCTGGTGGCGGCAGGGGTGGGACTCCTGGTCGTCCCGCAGTCCCTCGCCCGCCTGCACCACCGCAAGGACCTCACCTACCGGCCGGTATCGGACACCCCCACGTCGCGGGTCGCACTGTCATGGCCGCAGGACGCCACCACCGACATGGTGGAGGACTTCATCGGGATCGTCCGCGGGCGCACGGTCAACAGCACCCGCGGCCGCCGCCCGGCCGCCGCCGAACCGTCACCGAAGGCCAAGCGCGCCGAAGCGGGCGGTGCCCGACGCAAGCCCGCCGCCGGTACGTCGGGCGGCAAGTCGGCCGGCGCCGGGCGCCGCCGCGGCACCGGAGGCCCCCAGGGCGGCAAGAGCGGCAAAAGCGCCAGGAGCGGTAAACCGCGCCGTCGCTCCTAGAGGTTCCCACGGGCTCCTGGGGGCTCCTGGGGACCACACCTCCCGCGTACCGGGCCGCTGGGCCCCGTACGACCCGGCTGGCCCCGCCGGGCTGGCGCGCGCCCCGCTCCGACCGGAAGCTGGCCTGGTCAGCGGTTCACCGCGCGCCGGCTGCCGCAGGTGGACGGGTGCCTGCGCAGGCCGTGCGCCTCGGTCGGAGTCTGCCCCGGGAAGGTGTTCTCCCATGGAGGAGCGATCGCCCCTCATCTATCTGCGCGGGTATGCCGGTCCGCCCAGCGGAGTGGACAAGCAGGTCGACGACCCGTTCTACGGGCTCAACAGCGGTGCCACCCACATCCGCGTGGACGGGGACGGTACGCCGCGCTTCTACCAGTTCGAGGGGCCGCTGCTGCGGTTGATGATCGACGAGGACTACGAGCTCCTGGTGCGCGGCGATCAGCATGCGTATCTCGAAGCGCAGGCCGACGGCACGGTCGCGGCCGAGTCCGTCTGGGTGTTCCGTTTCTACGACTACGCCGCTTCCACCTTCGGTACCTCCGTGACGACGACTCCGGAGCGATTCGAGCTGGAAAGGGCGGCGGAGCGGCTGTACGACTTCGTGGGACTCGTCCGCAGGAAGACCGGCGCCGACAAGGTCCACCTGGTGGCCCACTCCATGGGGGGCCTGGTGGCCCGCTGCATGATCCAGAAGGTCTCCCACACCCCCGATCCGATCTCGGGCACACCGCGCGTTCCCGGGGCCGAGCTGGTGGACAAATTCTTCACCTACGGCACTCCGCACGGCGGAATTTCCTTCGACCTCGGCGGGGGACTGGTCGACTGGGCGATGGAGACGTTCGGGCCGGGCGGATCGGAGATCTTCGCCCCGGACCGGATGTACGGCTATCTCACGCCCGGGGCGTCCGACGGCGACGAACCCCCCGCCGGCTGGCAGCCACACGCCATCCCGGCAACCGCCTTCGACGTGAAACGGGTGTTCTGCCTGGTCGGCACCAACGCCGCCGATTACGGACTGGTCGAGAAGGCGGTCGGCCCGCGCAGCGACGGCCTGGTGCACATCGACAACGCCTATGTGCACCAGGCGCACCGGGCGTACGTCCACCGCTCCCACTCGGGGCGCTACGGACTGGTCAATTCCGAAGAGGGGTACCAGAACCTGCGCCGTTTCCTCTTCGGGAAGTACCAGGTCCGGGTCGACCTGTGCGGCCTCGCCCTGCGCCGGCGCCCCGGTGAGGCGGAGACGGTCTGGCAGGCGGAGGCCCGGCTGTCGGTCCGCGGCCTGCCGGTGGTGCTGCACGAGCAGAGCGCGGCGCACTACTGCCCGATCCAACTGAACCAGGAAGCCGCCCAGCACACGGATGCGGACGGACAGGCCGCCCCGGTCCCGCTGGCCACCGCCTTCCTCCTCGACCCGGAACGGGCCCGCGCGCGCAGCGAGAACCAGTCGGCGAACCGCTCGCGCTACACCTTGGCGCTGCGGGTGTTCCACCTCGTCGAAAGGAGCGGCCGGTTCTTCTGGGAGGACCACCTGGAGCAGGTGGCCGACTGGGAGGACACCCTCATCGTCGACGTCGGCCACCTCGATCAGGCGCCGGATGCGGAACTGCACGTCTGGGCCGCGTGGAATGCGGACGTCGCGGGTGAGGTCGACCGCGTCGATCCGATCCGGCCGAATCCGTGCCCCCTGACCGCCGACGGCGGAGACCTGCACACCGACATTCCGCTGCCCGAGCCGGCCCGTCTTCTTCTCGGCGCCGAATCCCGTCTCCGGCTCACCGTCAGCCGCGTCAGCTGAGTTCCACGAGGGCCGAGGACCACTGCTTCAGCGCTGCCCTGTCGGTGAAGTTCCCCACGTTCGTGTCGATCGGGCGGTCGGTGAACTGGTGGAAGACCCACGGCTGCCGGATGTCGGGCTTCCCGGGCTTGCCGTTGTACTGCGCGATCCACAGGCCGTCACCGGCGAACGAGGACTTGTCACGGTGCAGCCAGAAGTCCAGGTTGCAGTAGAGGACCACCTTGTGGCCGGCGGCGCGCTGCCGGGCCTCCTTGAGCCAGCTGTCCTTCCAGGCACTTGAGATGCGGGGATCCTCCCAGTCGAGGACGAGGATGTCCCCTGCCGCGAGGTCGATTTTGGAGAGGAAGAAATCGACCTGTGCCGAGACGGAGCCGGGGCGTGCGAAATGGTAGAACCCGGTCACCAGCCCGGCGTCACGGGCGGTCTTCCGCTGCGCGACCCATTTCTTGTTCGTGAAGCCGATACCTTCCGTGATCTTGATGAAGACGAAGTCGGAGCCGGTGGTCGGGAATGTCTCCGGCTGGAAGGACGAGACATCGATTCCTTTGATGGTCATGATCGGTTTCCTTGTGGCGGTGCGGTGTGGTGCGTGCGGTGCAGTGGCCGGGGTGCCGGCCGCAAAACCGTCAGCTCTCCTGCCGGCGGAACGCCTGCCGTGCCAGGTCGTCGTCGGGGGGAAGGACGGCGCCCTTCCACTCCTCGGTCCGCGCTTCGGGCTCGCCGTCCGCGGCGGCGGAACGGGGTGCGGCGGCCGGGCTCGGAGTGACCAGGCACTCCGCATAGGCCGAGCCGGGATGGGCGGCAAGGACGCGCACCCGGCCGTCGCCGGAGCCACGCGGCGAGACCGGCACGACCGCCACCGGGAAGCCCTTCTGGTCCGTGACGAACAGCTCGAAGTCGTCATGCCGGAAATGGTCGATGTCCACGATCGGCTTCGGGTAATGGTGGTACCCGGCCGCTTTCGGGAGCACCCCGGAGTGCGCACCGGAGGGCAGCGGGACCGAGGCGTTGAATATCGAGTCCGTCCACTCGGCCACCTGGTCGGCATTCTCTATCGGGGTGTTCAGGAGCCGTTCGCCGTCGTCGTAGCCGAAGCCCGCATAGCCGGGCAGGGTGTCCGGGAACGCGCCGACCACCCGGACCGCGCACTGCCGAATGCGGTCCACCTTCGCGGGGTCCGCGCAGAATTGCGCCGACCACTCGATGCCGAGCGGGAGGAACAGGCAGATCCAGCCTTCGCCGTCCTTGACCCAGACCCCGCCGCCGTGGTGGTCCTGGTACGGGCCGGGCGCGAACGTCCAGTCATCCGTCGTGTCGACGAGCTCCCGCATCAACGTGCGGCTCGCCTTGTACTGCGGACTCTCGGTGCGGGGCGGATGGTCCGCGACGGATATGGTCCACGGGAAGTCCTCGTGTTCCGGGTGTGATCGCGCCGGGCTGTTCATGACGATCTCCTTGTCGAAGGTCCCTTTGTTGGGGGCTTCAACAACACCCGCAGTACCGAAATACCGCAGTCCCGCTCCGGGGACTGACTCAGCTCACTTCGACGAGGCGAAAGTTGAAGCCGCGAGTGCCTCGAACTCCTCGATCTGACGATGCCTCTGCTTTCCGGTCCCTACCGGCGATGCTACCCCTGGCCTCGTGCCCGCGCGCGTGATAGCGGTGCCTCGCTGCGCTCCGTGACGTAGTCGCGTAGTGGTTCGGTGCAGTCGGTGTCGTTGATGCACGTGGCGTAGTTGTGGTGGTTACCGGGCGGGAACCTCAGAAGAAGCGCAATTATTGCCCTCAGGCGTTGCTGTGCTGATCACCTGCTGTCAGGGTTTCGGCCATCTCAGCCCTCGTCGAGAGATCCCCGGAGGCGTCTTGCCTGTCCGTCGTCGTGTCGTGGTCGCCGCCGCATCCGTTGTCGCGGTCGCCGTTCCCCTCGTCTTCTCCCTCAGCGCAGGTGCTCAGCCGAGCACCGGGTCCGCACCCCGCGCCGCGTCGGCCGGGCCGGAAACCGGTCTCAAGCCGCCTGCCAAGGAGGCCGTCGCCACCGGCAGTGGTGGCGCCGTCTCCAGCGTCAATCCCTACGCCTCCCGCGCCGGCATCGAAGTGCTGCGGCACGGCGGCAACGCCGCCGACGCCGCGGTCGCCACCGCCGCGGCCCTGGGCGTCGTCGAGCCGTACTCGGCGGGCATCGGGGGCGGCGGCTACTTCACGTACTACAACGCCCGTACCGGCAAGGTCAGCACCATCGACGGCCGGGAGACCGCACCGGCCCGCATGACGTCGGACGCGTTCGTCGATCCGTCGACGGGCAAGCCGATTCCGTTCCCGGAGGCGGTCAACTCCGGCCTGTCCGTGGGGATTCCGGGAACGCCGGCGACCTGGCGGAAGGCGCTGCGCGACTGGGGAACGCTCTCCCCGGCCAAGGCCCTGCGGCCCGCGACGCGGCTCGCCGAGGACGGCTTCGTCGTCAACGAGGAATTCCGCGCCCAGACCGAGATGAACGAGAAGCGCTTCCGGAACATCTCCTCCACCGCGAAGCTCTTCCTCCCGCACGGCGAACTCCCGGTCGTCGGCTCCCGCTTCCGCAATCCCGACCTCGCCCGTACGTACCGGCAACTCGCCCGCGAGGGCATGGACGCGCTCTACAAGGGCGCCATCGGCCGCGACATCGTCCGGACCGTCCAGCACCCGCCGGTCGCCCCGGGCGCCGATGCGAAGGTGCGCCCCGGTCTGATGGCGGCCGGCGACCTCGCGAAGTACACCGCACTGCGCCGCGAGCCGACCCACACCACCTACCGCGGCCTCGACGTCTACTCCATGGCGCCCTCGTCGTCCGGTGGCACCACCGTCGGTGAAGGCCTCAACATCCTGGAGAACTTCCACCTCTCCGCGGCCGACCGGGTCCAGGCGCTCCACCACTACCTGGAGGCCAGCCGGATCGCGTTCGCCGACCGCAACCGGTGGGTGGGTGACCCGGCCTTCTCCGACGTGCCCACCAAGGAGCTGCTGGCGAAGAAGTTCGCCAAGGAACGCGCCTGCCTGATCAAGCCGACCAGCACCCTGACCAGCCCGGTCGCGCCCGCGGACCCGCGGCATCCGGGCAACGGCTGCACCAAGGGGTCCGGCAACCACGAGCCGTACGAGGGCCCCTCGACCACGCACCTGGTGGCGTCCGACCGCTGGGGCAACGTGGTGTCGTACACCCTCACCATCGAGCAGACCGGCGGCTCCGCGATCACCGTGCCCGGACGCGGCTTCCTGCTCAACAACGAGCTGACCGACTTCGACTTCACCCCGCTCGCCAAGGACGTGCCCGACCCCAACCTGCCCGGCCCCGGCAAGCGTCCGCGCAGCAGCATGTCCCCGGTGATCGTCCTGAAGGACGGCAAGCCGCGCTACGCGGTCGGCTCGCCCGGAGGCGCCACGATCATCACGACCGTGCTGCAGACCCTGGTCAACCGCATCGACCTGGGGATGACCCTGCCGGAAGCGGTCGCCGCACCGCGGATCTCGCAGCGCAACCGCCCGGACACCGAGGCGGAACCGGCATTCCTCAAGTCCCCCGAGCGCGCGGCCCTGGAAGGGATCGGCCAGCACTTCGTCGAGGCCCCGAAGACGTTCACCCCGTCTCCGGAGATCGGTGCCGTCGCCGCTCTGGAGTTCCTCCGCGACGGCCGGACGCAGGCGGTCGCCGAACCGAAGCGCCGGGGTGGCGGGTCCGCGATGGTGCTCCACAAGACGGAGGGCGCGGCGGAACCCGCTCACTAGGCTCCGCCCGGCCCCCCACATCGGGGCCGGACCGTCCTCCTCCCGCCCTCGGGCCCGCGGCGTCGGCACGCCGCGGGCCCGACGGCCGTATCGTGCCGGCCGGCCGTACCGCGTCGGTCAGTTGAGCGTCCGCAGCGCCGCCGGTGAGCTTCTTCGTCCGGCCGGCGAGACCGCCGCGCGCACCGCGGCCACGATCTCCGCCGCGAACTTCGTACGGGACACCGGGGCACCGCCGTACGCGTCGGTGCGCCGGTTCGTCTCCGGCGCGTACGGGCGGGGGCGTGGCGCCGTGCCACGCCCCCGGCAGCGCCTGACGGGTTACCGACGAGCTGCCCTTCCGGCGCCGGCGGCACGCCTCACGCGGTGGTGTCGGCCTCGGCCTTGGTCTCGACGTCCTCGATGCCGCTCGGGCGTCCGGCGCGCGCCCAGCGGACGTACAGGACACCGGCGATCAGCACGGTGGCGGCGAGGGAGAGCACCGGCCAGCCGCGGAGCAGGTTGACCACGAGCGTGAAGGCGACACCCGCCGCGGCGAGGGCGTTGAGCCAGGCCATGGCGGGCTTCTTCTCGGTGCGGGCGAAGCGGGCCATGGCGACCAGGCCCACCAGGAAGCTGACGAAGACGGCGACCGCGTAGAAGAGGACCAGTTCCTGCTCCCGGCCGGCCGCGGCCACGATGATCACGGCGGAGGCGAGCAGATAGACCACGACCGACCAGTACGGCGTGTGGTGCCGGTTCGTACGGCCGAGGACCGGCGGCAGCACCCCGGGTGCGCCCGCCGTGCCGGCCAGCGCCTTGAGCAGGCCGGGTCCCGCCTGGAAGGAGGAGCTGGCGGCGGCGAGCAGCAGGAGGGAGCTGGTCAGCTGGAACGCTCCGTACAGCCAGTGGGGTCCGGCTGCGGCATGTGCGATGTCGGCGATCTGGGTGGAGTCGGCACCGGGGATGCCGATGTGCAGGCGCAGCGCGAGTGCGGTGAGCGCGAGGGTCAGTCCGCCGACGATGACCAGCAGCAGGGCGAGGGTGCCGCGGCCGAAGCGGCGCCGGCGGGCGTCGTCGAGCTGGCCGAGCTGGGCGATCGCGGTGGAGGGCGCTTCGACGCCGGTGGCCAGCGCCATCGCGACGGGGAAGGCGAGGACGACGGCGAGCACGGCGGGGCGGCCCGCATCGGCGTCGGCCGGGGAGTGGCCCACCGAGTGCGGGCCGGCGAAGCCCAGCACCACCACGGCGACGGCCACCACCACGAACAGGACGGTCATCCCCGCGAACAGCAGACGGCCGCCGTGGCCGAACCAGGTCAGTGCGGCCACCAGCACCAGCAGTCCCAGCGCCAGAGGGATGCGGGCGCCGGCGAGTGCCGGGAAGAGGGCGATGGCCGCGCTGGCAGCCGCGGAAATGGAAATACCGATGGTCAGGACGAAGTCGACCACCAGCGCACCGATCGGCAGGAAGGTCCAGCGCGGTCCGAACGCCTTCCCGGCCGCGGCGGCGGCCCCGCCGCCCTTGGGGAAGCGGCGTACGAGCTGCCAGTAGTTGGCGGTCACCACGACGACCAGACCGATCACCAGGGACATGGTGGGCAGCAGTAGTGCCAGGTCACCGTGCAGGGCCCGCAGGGCGGCCTCGATGGCGTAGGCGACGGAGGAGACCGGATCCGCGATCACCGCGAAGGCGAAGGCGATGAACAGCACCGAGGTACGCGGTCCGCGGCGGGAGCGTACCGGTGGAACGGCCTCGGTCTGCGCTGCGGGGGCCGGGGCCGGGGCCGGGGCGGGGGTGGGGACCGGGGGAAGGGGCATGCCCGGAAGTGCCTTTCTGGCTGGCGAAGCGGATCAACTCACTGCTTGCCGACCAGACTTCCCGGCGCACCTGGCGTCAACGATACGTCAGCGGCGCGCTAGAGACCTGTCAAGGAAGCGTAAAGACCGGTTGCGGCCCGGGGAAGGATGACTGACCGGGTTCGTAGCGGAACCCGCAGTGAGGCACCCCGCCCCGGGGCCGCGCCCGGGTTCGCCCTCAGAAGGGCTTGGTGGGCAGGTACTTGCCGTCGAGGGTGATGACGGCACGCTCGCCGCCCTCGGGGTCCGCCACCTTCTTCACGTCCAGCTTGAAGTTGATCGCGGAGATGATGCCGTCGCCGAACTGCTCGTGGACGAGGGCCTTGAGGGTGGTTCCGTAGACCTGGAGCATCTCGTAGAAGCGGTAGATCGTCGGGTCGGTGGGGATGCCGCCCGGCGGGTTCAGCCGGGATGCGGCGCCGGCCGTGCCCCGGGGCGCGGGCGGTCGCCGCGCTCTTCGACCGCCCGGACGGCGCCGCGCTCTTCGACCGCCCGGACGGCGCCGGGCTCTTCGACCGCCCGGGTGGTGCCGAGCTCTTCGGCCGCTCGGGTGGTGCCGAGCTCTTCGATCGCTCCGGTGGCGATGTCGAAGACCCAGCCGTGCAGCCGGACCGCGTCACCGGCCAGGGCGCGGGCCACCGAGGGATGGGTGGCGAGGTTCGCCAGCTGCGCGGCGACGTTCGCCCGAACCAGCGCGGCCACCCGGTCCTGACCGGCGGGGCCCTCGGCGGCCGTGGTGCGGGCCCGAGCGGCATCCGCATGCCGTAGCCAGTCGGCGACCGCTGGTGCGCCGCTCAGATCGTGGCCTTCGACGAGGGCGGTCATCGCCCCGCAGGCGGAGTGCCCGCAGACGACGATGTCCGTCACGCCCAGCACGGCGACCGCGTACTCGATGCTTGCCGCGATCCCGTCGGCGCCCGGCGCGTAGGCCGGGACCAGATTGCCCGCGGTGCGGATGACGAACAGCTCACCGGGATCCGTCTGCGTGAGCAGCTCGGGGACGACGCGGGCGTCGGAGCAGCCGATGAACAGCGTGCCCGGTCGATGGCTGGTGGCCAGCTGGGCGAAGAGGCCGGCCTTGGTGGGCAGCACCTCCCGCTGAAAGCGTGCGACGCCCTCGGCGAGATGACGCGGGTGGTGGCTCAGGTGGTGCGCATGGTCGGAAGGTGACACTTCCTGCCTCCCTTCGATCGGGGTGCTCTTTCTCTCGGACCCGTCGGTGGGCCCGACGACATTCACCGTCCCCGACCTGCGCCTATAGCGTCCAATACCAGCTACCGATGACTCCTATCGATGCCACCTATACTTGCCCCATGAAGCCGGAACTGCGTCATCTGCGGTACCTGCTCGCCGTCGCCGAGCACGCCCACTTCACCCGCGCCGCCGAAGAGCTGCACATCTCCCAGCCCACGCTCTCCCAGCAGATCAAGCAGCTGGAGAAGGCCCTCGGTGTCCAGTTGCTGGACCGCACCGGCCGCACGGTGCGACTGACCGATGCCGGAGAGACCTACGTCCACCACGCCCGGCGGGCACTGCAGGACCTGGCGGCGGGCGAACGGGCCGTCCTGGACGTGCAGGACCTCTCCCGCGGTCACCTCCGGCTCGCGGTGACCCCGACCTTCACCGCCTATCTCACCGGCCCGCTGGTGACCGACTTCCACGCCCGGCACCCCGGCATCAGCCTGGAGGTGCGGGAGATGACCCAGGACCGCATCGAGGCCGAACTCCTGGGCGACCGCCTCGACCTCGGCATCGCCTTCGCCGGCCCGCATCTGCCCGGCATCCGGGCCACCGCGCTGTTCACCGAGACCCTCAGCCTCGTCGTCGGGCCGTTGCACCCGGACCACGACGCCCCCGGCCGCCAGCCGGTCAGCGCCCTCGATGAACGTCAACTCGCCCTGCTCAGCGAAGACTTCGCCACCCGGCGGCACATCGACGACTACCTCGCCCGGCACGGAGTGCACCCCCGGATCGCCGTTGAGGCCAATTCACTGCTCGCCCTCACCGAAATCGTCCGGCGCGGCCCGCTCGCCACCGTTCTGCCCGATGCCCTCACCCGCGACCACCCGCACCTGACGACCGTCCCGCTCGACCCGGCGCTGCCCGCCCGCACCGTCACCCTGCTCCGCCGTGAGACGGCGTACCAGAGCGCGGCCGCCCGTGCCTTCGCCCGCCTGACCACCGGCTGGGCCCGCGCCCAGGGCTACCCCGAGCCTTGCGGAAACGAGTCCACCCGCGGGGCTTGAAGCTGCCGCAACGGCGGCTTCTACCGTTCTGACCAGGGCCGGAAGGACCGGCCGGTGAAGCACTCGTGAGGAGGCGGCGATGGCCTGGCCGGCCGCGGAGGTTGCCCGGATGTCGGGCGTGACGGCCCGGACGCTCCGGCACTACGACGAGATCGGCCTGCTGCCGCCGGCCCGGACCGGCGCGAACGGCCACCGCTACTACGAGGAGCGGCAGTTGCTGCGGTTGCAGCAGATCCTCGTGCTGCGGGCGCTGGGCCTGGGGCTGACCGAGATCGGCCGGATCCTGGCCGAGCAGGTCGACGAGCTCCAGGCGCTGCGCGGTCACCACCGCAGGCTGCTCGCCGAGCGCGACCGGCTCGACGCCCTGGCCGGCACCGTCGCCCGCACGATCACCGAACTGGAGCGGTCCACAAGGGACGGCAGCCCCCTGACCGGCATCAACCGACCGGAGAACCTCTTCGAGGGCGTCCGGCCCGATCAGTACGGAGCGAACCTGCGGGAGTTCCCGGAGCTGGCCGCGGCGGTCGAGCGGCGCACCTCGACGATGACCGAGGCCGAGATCGAGGCCGGGCACCGCGCGCGTACGGCGCAGATGATCCGGCTGGCCGAGCTGAGGGCCGCCGGTGAGTCCGTCGACTCCGACGCGGTCCGGGCGCACATCGACGCCCAGTACCGGACCCTGGCCGAGCTGCGGGAGGTGTCGCCCGAGGAGCACCGGGCGATCGGACGTGCCTGTGTGGAGAACGAGCAGTGGCGCGCGGCCTACGAGGCGATCGCGCCGGGGCTGGCCGCGTACCAGCGTGACGCCATCGAGGCGTACGCCGCCGCCCGGGAGGACTGAGCCGGGGAGGGCTGTCGTCGTGGGCGGCGCGCACCCGCGACGGCGGTCCCGACCGGCCTGTCGCGACTACCACAGGCCGCCCCCTCCCCGCCCCCGATTTCGCCCCAGATCGAAGAGATGGTGCGACCGCGGCATCGGGTGAAAAATCCCCGTTACGACCGCCCTGCAGCACCCCGCGCCCCGCACGTGCCGGGTTCCTGTGCAGCGGGCACGCGGACCGGACCATCAGGGGGAGAACCATGCGAAAGATCACCAAGGCCGCCGCGCTGGCCTTCGCCGTCGGTGCGCTGACCACGGCCGGCGCGACCGGCGCCAACGCCGCCCAGGCCGCGGGCAGCCTGCACGGCTGTCCGTCCGGGGCCGTCTGCGTCTACCCGCAGAACGCCGGGTGGAACGGCGACCGCCCGTCCCTGGCCTTCTACAGCTACGGGCCCCACAACCTCAGCAACCAGGTCGGGCAGCACTACGTCCTGAACAACCAGACCGGCGGCGCGACGGCCCGCACCTGCACCGGCTACAACGGGACCGGTGACTGCCAGGGCTACCTCTGGGCCGGCTACTACATCGACAAGGACCTGACGCCGATCAACTCGATCCTCCTCGTGCGCCCGTAACAACTGCCCCACGGTGCACTTGCGTTGACGTGGGCCGGGCCGCTCCGGAGCAACCCGGCCCCCGTTCCTTTCACCGCGACGGCAGGGGGGAAAGCTCCCCCTCATGGGAAACCGACGCATTGCCGTGCTGATCGCCGCCCTGGGCGCGGCGGCCCTCGTCGTACCAGCGGCGCCGGCCCCGCGTGCCGCGGCCGCCGCACACACCGCCGGCCCGGTGCATACGCAGGCGGTTTCGTCCGCGCCACCAGGCCTCGACCTCGACACCGTGACGATCCCGGAATTACAGGCGCGCATGGCGGACGGCTCGCTGACCTCGTCCGCGCTGACCCGGGCCTACCTGCGGCGGATCGCGACGGTCGATCCCGTGATCCATGCGGTGCTGCGGACCGATCCGACGGCCCTGCGCCAGGCGGCCGCCAGTGATGCAAGGCACCGGCACGGCACGACCCGCGGCCCCCTGGACGGGATACCCGTCCTGCTCAAGGACAACGTGGACACCCGCGGCATGCCGACAACGGCCGGCTCGCTGGCGCTCGCCGGGAGCCCGCCGGACCGCGACGCCGTCCTGGTGACCCGGCTGCGGCAGGCGGGCGCGGTGCTCCTCGGCAAGACCAACCTCTCCGAATGGGCCAACTTCCGTGCGGAGAAGCCGACATCGGGGTGGTCGGCGGTGGGCGGGCAGACCCACAACCCGTACGTCCTGGACCGGAATCCGTGCGGCTCGTCCGCCGGTTCGGCCGCCGCGCTCGCCGCGTCGTTGTCGCAGGTGGCGATCGGTACCGAAACGGACGGCTCGATCGTCTGCCCCGCCGGGATGACCGGGGTGGCCGGCCACAAGCCCACCCTCGGACTGGTCAGTCAGACCGGCGTGGTGCCGATCTCGGCCGAGCAGGACACCGCCGGGCCCATGGCGCGCAACGTGACCGATGTCGCGCTCACCCTCGCGGTGCTCAGCGGTGACGACAGCGTGCGCCGCGAGGGGCCGGGCCGGCCGGGCGGCCCGGGAAGCTCCGCCGGACTGCGTGGGAAACGGATCGGCCTGTGGCGGCTGCCCTCGCTCGGGCCGCAGGTCGACGCCCTGATGACCCGTACGGCCGGGAAACTGCGCACCGCGGGCGCCGAGGTCGTCGAGGTGACGCCCCCGTACCAGGACCGGATCGCCGCACTCGAATTCCCGGCGCTGTTGAGCGAGTTCCACCGGGACATCGACGCCTACCTCGCCACCCGCCACGGGCCGCGGAACCTCGCCCGGCTCATCGAGTTCAACCGCACCCACCCGGCGGAGCGGACCTGCTTCGCCGGCCAGGAACTGTTCGAGCGGGCGCTCGCCGCGCCGCCCACCACCGACCCCGGATACCGCGCCAGGCGTGCCGAGTTGGCGGACCTGTCCCGGCGCTCCCTCGACGAGACCGTGGCCACCCACCGTCTGGACGCCCTCGCCGCGCCGACGAACCCGCCCGCCTGGAGGACCGATTGTGCGCGGGGCGACAACGACGTGATCCCGTCCTCCACCCCGGCGGCGGTGGCCGGTTACCCGTCCTTGTCGGTACCTGCCGGGTCCGTCGGCGAACTGCCGGTCGGCCTGCTCCTGATGGCCGGCGGCCACCGGGACGCCGAGCTGCTGTCGCTCGGGGCCGCGGTGGAACACCGCCTGCATGCCTGGCGGGCGCCGCGCTACCTGCCGTCGGTGGGCCCGGAGACCTCCCGGCGGTGAGCGGACCAGGGGCGCCGGCCCGGCGCGGTCACGGCCCGGCGCTCCCGCCACCACGGCACGAGCTGGACCACGCCGAACGCCACCTCGACGACGAAGAACGGCCACAGCACCCGCGGGGCCCCGTGGGCCAGCGCGTACGCCTGCCAGGAAGCGAACAGCGTACGCGCGGCGGCGTCGAACAGTCCGTGCACCGGCAGGGTCCGCACGACGCGCAGCAGGGCCCAGACGACCACGACCGAACCCATCAGATTCGCGAGCAGGGTCTGCAGGGGTTCGCGGGGCGGCATGGCGCCCAGCCCGAGCGCACCACCCCACGACGACAGCGCACCGTGCACCAGCGCGTACGTCCACGGCGTCGCGAACCCCGCCGTGACGGCGAGGTCGTACCAGGCACTCGCGCGCACCACGCGCAGATAGGACGGGCGGGAAGGGGCGACAAGGCGTATCACGGGGCGACTCCTGGAGTTCTGACGACCTGGGCTCATCACGCGGTCTCGGGACGGCGTCGCCGCACGCTAAAGGGTGGAGTAGGCTCCAAGGTCAAGCCCACGAACTGACGGGGAGTCATGCGCATCGGGGAACTGGCCGCGCAGGCGGGCATGACCAAGGACACCATCCGCTTCTACGAGAAGCTGGGACTCGTCACCGCCCGGCGGTTGCCCAACGGCTACCGCGACTTCCCGCCCGAGACCGTGGCCTGGCTGCTCTACGTCCGCACCGCGCAGACGCTCGGCTTCCCCCTCGCCGAGATCGCCCGGCTCGGCGAGGAACTGCGCGACGCACCGGACTCCGCCACGGCACTGTCCGCGCTGTTCGAGGAGAAAATCGCCCTCCTCGATGCCCGGATGGCCGAACTCGCCGCTCTGCGTGCCGAACTCCACGCCCGCGTCGGCACCGGCTGCCCCCTCCGGGCGGGCGGGCCGGCCGACCGGGCGCCCGCAGCGGAAATCCATGGTCGGCTCCGCACCGCGGCTCCTATGATGGCCGGACCTGACCGCTGACGGCCACCTGCCGTCCGATCCGCGCCGCCGGACCAACGCACCGCACGTCCCGCGGACGCACGGATGAATGACTTCCGATCACATACCGCACACCTTCCAGGTCGATCTGCGCGGCCTGGTGGACCTGCTCTCCCACCACCTCTACTCCAGCCCCAGGGTCTATCTGCGCGAACTGCTGCAGAACGCCGTGGACGCCATCACCGCCCGCCACGCCGAACAGCCCGACGCCCCCGCCCGCGTGCGCCTCCACGCGGACGCACCGGGCGTGCTGCGGGTGACGGACTCCGGGGTCGGCCTGACCGAGGCCGAGGTGCACGATCTGCTGGCCACCATCGGGCGCAGCTCCAAACGCGACGGCCTGGAGTCGGCCCGGGCCGGATTCCTCGGCCAGTTCGGCATCGGTCTGCTGGCGTGTTTCGTCGTCGCGGAGGAGATCCGCGTCGTCAGCCGGTCGGCGCGGGACGCCACCGCCCCGCCCGTGGAGTGGACGGCCCGCGACGACGGCTCGTACACCGTGCGGACGCTGCCGGAGGACGCGCGCCCGGAGCCCGGCACCACCGTGCACCTCACCGCCCGGCCCGGCACCGCCGAATGGCTCACCGAGGACCGGGTGACCGCGCTGGCAAAGGACTTCGGCTCGCTGCTGCCCCATGACATTCGGGTCGGGGACGAACCGGTCACCGCTCGCCCGGCCGTCTGGGAGCGCCGCCACCCGAGCCCGGCCGCGCGGCGCGTCGCCCTCGCCCGCCACTGTCACGAGCAGTTCGGCTTCACACCGCTCGACTCCATCGACCTCGACCTGCCGGTGGCGGGGGTACGCGGGGTCGCCTACGTCCTGCCCTCCGCGGTCAGCCCCGCGCAGCGCGCCGGGCACCGGGTCCACCTCAAGGGCATGCTGCTGAGCGAACGGGCCGACGAACTGCTGCCCGACTGGGCGTTCTTCGTCCGCTGCGTGATCGACACCGACAGCCTGCGCCCCACCGCCTCCCGCGAGAGCCTGTACGCCGACGAGACCCTCGCGGCGGTCCGCGACGCCCTCGGCGCACGCATCAAGGACTGGTTCACCGGTCTCGCCGCCGGGGACCCCGAGCGGCTGGCACAGTTCCTCTCCGTGCACCACCTGGGCGTGAAGTCGCTGGCCCGGCACGACCGGGACGTGCTGACCGCCATGCTGCCGTGGCTGCCGTTCGAGACCTCGGACGGGCAGCTGCCGCTGGAGGAGTTCGCCCGCCGGCACCCCGTGGTGCACTTCACCCGGACCGTCGAGGAGTACCGGCAGGTCGCCGCCATCGCCGCCGCGCAGGGCATCGGCGTCGTCAACGGCGGCTACACGTACGACACCGAGCTCATCGAGCTGCTGCCGGAGGTCCGGCCCGGCACGAACGTCGCCGAGCTCGACGCCGACACCGTGGCCGCCCACCTCGACCCGGTCGACCCCGCCGAGGAACTGGCGGTGTCCGGGTTCCTCGCAGCCGCCCGCAGCAAGCTCGACGCGCTGGGCTGTGACGTGGTGCTGCGCACCTTCCACCCGGTGTCCGTCCCCGCGCTCCACCTCGACGACCGCTCGGCCCGCCAGGAACGGGCCCGGGCCGAGGAGGAGGCGCAGGCGGACGAGTTGTGGGCCGGCATCCTCGGCAGCCTGCGCGGCAGCGCACCCCGCGCCCGGCTCGTCCTCAACCACCACAATCCGCTGGTCCGCGGCATCGCCCGGATCGAGGACCCGGAACTCGCCGGCACCGCCGCCGAGGCGCTGTACGGCCAGGCCCTGCTGATGGCCCAACGCCCGCTCCGGCCCGCCGATTCGGCGCTGCTCAACCGGGCGTTCCTGGACCTGCTGCGCTGGGCCACGCACCAGGACGACCAGGGGGAGGCCCGATGAACGATGACGTCCGCAGGCTCCGCGACATCGCGGACATCCGCCGGGGGCTGGCGGACAACCTCGACGCGCCCAACGGCCCGGCCCGCAACGGCCGCGCCGAGGAACTCGTGGCCAGGGCCGAGGAGACCGGAGACCGGCGACTGCTCCTCGACGCGCTCTTCGGGCTGATCAGCGGCTACCAGTTCAGCGCGGAGAGCGGCAAGATGTTCGTGCCGTTCTCCCGGCTGCTGCGCCTGTGGGACGAGGATCCCGGGGCCTTCGACGGTTCCGCCGTCTACCGGCTCCACTGGCGCTTCAAGTGGGTCAGCAGCGGCATGATCGACTACCCCGGCATTCCGCTGGACTCCATCCGCCGCTGGCTCACGGAGATGGCACACCGCTACCGCACGGCCGGGTACTCGATGCGTGCGGTCCGCGCCGCCGAATTCCGCCTCGCCGACCACCTGGGTGACGAGGCCCTCGCCGGCCGGCTGCTGGCGGACTGGATCGCCGCCGACCGCGACGACATGAGCAACTGCCACGCCTGCGAACGCAATGCGCAAGGCTCCTGGTACGCCGACCACGGTGACGACGAACGCGCCCTCGCCCTCTGGGCGCCCGTGCTGGACGGCGAACTCGGCTGCCGGGAGGAACCGCACCGCATCCTCTCCCGTTCCCTGCTGCCCCTGATGCGGCTCGGACGGTACGACGAGGCGCGCCACCACCATCTGCGCGGCTACCGCATGGCCCGTGGCAACGAGAGCCTCCTGCCGACCATCGGCCGGCACATCGAATTCTGCGCGCTGACCGGCAACGAGGCGCGCGGCCTGGAGATCCTGGCGGAGCACACCGCGCACCTCGACCGGGACGGGGACATGCTCGACCGGCTGGACCTGCTCGCCCCGACGGCCCTGCTGCTGCGGAGGCTGGTGGCACTGGGCCACGGCGACCGGCCCGTGGCCGCACCGGCCGGCACCACCCGCACCGCCGCCCGACTCCTGGCGCGTACCGAGGCGGCGGCCACCGAGCTGGCCAGGCGCTTCGACGAGCGGAACGGCACCGATGCGGTCAGCAGCGGGGTGGCCCGGCGGATGGCCGGCACGCCGTTCCCCGGCCGGCTTCCGCTCGGCGTCCGCGGCGGACCGCTCGGTACGGGCTCCGCCGCCCGTCCGCAGCCCGGGCCGACGCCCGCTCCGGTGGCGGAGGCGGAGCCCGACGACGTCGCCGCGCTGCTGGCCGAGGCCCGCCGCCGCACCCAGGCGCAGCACCCGGACGCCCGCGCCGCCTGGAGTGCCGTCGCCGGTGCCGCGGAACGCACCGGCACCGAACTGGACGCGCGCGCCCGCGCCGAGGTGACGGACCACCTGGCCAGGGACGCCTTCGACGACCCGGACACATCGATACCCCTGTTCCGCGGGGCCGCCGAGCAGTTCGAGGCCGCCGGCGACCCGGGCGAGGCCGCCCTCTGCCGGGTGCGCGCCGCTTCGTGCGCCGCGGTCTCCGGCCGCCCGCAGGAGGGCCTCGCCGAACTCGACGCGGCCTGCGTGGAGGTGCGCACGCTGCACGCCGAAGGGCGGGCCACCGCACGCCAGTTGACCGTGGCGTGGAACACCGCCGCCCGTACCCGGCTGGGTGTGCTCCACGCGGCGCCGGACCCGGCAGCGTCCGCGGCGGCCCTGGAGGAGGAGCTGCGCGCGGTGCTCGCCTTTGCCGAGCAGCACCGCGGCGAGGACCGGGTGCTGTCCGGCCTGGCCGACGCCACCTGTCTGCTGGGCAGCGTGGTCGAGGGACGCGGCGACGCTCCTCGGGCCGGCGAGCTGTTCCGCCGCGCGGCGGAGCTGTTCCACGAGGCCGCCGTGCCCTGGTACGCCACCGAGGCCGAGGCCCAACTGGCCGAGCTGGCCTTCCAGGAGGGGGACCTGCGGACCGTCGAGAAGGCCGCGCGGGCCGCCCTCGACCACGGCGGCGAGCTGCTCAACCCCGTCGGCTGCGCCCGCCTCCATCTCCTCCTCGCGGAGGCCCTGGCCGCCCTCGGCGGCGACGACTCCGAGGTGGCCGCC
The DNA here is from genome assembly GCF_040640655.1 of Streptomyces sp. NPDC021749. Taxonomy (NCBI): domain Bacteria; kingdom Bacillati; phylum Actinomycetota; class Actinomycetes; order Kitasatosporales; family Streptomycetaceae; genus Streptomyces; species Streptomyces sp. NPDC021749. The sequence continues at coordinate 42,124 of NZ_JBFACE010000036.1, read as the reverse complement.
CATGCGCTCGACGCCACCCACTGGGCGGACGAGGCCGGCGACGGCTTTGGGCTCGGCGCATCGGCGCGGCTGGTGCTCGGCGGTGCCCTCCTCCGCCTCCGGCGCTTCGACGAGGCGGCGTCCGTTCTGGAGAGCGCCCTGCCTGACCTCCGGGAGCACCACGCCGAAGGCGCGGTCGTCCAGGCCCGCCGGTGGCTGGGCGCATGCCTGGACGGGATGGGCGAGCCGCGGGAGGCGAGCGAACAGTTCCTGCTCGCCGCCGACATCGCCAAGGGCTGGGACGGCCAGCGCGAACACGCCGTCCTCGCCCATCTCGCCGGTGACGCCCTGCACCGCGCCGGGCTGCACGATCAGGCCGGTGCCGCCTACGTCCGGGCCGAGGAACTCTGGCGCGCCCTCGGCCAGCCGCACAGCGCCGCCCGCGCGGTGCGGGCCCGCGGCTGGCTGGCGCTCCTCGACGCGGAGAGCGGCCCGCCGGTCGCCCGGGCCCTGATGGCCACGGCCGAGCAGCTGCTCACCGAGGCCCTCGACGAGGCGGCGGACGACGACCGGCGCACCCGGCTGCGGTCCGAACTCGCCGACACCCACCGCCAGACCGCCGAGCTGCTGCTCCGCGCCCGCGCGTCCGAGCCCGACGACCAGGACGAGGACGAGGACACCGCACAGCGCGCCTACGAAGAGGCTCTCGGCCATGCGGAGCTGGCCATCGCGGGCTATGCCGCCCTCGGTGAGGCGGCTCGGCACGACCACAACGCCGCCCGGCTGACGGCCGGTTGGCTGGAGGCCCACTTCGGCCGCCGCTCCGCCGCCGGCGCCCGTGCCCGTGCCGTCCTGGACGACTACGGCGACGGCGACACGGACGGCACGGCGGACGAGGGCGCGGACGGGACGGCGGACGAGGGCGGGGAGGAAAGGACCGTGCAGCGGCACCGGGCGGAGGCCCGGGCGCTGCTCGACCACGTCGCGTAGGCCGCCGGGCCGACTACTTCGCCTTCTGCACCTTCGCCACGATCTTCTTGGTCAGATCGAGGCCGGCGGCGCCCTTGTCGTCGGACTGGACGTTGTAGAAGGTGGTGATCACGACGTTGCCGACCCGGGACGCCACCAGTGTGGTGCCGCCTTCCCACTCAGGGGCGGTGAGGACGGCCTTGAGGGTCTCGTCACCCGTCTTCGGGACGGTGGTGGTCTTGATCGTCACCGCGGCGCTGGTGCCGCTGGACTTGTCCGTGAAGTGCGCACAGTGCCGGAGCACCTGGCCCAGCCGCAGCATGACCGTTTGCGCGTCTTTGCCCCGGAAACTGTCGACTTCCTGGTTGAACTCCTCCTGGGCGGCGTTCGCGAAGTCGCCCTGGGCGAAAGCGGCTCCTTCGATACCGGCGGTCTGGATCCAGGCGCTGGCCTCCAGCTTCGGGCAGGCGCCGGCCAGGTCGAGGGGCGCCTTCGACGAGGCGGGCGCCATGGCGGTCCCCGAGTCGCGGGTGGCGTGCGGATCGGCCTTGTACCCCTTGGGCAGTTCGCCGACCGGGAGCAGCAGAGCCTTCAGCCGGGTGCCGTTGAGCAGGCCGGCGTTCGGCCCGGCGGCGTCCGAGGCCCCCTTGTGACCTGCGGAGGCGTCGGACGACGGGTGGTCGGAGCCGCCGGAGTCGCAGGCGGTGAGGGCGAGCGGCAGCACTGCGGTCGCGGCGACCGCCGTCAAGGCACGACGAAGCTTCATGAAGCCTTCTTCTGGATCAAGAAAGGAAGTGAGGAAAGCAATACGAGCCGTCGCGGTATGGGGGTACGCGGTGCGGCAGGCGCTGATCGTAAGGCTGAGCAGCCATGACGCCCAGCGATCCGCCGCTGCCCGGCAATCGGTTGACCGGGCAACCGGAGGGGACGATTCCGTGAAACCGGGCAGTTGCCCTGGATTTTCGAGATTTTTCTATGGTGAACGTCACGCCGGCGAGGCTTTCGTCTGCCGTGGTGCGCGCGACGGCGCCCGGCGCGCAACGCACTCCGTGGGACATGTATCCATACGTGGCTGAAAAGCGCTCAAATCCGGCTCCGCCGCGTGCGCGCCGCGCTCGCCCGACGAGCCGAGGCCCACGCCACGGAACGAAGGCCGGTCCAGCGTCGCCGGACAGGTCTCCCTCCTGATGTCGGCCATCGTGAGCGCGCTGGTCGCGGCCGCGGGCGTGGTGCAGGTACTGCAGGCCCGACGTGAGAGCGAGCAGACCGCCGGCGCCCGGCCCCGCACTGCACCGCATCTGCGCCACGCCGCCACCACGGACGACGGCGGCCGCGGCCGGTACCTGGTCGCCCACCCCTCGCCGACCGCTGGGGCGCCCGCTACACCCCCGAAGGCAAGATCATCTGGACCGGGCGGCAGCTCATGTGAGGAGCCGGACAGCCGGTGCCTGCTCGCTCCTGGCCAGCGGCTCGGCGCAGTGGCCGCAGGCGTCCTGCACCGGCCTGGCCATGTTGGTCTGCATGCTGAACGCTCCGGACTCTCCGGCCTGCGGGCAGGAGTACCCGAGGAACAGGCGGACCCACGGCGCGCGTCAGCGCGGTCGACGGCCGATCCCGCTTCGCGTCGTGGAACGGCGCCCACCAGTAGTCGACGACGGCCCGCAGCGTCGTCCGGTGCTGCTCGTTGGTGACGTCGAAGGCGGCGATCCGGGCGGCAGCGGGATGCACCGGGTGCGCGTCGTCCCCCGAGCAGGCAGCGTGCTCCTGCCCGTACTGGAAGCTGGTCGTGCGCCCGGTGCGCCCGCAGATGAAGCAATCCAGGCTCAACGCCAGCTTCTTCTGCCAGTGCAGGTTGTGGAAGCCCTCGCCCCCTGAGAGGTGGGCGAGTTCGGCGGTGATCTGAACACTTCGCAGCACGTGGCGATCATCCCAGATCGCAAGGGTGACCGTCTGGCTCACGGCGCGGCCGGGAACGGATCCGAGATGTCGTCAGGGTGAGCCGGGTCTCACCCGGCCGGCGCCTCTTGTTTATGCAACGAGTTGCATAGAAGGATCGGGGCATGGCGCTCGAACACGCGATCCTCGTCTCGCTGCTGGAGCGGCCGGGCTCCGGCTATGAGCTGTCCCGGCGCTTCGAGCGGTCCATCGGTTACTTCTGGACCGCCACCCACCAGCAGATCTACCGCGTGCTCAAGCGCATGGAGAGCGACGGCTGGATCGACGTCCGTGAGGTGCCGCAGCAGGGCCGGCCGGACAAGAAGGAGTACTCCGTCGCCGCCCGCGGCCGGGCCGCCCTCTCCGAGTGGCTGCACGAACCGATCGAACCCGAAAGCGTCCGGCACGACCTCGCGGTGAAGATCCGCGGTGCGGCCTTCGACGATCCCTCCGCGCTGATCCGCGAGGTCGAACGGCACCACCGGGCCCACACCGACCGCCTCGCGCACTATCTCGCGGGCGAGCGGCGCGACTTCACCGGCCCCGACGCCCCCACCGCACCCGACGCCGGACAGCAGCTCCAGCACGTGGTGCTGCGCGGCGGCATCGCCTACGAGCGGATGACGCTCGCCTGGCTCGACGACGTCCTCGACACCCTCCGCCGGCTCGGCGCGACACCACCGTCCGTCTGAACGGCCCGTAACCCGACCCCTCAACCACCGACCCCCGGAAGGCGACCCTCCATGGCCGACCAGCTGCTGTTCAACCCGCACACCTACGACCCGGCGCACTTCGACCCCGAGACCCGCAGGCTGCTGCGCGCCACCGTCGACTGGTTCGAGAGCCGCGGCAAGCGCAAGCTGATCGAGGACTACCGCTCCCGTGCCTGGCTGGCGGACTTCCTCGAATTCTCCGCCGAGGAAGGGCTGTTCGCGACCTTCCTCACCCCGGCCTCGGCCGCCGGCGAGGGGCAGCCGGACAAGCGCTGGGACACCGCCCGCATCGCCGCCCTCAACGAGATCTTCGGCTTCTACGGGCTCGACTACTGGTACGCCTGGCAGGTCACCATCCTCGGCCTCGGCCCGGTCTGGCAGAGCGACAACGCCACCGTCCGCGCCCGCGCGGCCGAACTCCTCGACCAGGGCGAGGTGTTCGCGTTCGGCCTGTCCGAGAAGGCGCACGGCGCCGACATCTACTCCACCGACATGCTGCTGGAGCCCGACGGCGCCGGCGGCTTTTGCGCCACCGGCTCCAAGTACTACATCGGCAACGGCAACGCCGCCGGCCTGGTCTCCGTCTTCGGCCGCCGCACCGACATCGAGGGCCCGGACGGCTACGTCTTCTTCGCCGCCGACAGCCGCCACGAGGCGTACCACCTGGTGAAGAACGTCGTCGACTCCTCCAAGTACGTCAGCGAGTTCCGCCTGGAGAACTACCCGGTCGGCCCCGACGACATCCTGCACACCGGCCGCGCCGCCTTCGACGCCGCCCTGAACACCGTCAACGTCGGCAAGTTCAACCTCTGCACCGGCGCCATCGGCATCTGCGAGCACGCGATGTACGAGGCCGTCACCCACGCCCAGAACCGCATCCTCTACGGCCGCCCGGTCACCGCGTTCCCGCACGTGCGCCGCGAACTGACCGACGCCTACGTGCGCCTCATCGGCATGAAGCTGTTCAGCGACCGCGCCGTCGACTACTTCCGTTCCGCCGGCCCCGACGACCGCCGCTACCTGCTCTTCAACCCCATGACGAAGATGAAGGTGACCACCGAGGGCGAGAAGGTCATCGACCTGATGTGGGACGTGATCGCCGCCAAGGGCTTCGAGAAGGACACCTACTTCGCCCAGGCCGCCACCGAGATCCGCGGCCTGCCGAAGCTGGAGGGCACCGTCCACGTCAACCTCGCCCTGATCCTCAAGTTCATGGGCAACCACCTGCTCGCCCCGGCCGAGTACCCGCCCGTGCCCACCCGCCTCGACGCGGCCGACGACGCCTTCCTCTTCCGTCAGGGTCCGGCCCGCGGCCTGGGCGCCATCCGCTTCCACGACTGGCGCACCGCCTACGACGCCCACGCCCACCTCCCCAACGTCGCCCGCTTCCGCGAACAGGCCGACGCCCTCTGCGAGTTCGTCACCACCGCCGCCCCCGACGAGAAGCAGAGCCGCGACCTGGACCTCCTGCTCGCCGTCGGCCAGCTCTTCGCCCTGGTCGTGCACGGCCAGCTGATCCTGGAACAGGCCCGGCTCACCACCCTCGACGAGGACGTGCTGGACGAACTCTTCGCCGTCCTCGTACGCGACTTCTCCGCCCACGCCGTCGAACTGCACGGCAAGGACTCCGCCACCGAGGCACAGCAGACCTGGGCCCTGGGCGCGGTCCGCCGCCCGGTCACCGACGAAGCCCGCTCGGCCCGCGTGTGGGAGCGCGTGGAGGCGCTGGCCGGGACGTACGAGATGGCGCCGTAACAGCGAACTGACCGGTCACGGTACGTCACATGAGGTCCGGTGTCCGAGAGGGCACCGGCCCTTCCCCCGCCTGGCGGCGCTCGCCGACGACGTGGCGACCGGCCGGTGGCAGGCCCCCGTTACGCCGACCTGCTCGCGCGTGACGCCCTCGACGTCGGCTACCGGCTCCTGGTGGCGGACCACTGACCCGCCGTCTGCTGTTCCCACTCGGCCCTGGTCAGGGCGTACTCCACCTCGCCGTGCTCGGAACCGGCGATGACTTCGGGCCGGTCGGCGAAGTAGCTGCGGACGTGGTGCAGGCCCGCCTTCTCCATCACACGTCGGGAGGCGGCGTTGACGGCCATCGTGCGCGCGGTCACCCGGTGGACACCGAGCTCGGTGAATCCCCTGCGGATCAGCGCCCGTGCGCCCTCGGTGGCGTAGCCCCGGCCCCAGGCCGCCCGGCGCAGGCGGTAGCCGAGCTCGACGACGGCCGGGCTGTCCTCCTCGACGGGACGGAACTCGAACCAGCCGAGGAACTCCTGGGAGCCCTTGGTCTCGGCGGCCCAGTAGCCGACGGTCCCGGTCGCCGGGAAGACGCGCAGCAGGCGCGGCAGGGACTGGGTGCGGACCGTCTCGCGCGGCGTCGGCCGCCCGCCGTTGAGGTACCGCATCACCTCGGGATCGGCGTTCAGCTCGACCAGTCGGTCGAGATCTCCTGCGGTGAGCGGGCGCAGTGCCATCCGTGCGGTCTCCAGGAAGGTGTCCATACGGCTCATTGTCCCGTTCGGTGACACTTCCCACGTTCGTAGAGGCTCACTTGGCGGCCCCGGTCGACGCTGGCCGAGCAGCGCACGAAACGTTCGTCCAGCACCCGCTGCTTGGTGAGGTCGCGGGCGGAGTCGGCCTGGCGCGGTCCGGGATCGGTGACGAGCACGATGCGCCGTGCGCCCAGCATGGCGCGCTCTATGGCGCGTGGTCCGGCCTCTATGCCCTTCAGCGTGCCTGACTCCACCGGCCCCTGGGCCAGGGCCAGATCCCGCAGGCCGGCGAATGCGTGCGGCGATACGAGAGCGGTGTCGCGGCGCGCGGCGGGAATGTAGAGGACGCCGTCGGCGGTGCCGCGCATCCGGCCGACCCTGGCCGCCGCGCTGAACACGTCGTCGATACGGCTCTGTTCGGTACGCAGACGGAGCTCGAACGGCAGCAGCGCCAGGAGGGCGAGGGCGACGGCGACGGGGAGCAGCACCCGGGCGTCCGCTCTGAGACGTGCGACGATCGCGGCGAGCAGGGCGCCGATCAGCAGCGCGAGACCTGCGTAGGCGAACAGTACGTAGCGGGTCACGTAGAGGGGTTTGACCAGGGAGATCAACGCCAGGCCGACCTGGGGTACCGCGCAGAGGGGGAGTGCGACGACCGCGAGGTTCAGGCGCGGGCCGGGCCCGGCCTCGCGCGTGCTCGCCGAACCGCGTGCCTGCGGCAGACGCGTGCAGAGGGCCGCGATCGCCCCGGTGATCAGCACACCGAGGACCGTCGACCAGCCGAGCGGCTTGATCCAGGAGATCTGCGAGGCTTGCGCACGGCTGGTCAGGATCACCGGCAGGGCCGCGGCAACGGCTGCCGAGGCGGCAAGTGCCCACCCTGAAGCGCGGGTTCGGTCGGGCCGCACGCACACCAACGTGACGCCGTGCGCGACCAGCGCGAACAGCGAGAACCAGTTGAGCCAGGCGGCGATCAGCACGGCCGCCGCATAGCCGGCCCACCGCCGGCCGTCCGGCCGTTCGAGGGCGCTCACCAGCAACCACGTGGCGAGTACGACGAAGGCGAGCACGAGGGCGTACGACCGCCCCTCCTGGGCGTGCTCCTGCACCGCCGGTACCATCGCCAGGGCGAGCCCGGCGGCCGTTCCCGCCACGGGAGTTGAGAGTCGGGCGCCGACCAGCGCGGTCAGTGCGCACGCGAGGGCGGTGGCGAGCACCGAGGGCAGCCGCAGGGTCACCAGACTGTCGCCGAAGAGCGCGAAGACGGTGTGCATCACCGCGTAGTACAGGCCGTGGACGACGTCGACCTGGCCGACCATGTGCGCTATCGCGGTCAGCGACCGATGCGCTGCCTGCCAGGTCGCTGCCTCGTCCCGCCACATGCTGTGCTCGCGTGTGATGCCCCACAGCCCGAGCGCCAGTGAAAGGACGGCGGGACCGGCGCAGACGGATCTGCGGATGGATACGCGGATGGATATGCGGCCGTGCCGCACGGTGCCCCCCAAAAAAACTGAAGACGGGAACGCCTGCTGGAGCGGGCGTTCCGCGAAAGCCGAAGGGGGAGCCGTGGACAGGCCCGATGATCTCCCCGTCGCCCAGAATCTACGGCGACATGGGTACATGTCCCACTGTCACGTCGCATCCAGGTGCAGTTCCGGCGGAGCTCACATCGAGATTTGCCCAATTGGCAGTAAATGTCCTGCCTATCGGCATCTTCGCTGGTCCGGGAGTGAGGCAATAAAATCGAAAACTACTCGGGCAGGTCCGAGTGCCTCGTTGCCCGAAGGGATTCGCATGACCACGCCCACCTCTTCCGACGGCTCCTCGTCCGCGGGGAGACAGCCGCTGGACCACGATCCGTGGGCCCCGCCCTCGTCCGCAGCGGGTGAGGTGCCCCGCCTGCCGTACCCGGCGCAGACCGCGCAGCCCCGTAACGGCATGGGCATCACGGCGCTGGTGCTCGGTCTCGTGGGCATCGGTCTCGGCGTGTTCATCATCCTGTTCTGGATCTCCTGGTTGCCCGCCCTGCTGGCGCTGATCTTCGGCTCCATAGGACTGGGCCACGCGCGCAAGGGGCTGGCCACCAACCGGGCCATGGCCCTCAGCGGTCTCGTCATGGGCATCGTCGGCCTGCTGATCGCGGCCGGTGGCGCGGCCTTCACCGTCGTGGCGGTCGAGCACGTCGTCGACCACGCCCGTGCGAAGGTCAAGGAGGTCAAGAAGGAGAAGGAGGCGGCGGCAGCCGGCGAAGCGGCCCGGCACCTGTCCTTCGGCGAGCCGTACACCTTCGGCGACGGACTGAAGGTCACCGTCGCCAAGCCGAAGCCGTTCGTCCCGGACGCATTCGCCAACGGCCACGCCAAGGGCAACAAGGCCGTTGAGGTGACGGTCACGGTGGTCAACACGGGAAAGCAACGGGTTTCGATCGAGACCGGGTTGCCCGACGTCAACGACGCCGACGGCGCCTCGGCGGAGCTGGTGATCGACGGAAGCGGCCGGCAGAAGGTCCTCACCGGCTACGTCCTGCCCGGCAGGAAGGCCGTCGGGAAGTACGCCTTCTCGCTGCCGCCCGCTGCCGCCGACCGTATCGAGGTCGAGTTCAGCCCCGACGTCCTGCGCTGGGACGACGCGTACTGGAGCGGCGCCACCCGCTGACCTCCGGGCGGCGGTTTCCAACGCGTAGGTAATGAACGGTAAATGAGCGTGTCATGTTCATTCAACGCGCGTAGCGCCCGGCCCCCGTTGTGCGGTTCCCTGAAGTGTCTCTCCAACCCCCACACTTCTGGAGACCCCATGCGCCGTGCCGTTCTCGGTCTGTCCGCCGCCTCCGTCACCCTCGTCGGCCTGACCGCCGCGCCCGCGCTGGCCGAACCGCCCGCGCCGCCCTCGACGTCCACCGCCCGTGCCGAACTCGCCGCCCTCACCGTCGCGCCCCCGCACTCCATGGACGGCTACGCCCGCGACAAGTTCGACATATGGGCCAAGCAGCCCGACGGCTGCACCACCCGTCAGGACGTCCTCGCCCGCGACCGCAAGAACGTCGTCGGCGAGGGGGCCGACTGCCAGCCGAGCAGCGGCAGTTGGTACTCCGCCTACGACGACACCACCGTCACCGACGTCGCCCAGGCCACCATCGACCACATGGTCCCGCTCGCCGAGGCCTGGCGCTCCGGCGCCGACACCTGGAGCGCCGACCAGCGCAAGGACTTCGGCAATGACCTCAAGGACCCCCAGCTCCTGATTGCCTCGGAATCCTCCAACAGCTCCAAGAGCGACAGCGGACCGGCCGACTGGAAGCCGACGAACCACGCCTTCTGGTGCACCTACGCCAAGGACTACACCCACATCAAGTCCGTCTGGAAGCTCACCACCACCGACAAGGAGAAGACCGCCCTCGCCTCCATGCTCGACACCTGCACCAACTGACCCATGGGCGCAGGGGATTGAGGCCCCCGCCGGGGCGCACCGCCCCCGGCACACATACGTAGTGCGGTGCCCGGCCGGCCACCCCGCCGGCCGGGCACCGGGCCGGCGGGGCGCACCGGCCCGGGCTGCCTCAGCGCTCCTTCGGCTCCTCGGCCACCGCGTCCGAGGGCGGAGGCGGAGACGCAGGGGCCCACACCCCCGCGGCGGTGCCGTCGCGAAGGTGCTGCTCGTAGGTCACGACCTTGGTGTGGATGACGTCCAGGCACGCCTGGAGATCCGCGATCTTCGCTTCCACGTTGCGCTCGTGCTCGCGCAGCAACGCCAGCCGGTCGGGTTCGTTGCCCGTACCGGAGCGGACGAGGTCGGCGAACTTCCTGATCCTGGCGATCGGCATGCCCGAGGCGCGCAGCCGGTCGCACAGCGCGAGCCAGTCCACATCCGTCTGCGCATAGACGCGCTGGCCACCGGCGGAACGCGGGATCTCCCGCAGGAACAGCCCTTCGCGTTCGAAGAACCGCAGCGCATGGACGCTCATGCCGGTCAACTCGGCGACCCTGCCTATGGACATGCCGTTCGCGGTCTCATCCATCCGGTCCGTCCTCCATCCTCTCTCGGGCAGCGAACCGTACCTTGACCTAGCGTGCACTCAAGCTTCTAGCGTCGTCCGCATGATCACCAAGCAGCAGAAGATCGGCACGGGATTCGGCGCGCACAGTACGGCCGACGACGTCCTCGCCGGCATCGACCTGACCGGCACCACCGCGCTGGTCACCGGCGGATACTCCGGACTCGGCCTGGAGGCGACGGGCGCCCTGGCCCGCGCCGGAGCCCGGGTCATCGTTCCGGCCCGGCGCGCGGACACCGCCGAGGGCGCCCTGCGCGACGTCCCCGGGGCCGAAGTCCTGGCACTCGATCTGGCCGACCTGGACAGCGTCCGGACCTTCTCCGACCGCTTCCTGCAGACCGGCCGCACCCTCGACATCGTCATCAACAACGCGGGAATCATGGCCTGCCCGGAAACGCGCATCGGGCCCGGCTGGGAAGCCCACTTCGCCGTCAACCACCTCGGGCACTTCGCGCTCGTCAACCGCCTCCGCCCCTGTCTCGCCCCCGGCTCCCGGGTGGTGGCCGTGGCCTCGTCGGGGCACTTCCTGTCCGACATCCGCTGGGACGACCTCCACTTCCGTACCGGCTACGACCGCTGGCTCGCCTACGCCCAGTCCAAGACCGCCAACGCCCTCTTCGCGCGGCATCTCGACCGCCTCGGCGCGGCGAACGGCCTGCATGCCTTCGCCGTGCACCCGGGCAGCATCCTCACTCCGCTGCAACGCCACGTCCCGCGCGACGAGTGGCTCGCGCACGGCTGGATCACCCCCGACGGCGAGCCGGCCGACGGCTTCAAGACACCGCAACAGGGCGCAGCCACCGCGGTCTGGGCCGCGACCTCCCCGCTTCTCGATGCGTACGGCGGTGCCTACTGCCAGGACTGCGACATCGCGGACCCGGCCGAAACCGACGACATGCTCGTCGGCGGTGTCAAACCCTGGGCCACGGACCCCGAATCCGCCGCCCGCCTCTGGGAACTCTCCACCGAACTCACGGAGACGGAGTTCTGAGGCGGAACGGAGTGCCGAGCGGGGCCGACCGGGTCGAGCTGCCTGCGGCCCCTGGGCGTCGTACGGTGGAAGTGCGCCGGTGGGCCCCGGGTCCGAGTGGGGGCACCAGGAGCGCGAGGTCATGAATCGCTCCTCGACGCCGTGCGCGCCACCGGACGAGGGAAACGGCCATGTCATGGGGACTGCGCGAGGCGGTCGGCCTCACGAACGCGGGCACCCAGTGCCCCAACCACGCCTCTGACCAGCAGGAGGTCGCCGAACTCCTGGATGCCGTCGGCCTGCCCGCCGGCGGGACATCACTGGACGAGCTCCCCCCGATCGGGGAGGGGAACGCCTCGCACGAGCTCTGCGAGGCGATCCGCACCTTTCAGACGGTCCAGGACGGTCTGATCGCCGACGCCCGGGTGGACGTGGGAGCGGCCACCTGGGCCCGTCTGATGGAGCTGGTCGATCCGGACCACACTCCCGGCGGAGAAGGCGTCCCCTTGCTGCTCTCCGTCTCGACCTACGAGGTCACCGAACTGCCGGAGAGCGTCGCCCCCTGGCCGTCCCTGGTCTACACGCTCCAGGGGCAGGTCGCGGAATGGGACGGCCCCGGCATCCGCGTGGAGCTGTGGGTCAACGGGCCGCTGAAGGTCTCCTGGAGCCAGCAGGCCTACGATCTCGGCTGTGAGGTCTCCCCCGACTTCAAGGCACTGGATGCGGCGGTCGCCTCCGGCACCGCACGCGCCGTCGGGGGCGTCGCCCTGGACCTGCTCTGCTCCCGGTTGCGGTCGGAGTCCAGGGCCGCGATCGGGTCGCTGTACGAGGCGGTCAGCCTGCGCGTGGGCCTCGACGGCACGCCCCGGATCGGCGGAACCATCGGCGACGAAACGTCCTTCCTCCGGGTCGAGTTCGACCCGGCGGAACGGGCGCTGATCTACACCGGGAGCATGCGCGTCTTCAAGTCCCAGCCGGTGACCGAGGGCGAGGCACAGGTGTCCGGGGACCTCCGGGTGCAGTTGAAGGTCATCACCCACCAGGACGACTACGCCGCCAGCGTGGGCGCGGCCGTCGCCGTCCTGGCAACCGGGGCCGTGTTCCTGGCCCCTTCGGCGGCGTGGGCGGGCGGCGAGGTCGTTTCCGGCCTGGGCGCGGGCGTCCGGGAAATCCTGGTCCGTATCCCCCTCAGAGCGTTTCCGTAGCCCGAACGCGCCGTCTTGTCAGGCGAGTTGGCTGATCTTTCGGCGTCCGCGCGGCCCGCGTCCCGCCGTCACCTGTGCTCACGAAGGAAGGCCGGGATCCCGCTACGCGTCGGGTAGTCGGGGAGGGGTGCCGGTTCGTTCCGGAGGAACGCGGTGATGGTGGCGTAGGCCCGCTCGTTGTTGGCGTCGAGGCCGTTCCACATGTGGTGTCCGACGCCGGGCATGTACTGCGTGCGCCGGACGGCGGGGTCGTTGGCGAGGACGGCGGTCTCCCACTGGCGGATCTGGGAGGAGCACTCGGCGATCATGAGCATCGCGGGGGTCCGGGAGCGCCGCAGTTGCGGGGCGAGGGAGGCCGAGTCCTTGACGGTCTGCTGGATGCGGAGGCTGGCGGCCGGACTGAAGGAGAAGTTCCGTGGTGTGTCCTCGACCGGGATCCGGTGCGCGTCCCGTGCGCAGTAGGCGGATGCGGTGTCGTCGCCGAGGTCGGCGGCGGTGAACGCGTTGGCGCCCTCGGCCTGTGCGAGCAGCCCGGTGTCCGGGGTGAGGAGCCCGAGTCGCATGAGCCCGAAGGCGACGGCGTAACGGGGGAGGCGTGTCGAGCGCGGGCCGGTCATGGCCGGTGCGAGGCCGCGGGCGGACTTCCGGCCCTTGTGGCCGGTGATCCGCGCGGTGGGTCCGTCCATCGGGCCGGGTTCGGCGATGATCGCGCGGTGGACGCGGGCGGCGACGCGCGGGTCGGCCAGGGCGCGGGTGAGCACGGCGCCGCCCGAGGAGAATCCGAGGACGTCGGCCCTTCCGTGACCCAGGCGGTCGAGGAAGGCGGAGAGATCGCGGACCGACCTGGAGATCGTGTACTGCTCCATGGGGAGCAGGTCGCTCCGTCCGCCGCCGGCCTGCTCGTAGGTGTAGACGTCGTAGCCCCGGCGCGCCAGCAGTTGAAGGAACCGGTGGTCGAGCACCGAGATGCCGCGGACCGGTCCGCCGTTGAGGTAGACGAACGGTATGGGGTGCCGGGTGGCGGCGTGCGCGGGCGGATAGTGGTACACCGCGACCCGGCTGCCCGTGGCCAGGCGCCAGTGCTGGGTGGCCACGAAGGGCAGGGCGGGCGGGTAGCGCCGCGGCGAGGGGACGGTCGGGAGGCAGACCGACGCCGTCAGTGCCGCCGCGACGACCACCGGCAGGAAGGGCACCAGCCGCGCCGGCCCGGTACGGCGCCGGCCCCGCCACAGCGCGAGGACCAGTGCGAGCCCCAGGGTCGTCAGCCATGCGGCGAGCCCCGAGCCGGCGCCGTCCGTGAGGACGAGGAGCGCGAGAAAGACGAGGACCAGCCCCGCGACGGCGACCAGGGCCCGTAGCAGGCGACCTGAGAAGCGGACGAGACGTAGGGCGGAGGGCGGCATGGCGACGTCCCTTTCTGGATCCGGTGGAAGAGAGGAGTTTCCCGGCGTCGTTTCCGAGCAGCGTTTCCGGGCAGCGTTTCCGAACGGTGTTTCAGAACGATGTTTTAAAACGACGTTATCAGAGATGGCTAGGCTGGTCTCCGTGGGCAGGCCGAGAACGAACGACGAGACCGTCAAAGAGCGGCTCGTGGCGTGCGCGACCGAGATGTTCGCCACCCGGCCGCCGGAGCTGGTGACGGTCCGCGCCCTGGCCACGGCCGCCGGGACGTCGACGACGGCGGTGTACTCGCTGTTCGACGGCAAGGACGGGCTGATCGGGGAAGTGCGTGACAGGGCGGTCGCCGGCCTGTTCCAGGACCTGTCCGCGGCACCGACCTCCGAGGACCCGCTCGCCGACCTCTACGCGCTGGCCGTCGCGTACCGGCGATGGGGGCGCGAACACAGCCATCTGTACACGGTGTTGTTCGGCGGAGTGCAGTCCTTCGATCCGTCGGGCGCCGTCGGGACCAGCGACCCCGTCCGGCCGCTCCTCGCGGCGATCGACCGGGCCCTGGCGGCATCCGTCCTCGCCGGTGAGGCGACCCCGATCGCGCTCTCGCTCTGGGTGACCCTGCACGGGCTCGTGACCCTCGAACTGGCCGGGGCGCTCGACACGGCCACCGCCGAGTCCACGTTCCGGTCGACGATCCAGGCCACGCTGCGCGGCTGGCGGAAGTGACCGGCGCGCCCCGAGGGCTGCGGGGCGCGGGCGGCGCTGGGCAACGCCGCCGGAACGTGGCACGATCGCGCAGGTGACCAGCAGACCCACCACGGCGCAGTCCCTGCGCGATCTCGCGCTGCTACGCCGCGTCCGCGACCGGATCGACCGGGAGTACGCGCAGCCGCTGAACGTCGAGGCGCTCGCGCGTGGCGTGAACATGTCGGCCGGGCATCTCAGCCGGCAGTTCCGGCTGGCGTACGGCGAGTCGCCGTACGCCTATCTGATGACGCGGCGCATCGAGCGCGCGATGGCGCTGCTCCGCCGGGGCGACCTCAGCGTCACCGAGGTCTGCTTCACGGTCGGCTGCTCGTCGCTGGGCACCTTCAGCACGCGCTTCACCGAGCTGGTGGGGATGGCGCCCAGTGTCTACCGGCGCCAGGCGGCGCTCGCGCCGGCGGAGCTGCCGCCGTGCGTGGCGAAACAGGTGACCAGACCGATCAGGAATCGAGAAGCGCAGGTCACCGAGCGCCTCTAGCGTGAGAGCCATGGACATCACGATTCACACGAGCTTCCTCCCGCACGTCGATCCGGACGCCTCCCTGGCCTTCTACCGCGACACCCTCGGCTTCGAGGTCCGCAACGACGTCGGGCAGGGCACGATGCGCTGGATCACGGTCGGCCCCGCCGGCCAGCCCGACACGTCGATCCTCCTGGCCCCGCCGGCCGCCGACCCCGGGATCACCGACGACGAGCGCCGCACCATCGTCGAGATGATGGCCAAGGGCACCTACGGCTGGATCCTGCTGGCCACCAAGGACCTCGACGGCACCTTCGAGCGGCTGCAGGCAGGCGACGCCGAGGTCGTCCAGGAGCCGACCGAGCAGCCGTACGGCGTCCGCGACTGCGCCTTCCGCGATCCGGCGGGCAACCTGATCCGCATCCAGGAGGTGCGCTGAGCCGTCCGGCCCTCGCGGCCGCGCCCACGAGGAGGGGGCGGGCCCCGGTACTCCGGCGGCTCGTCCCCTCCGCCCGCTACCGCCCGGCCCCCAGAGCCGCGACACCCACCCCCCCGTCCGCACGCTCACCCTGCCCGGCGGGCACTTCTACCGGGCGGGGCGGACGACCTGATCCGTCTGCTGCGCGAACCGCCCACCAGGGGACGACCGGCGACGAGCGGTGAACTCCCCAAGGTTTTGCGTCCCCGGGGAACTCGACGGGCTCCCGACCCCTATGGTGCGTGCCCCCTTCCGGTGCGGCGGCGGAACGACGCCTCAGCCGTTGCCGGCCGAGCGCGCCGCCCAGCGCTTCTCGACGCCGGCCAGCCGCCAGTACGCCAGCGCCGCGGCCCACACCACCACGAACAGCCCGACGATGATGAAGCCGACGTTGTCGAGGTCGAGTCCGGAGATCCAGCCGGTCACCGGGTCGTTGAGGCCCAGCTTGTCGTGGAGCACGGTGACCAGCTCGATGGTGCCGATGAAGAGGGCGACGGCGATGGACAGGCCGGTGATGGTGAGGTTGTAGTAGACCTTCCGGACCGGGTTGGAGAACGCCCACTGGTAGGCGAAGTTCATGAAGGTGCCGTCGAGGGTGTCGAACAGGCTCATCCCGGCGGCGAAGAGCAGCGGCAGGCACAGGATCGCGTACCAGGGCACGCCGGCCGCGGCGCCGCTGCCCGCCATCACCATCAGCGTCACCTCGGTCGCGGTGTCGAAGCCCAGGCCGAAGACGAAACCGAGCGGGAACATCTGGCCGGGGCGGGAGATGGAGCGGGTGAACCGGCCCAGGAAGCGGTTCATGAAGCCCCGGGAGTCCAGCTGCTGCTCCAACTCGGTCTCGTTGAAACGGCCTTCGCGCATACCGCGGAACACCCGCCAGATCCCGGTCAGCGCGATCAGGTTGAGGGCGGCGATGAGGTAGAGGAACGTGCCCGAGACCGTGGTGCCGATGGTGCCCAGGATCTGGTGGGTGCGGGATTCGTCGTTGAGGAGGATGCCGGCGAGCTGGGCGCCGCCGGCGACGAGGGCGGCCATCACGACGACGACGCTGGAGTGCCCGAGGGCGAACCAGAAGCCCACCGACACCGGACGCTTGCCGTCGGCCATCAGCTTGCGGGTGGTGTTGTCGATCGCGGCGATGTGGTCGGCGTCGAAGGCGTGCCGCATGCCCAGGGTGTAGGCGGTGATGCCGAGTCCGACGCCGAAGACCTGGCTGCCGACGGCGTAGTGGTAGGGGACCACGAGCAGGAACAGCACGCCGAAGGCGACGACGTGCAGCCCCGCTATGACGGCCATCAGGCCCGCGGTGCGGACGGTGTCCTGCCGGCGCCAGCGGAACGCGGCGACGGGGGCAGGGGTGGTCGGGGTATCGGTGGACAGGGCCATCCGGCGGTCACGCTCCAGCACCTCGTGGATCACTTCGTGAGATGCCGTGGCCGGTCTCCTGGCTTTGGGGTACCACCCTGCTCCTTCGGAGCTTGGGGAAGGGTGCACGCGTCCGTCCCCGCCTTCCCGGCCGCAGGCTGCGGTCAGTGGCGCCGTACCCGCGCCGTGCGCGTACGGAAAGGGCCGGAAACTCCCCGATCACAGTGGCGAGGGCCGCTCCGGACTGGGACCACGAGGTCCGTCACCGGTCTTCCCGAGCACCACGGCCCGCCAACCCTACGGGGCGTCCGGCGATCCCTTCAAGCCTGCACAACTGTGCAGGTATCCAAGATCACACTCTGCGACCTGCGAAGATGTCCCCATGCATCTCGTCCCGGCCGAGCGCGCCGACCACCGCACCATCGACGGCCACCGCGTCTGCGACGCCATCGCCGCCATCGGTGAGCCGGGCGAGGTACGGGCCTGGGCCGACCGCTTCGCGCTGCTCGCCGATCCCGGGCGCCTGGCCCTGCTGCTCGCCCTCCACCGGGCCGGCCCCGTCGCCGTCTCCGACCTGGCGGTCGCCACCGGCATGAAGGACACCGCGGTCTCCCAGGCACTGCGCCTGCTACGCGCCGCCGGAGTGGTCGAGGGCGACAAGGACGGCCGGGTGGTGCGCTACCGCGTGGTCGACGACGCGACCGCGGCACTGCTGACCCACTGCGCGCCGGCGGAACCCCACCACGCGCAGGCGTGACGCACGCCCTCCCGCCCGGGGCATGCCTCTCAACAGCACGGACACGCGCCAGGGCCCGCTGTGGTGGACAGCGGGCCCTGGCGCGCGGGCGGGGAGGCGCCCCGGAGCTACTTGACCGAACCGGCCATGATCCCCTGGACGAAGTGCCGTTGGAACACGAAGAACACGATCAGCGGCACGATCAGGGACAGGAAGGCGCCGGGCGCCAGCACGCCGATGTTGCTGCCGAACTGGCGCATCTGCGACTGCAGGGCGACCGTCAGCGGCTGCGACTCGTTGTCCGCGAAGAGCAGGGCGACCAGCATGTCGTTCCAGACCCACAGGAACTGGAAGATCGCCAGACTGGCGATGGCCGGGCGGCCCAGCGGCAGGACCAGCTGGGAGAAGATCCGCCACTCCCCGCCACCGTCCATCCGGGCGGCCTCCAGCATCTCCTTGGGGATCTCCGCGAAGTAGTTGCGCAGCAGGAAGATGGCGAACGGCAGACCGTACGCGGTGTGGAAGAGGATGACGCCGGGGATGGAGCCGAACAGGCCGAGCGCGCCGAACAGTTTGGCCACCGGCAGCAGCCCGATCTGCACCGGCACCACCAGCATGGCGACCACGACCAGGAAGATCCAGTCCCGGCCGGGGAAGTCCATCCAGGCGAAGGCGTAGCCGGCCAGTGCGGCGATCACCACGACCGCGATCGTGGTGGGCACCGAGATCAGCACGGTGTTCCAGAAGGCCTGGACGATGCCCGAATCCTTCAGCAGCGCCGCGTAGTTGTCGAGGGACAGCCGCCCGGGCGCGGTCAGCGCGGTCCACCACCCGCTGCTGGCGTTCGCCTCCTCCGTACGCAGCGAGGAGACGAACAGACCGGCGGCCGGGGTGAGCCAGACCAGGCCGATGACGAGCAGGAACAGCTGGATCACGACACGGCTGATCCGCTTCGCCGGGCGGGCCCGCCGCCTGCGCGGCGTGACGGTTTGCTGGACGGTGGTCATGACTGGCTCCTGCGGAAACGACGGATGTTGAGGGCCATGGCCGGCACCACCAGGAGCAGCAGCAGGACGCCGAGGGCGCTGCCCAGTCCCTGGTTGTTGCCGCCGCCGAAGGAGACCAGCCACATCTGCAGGGCCAGGACGTTGGCGTCCTGCTGTACGGGTCCGGGCGCGATGATGTAGACGAGGTCGAAGACCTTCATCACGTTGATCACCATCGTCACGAACACCACGCCCAGGACGGGGCCGAGCAGCGGCACGGTGATCCGGCGGAAGACCTGCCACTCGTTCGCGCCGTCCATCCGCGCGGCCTCCAGCACGTCCCGCGGCATCGAGGAGAGCCCGGCGCCGATGAGGACCAGGGCGAAGCCGGTCCAGATCCACATGTAGGCGCCGATGATGGCGGGGGTGATGAGGGTCGGGCCGAGCCAGGCGATGCCCTCGTACGGCGGGGCGAAGTCCTTCGCCGGCAGTTGCAGGGCGTAGGACCCCGGGGCCAGCCCGGTCAGCCGGTAGGAGCCGTCGGCCGCGGTGGTCGCCGTGCCCGCCACCTTCCCCCGGGAGTCGACGGCCTCGACGGTGAGCTTCGGCAGCCCGCGTTCGGTGCGGTCCACGGTGCCGGGCTTGCCGCCACCGCCGGGGGTGAAGTCGAGGTAGACCACACCGCGCAGTTCACCGTGTCCGGCCGGGGACGTGGCGGCCCCGGCCGCCGGGCGCGCCGCGTGCGGCATGTCCTTCGGCGCCACACCGACCAGGCCGAGGTTGACGACGTGACCGGGGTCGGTGCGCCGCGCCGTGCGGTAACCCCCGTCCGGGCGCTTGGTCAGCTCCTTGTCGCCGATCCGGGCCTTGGCCGTCGGGAACGAGGTGGACTCGCCCTGGAAGGTGTTGTGGATGCCGACGGTGACCGCGTTGAGGACACCGCGCTGCGGGTCCTGCTCGTACGCGAGCCGGAAGATGATGCCGGCGGCGAGGAAGGAGATCGCCATCGGCATGAACATCAGCAGCTTGAACGCCGTCTTCCAGCGGATCTTCTCGGTCAGCACGGCCAGGACCAGCCCGAGTCCGGTCAGCAGTGCGGGGGCGAAGACGACCCAGATCGCGCTGTTGCGGATGGCCCGCAGCGTGGCCGGGTCCTGGAACATCTGGGTGTAGTTGCCGACCCCGACGAAGGTGTCACCCGAGGCGTCGTACAGGCTGCGGATGACGGAGAACACGATGGGGTACGCGACGAGCGCCCCCAGCAGCAACAGCGCGGGGAAGAGGAACACCGCGGCGATCCGGCGGCGGCGCCGGACGGCGCGCCGCGCGGGGGCGGCGGCCGTCCGGCGGTCGGTGCCGCCCGGGGGGAGGGGCGGGCCGCCGCGCGTGGTGGCGGGCGGCACCGCAGAAGTGGTGGCAGGCATGGCTGGAGCCCTCGGTCCTTACTTTCCGTACGCCTTGGCCGCGGCCGCTTCGAGCTTCTGCGCCGTGCCCTTGGGGTCGGACGGGTCGCGCAGGAAGTCCTGCAGCAGCTTCCACTCGCCGGCACCCTGGGTGCCGCCGAAGGCCGCTGGCGCCTGGTCGGACATGTCGAAGCGGACGGAATTCCCGGCACCGGTCAGCGACTTGGCCGCATTGCGGGTGACCTCGTCGTGGTAGGCGGACGCCGGTACCTTCTTGTTGGGCGAGATGTAGCCGCCCGCCTTGGCCCAGATCGCCGAGGCCTCGGGCGTGGCCAGGTACTTGACCAGGTCCATCGCGGCCTTCTTGTTCTTCCCGGCCTTGAGCACCACCGCGGCGTCACCACCGCTGACCACCGGCGCCTTGCCGCCGTCGACCGACGGGAACGGGAAGAACTTGGCGTCCTCGCCGACCTTCTTGTGCAGCTCGTCGGTGACCAGGGCGCTGACGAAGTCGCCCTCGTAGACCATGGCGGCCTTCTGCTCGGGGCCGAAGACCTGCTGGACGGACTCGGGGAAGTCGGTGCGCAGCGCGCCCGAACCGCCGCCGGCCACCAGGTTCTTGTCGCCGAAGAGCTTGCCGAGCGTGGTGAGCGCCTTGACCACGGAGGCGTCCGTCCACGGGATCTTGTGGGCGGCCAGCTGGTCGTACTTCTCCTGTCCGGCCTGGGAGAGGTAGATGTTCTCGAACCAGTCGGTGAGCGGCCAGCCGGCCTCACCGGCGACCGAGAAGGCCGGCACACCCGAGTCGGAGAGGGTCCGGCCCGACTTCAGCATCTCCTGGTACGTCTTCGCCGGCTTCACCCCGGCCTGCGAGAACGCCTCCGGGCTGTACCAGACCGTCGACTTGTGGCTGGCCTTGAAGTACAGGCCGTAGTACTTGTCGTCGACCGTGCCGTAGTCCTTCCAGACCTGTGCGAAGTTCTGCTTGGCCTCGGCGGCGATCTCCGGGGAGAGCGGCGCCAGCCAGCCCTTCTTGGCGAACTGCTGGAGCACGCCGACCTGCGGGACCATCACGACGTCGGGCGCGTTGCCGCCCTCGATCTGGCTGCCGACGACGGTCGAGACGTTGTCGCCGGTGGAGGAGAAGACCACCTTGGCACCGGTCTTCTCGGAGAACCCGTCCAGCACCTTCTTGAAGTTCGTCTGTTCCACGCCGGTCCAGACACCGGCCACGGTGATCGTCTGACCGCTGAGTTCCTGCTTGCCGCCCCCGGCCGAGGCTCCGCCGCCGCAGGCGGTGGCGGACAGCGCCAGGCCGAGCACGGCGGCGCCGGAGAGGGCGGCTCGGGTGTGTCGTACGGAGGGTCGTCTCATGGTGGTTTTCCCTTCGGGAGGACTGGCGGGGCGTCGGGGGGAGGGGTGTGGGGCTATCGGGGGGCGGGTACGGACGCGGACCCGGCGGGGTGCATCCACCAGGCGGCCGTGGAGCCGGGCAGCGTTCCCGCGGGGCAGTCGCCGCTGGCCAGCAGCGGAACGCCGGGGGCGGGGGCGGCCACCGGTTCGGTGCCGAAGTTGACGGCACAGACCAGGCCGTCGCCGCGTTCGAACGCCAGGACCTGGGGCGGGGAGGGGAGCCAGCGCAGCGTTCCCTCGCCGAGCTGGGGGAGGCTGCGGCGCAGTTGGAGACCCTCGCGGTACAGGTGCCAGAACGAGCGGGTGTCGGCCAGGGCCCGGTCCGTGGCGTGTTCGGCGAACCACTCCGGCTGCGGCAGCCAGGGCTGCGCCGCGTCGGTACCGGAGGTGAAGCCGAACGGGGAGGCGTGCCCGGACCAGGGGAGCGGCACCCGGCAGCCGTCACGGATGTGCTGCCGGCTGCCCGTACGGTGGAAGATCGGGTCGGTCAGGACCTCGTCCGGCAGGTCGACGACCTCCGGCAGGCCCAGCTCCTCGCCCTGGTAGATGTACGCCGCGCCGGGCAGCGCCAGCATCAGCAGCGCGGCGGCGCGGGCCCGGGCGGGCCCCAGGGTGGTGTCCCCGGGCAGGTCGCCGGGTTCGGTCGCGTACCGGGTGACGGTCCGCACCTGGTCGTGGTTGTTGAGGACCCAGGTGACGGTGGAGCCGGTGCCCGCGATGTCGGTCAGCGCCTCGGATATCACCGTGCGGAAGGTGTCGACGTCCCAGCGCGCGGTCAGCAGGTGGAAGAAGAACGCCTGGTGCAGCTCGTCGGGCCGGACGTAGGCGGCCTGCTCGCTCGGGGTGCGCACCGAGACCTCGCCGACCAGCAGCCGGTCGCGGCCGTCGCGGGCGGTGTACTCCTCGCACAGTGCGCGCCAGTCGCGCCACACCTGGTGCACCTCGGGCTGGTTCCAGGCCAGCGGGTTGACCGAGTCGCGGGTCCGCTCGTCGGCCGACGGGTCGGGGGAGTCGGGGAGCTCCGGGTGCTTGAAGAGCCCCGCGGCCACGTCGATCCGGAAGCCGTCGACGCCGCGGTCCAGCCAGAAGCGCAGCACCTTGTCGAAGTCGGCGGGCACCGCCGGGTTGCGCCAGTTCAGATCGGGCTGCTCGGGCGTGAACATGTGCAGGTACCACTGGCCCGCCGTCCCGTCCTCCTCGGTGATCCGGGACCAGGCGGGGCCGCCGAACATCGCCCGCCAGTTGTTGGGCGGCAGTTCACCGTCCGCCCCGCGTCCGTCGGCGAAGTGGAACAGGGCCCGGGCCTCGCTGCCGGGCCCGTCCTCCAGGGCGGCGCGGAACCACGGGTGCTCGCTGGAGCAGTGGTTGGGGACGATGTCCAGCAGGACCTTCAGCCCCAGCCGGTGCGCGTCGGCCACCAGCAGGTCGAACTCGGCGAGGTCGCCGTAGACCGGGTCGACGTCGCGGTAGTCGGCGACGTCGTAGCCGTGGTCGTGCTGCGGGGAGGGGTAGAAGGGGCTGAGCCAGATGCCGTCCACCCCGAGCTTCTTCAGGTACGGCAACCCCGTGCGGACACCGGCCAGATCGCCGATGCCGTCACCGGTGCTGTCGAGGAAGCTGCGGACGTAGACCTGGTAGATCACCGCATCGCGCCACCAGCGCTGAGCCGTGTCCGGGGACGTGGTCCCGGTGGCCGGCCGCACCGCGGGGGCGGCCGGGCCGGTGAGGGAGAGGGAGGGCGCGTCGTCGGCCGGGGAGCCGTTGTCTGCGGTGGCGATGAGCATCTGCCGTGATCCCGTTCTTGCATGAGCATGCCGTGCGGCCTGCCGGGGTCGCTGTTATGCATGCATGTTAAGTAGGCATGTCTTTTCGGTGTCAACGAAAAGGCACGAACTGCTTGTCGCGTGCCCCGATTTGTCCGGCTTTTAGCGCGCTTCGAAGCGCGTCCGTTACCTAACAAGTAACTAGGAAAGAGGGGGGAGAGGTCAGGCGAGGGTCAGCCGCGGCCGACGATGGCGCGCAGTTCGCGCTCCAGGCGCGCGACGGTGGCGTCCGTGCTCAGCCGGTGCACCAGTGCGTCGTGCATGACGGCCTGCACCGCCAGGCTCACCTGGTCGTAGCGCGGGCTCTTCAGCCGCGGACGGGCGGTCAGCACGGCCCGCTTGAGCGTCGGCAGGTACGGGAACCGCCGTACCAACTGCGGATCCGCATACAGATCCGCCCACACCGGCGGCAGCGCACCCTCGGTCAGCACGCGGCGCTGCACCGGTTCGGAGGTCAGATAGGAGATCAGCTCGGCGGCCGTCTCCGGGTGCCGCGAATGCGCGTTGACGGCCAGATTGGAGCCGCCCAGCGCGCTGGCACCCGGCCCGTCGGGGCCCGGCAGCGGCACCGCGCCGAACTTCCCCGCCACCTTCGAGGCCCGGTCGCCGGCCAGCGCGTACGCATACGGCCAGTTCCGCAGGAACAGCAGACGGCCGTCCTGGAAGGACCTGCGGGACTCCTCCTCCTTGTACGTCAGGGCCTGCCGGGGGATCCACCCCTCGCGTACCCCGTCGAGGAGGAACGACAGACCGCGGCGGGCCGCGGGGGAGTCCACGGTCACCCGCGTGCCCTCGCCGGCGAGCACCGAACCGCCCGCCGACTGCACCGCCTCGACCACGTTCGCGGTCAGCCCCTCGTACGGCAGGAACTGGCCCGCATAGCCGTCCAGTCCGTACTTGGGCGCGACCGTCTTCGCCAGATGCGCCAACTCGGCCCAGGTGCGCGGCGGTCGCGCGCCCTCCCGGTCGAGCACGTCCTTGCGGTAGTAGAGCAGCCCCGCGTTGGTCACGTACGGAACCGCGTAGAGCCGGCCCCGGAAGGTGGCGGTGTCCACCACGGGGGGCAGGAAGCGCTTCAGCGGGAACCGTCCGCCGTCCACCGGCCTGATCCAGCCCGCGGCGGCGAACTCCGACGTCCAGGCCACATCGATGTTCAGCACGTCGAAGCGGGCGCTGTGCGAGCGCAGCTCGGTCACCATCTGGGCCCGGACCTCGTCGGCCGCGTCCGGCAGCTCGACCAGCGTCACCTTCTCGCGCGGGTGCCTTTTGTTCCAGCCGGCGAGCACACCGCGCAGATAGCCCGTGAGGTCGCCGCCCGTCACGAGCGTGATCGGCCCGCGGCCGTCCGGGTCGCCGAGCGGCTCACCGGCCCGGGCACCCGCACTCCCCGCCAGCAGCAGTGAAAGGACCAGCAGAGCCCTGGTGGCGGCACGCTTCCACCGCATGGGCTCCTCCTTGAACCAGGCGTCGACGGGACACTGGACCGACAGCCCGCCCCATGTATACCTGTTAGCCATGCGGGATACTAGATGTCGCAGGGAGATACGACGACCGACCGGCTCACACCCGGATGAGTTCACATAACCGGCATGTAGGGCGGGGAGGGAGAGGAAGAGCGTGCGGCTGCCACTCCTGGCATTGTTGGTCAGCGGACCCGCACACGGCTACGAACTCAAGCAGGCTCTTGAGAACCTCCTCGGCGCGGCATACCCTCAGCCGAACGTCGGCCAGATCTACGTCACCCTGAGCAGGCTGGAGAAGTCGGGCCTGATCGAGGGAGAGGACGTCGAGCAGTCGGACCGGCCCAACAAGCGCATCTACCGGATCACCGCCGCGGGGCGGGAAACGGTGGACGCATGGTTCGACGAGGCCACCGCCGAACCGCGGGTACGGGACGAGTTCTTCATGAAGCTCGCCGTCGCCGCACAAACGGGGACCGCGGACCGGATCGCCCTGATCAACAAGCAGCGCCGCCAGTACCTCAACACCATGCGGGACCTGTCGAAACTCGCGGCGGTGGAGGACCGGGGCAACCCGATCGCCCAGCTGCTGATCGAGGGCGCGATGCTGCATCTCCAGGCGGATCTGGACTGGCTGGAGCGCTGTCAAGAGGAGTTGGAATGAACCGGGACGAGCCGTCCGGCCCGATAGTGAGGGCAGCCGGCCTGGTCAAGACCCACCGGCCGGAAGGCGGTGCCCCCGTCCACGCCGTACGGGGCGTCGACCTGACCGTCGAGCGCGGCGAATTCGTCGCCGTCACCGGCCCCTCGGGGGCGGGCAAATCCACCCTTCTGCACCTTCTCGGCGGCCTCGACCGCCCCGACAGCGGCTCCCTGTGGCTCGACGGCCGCCAGGTCGACGGCTACCGCGAGGCCCGCTGGGCGGAGCTGCGCCGCAACCACATCGGCATCGTCTTCCAGTTCTTCAACCTGGTCTCCAACCTCTCCGTCGCCGACAACGTCGAGCTCCCCGCGCTGCTGGCCGGCCGCTCGCCCCGGCAGGCCCGCACCGCCCGCACCGAGCTGCTCGACGAGCTCGGCCTGGCCGGCAAGGAGAACTGCACGCCCGGCGAGCTCTCCGGCGGCGAACAGCAGCGGGTCGCCCTCGCCCGCGCGCTGGTCAACGCCCCCAGCCTGCTGCTCGCCGACGAACCCGCCGGCAGCCTGGACAGCAAGGGCACCCGGGAGGTGCTGCGGCTGCTCGCCCGCTTCCACCGGCGCGGCCAGACCATCCTGCTGGTCACCCACGACGCCAGGATCGCCAGCGCCGCGGACCGGGTGATCAGTTTCTTCGACGGCCAGGTCGTCGACGACGCACATCTCGGCAGCGGGCCCGGCCGTCCGGCGACCGGCGTCTCCGACGTACTGAAGCTCCGGGGCTGATCCGTGCGAGCGGCAGCACGCTGGACCCAGGCGCATCTGCGAGCACACCGCCCCGCGGCCGTGCTCATCGTGCTGGCCACCGCCGGGATCACCGTCTCCCTGCTGCTGGCCACCGCCCTCTTCTCCTACGCCACCGACCCCTGGCAGCGGATCTTCACCCAGTCCTCCGGCGCCCACGTCTGGATCCATACCCAGGCCGGGGCCCGGGCCGGCTCACTCGCCGCACTGGACGAGGTGCGGACCGCCGCCGGCCCGTACCCCACGGTGCGTACGACGGCGAGCCTCCAGCCCGGCGGCGCCAGGGCGGCACTCGAACTGCGCGGCGTCCGCGGACGTCCCGCGACCGCCGCCCCGCAGACCGTCGCCGGCCGCTGGCTCGACCCGCGCACCGACGCGGGGGCCACCCGGGGCATCGTGCTGGACAGCTCGGTAGCCCGGGCGATCTGGGCCAAACCGGGCGATTCCCTGGCGTTGGGCGGCTTCCCGGCACCGCTGCACGTGGTGGGCATCGCCGACACCGCCGAAGCGCCCTTCCGGGCCGGCGAGAGCCCGGGCGTGGCCTGGGTCCTCCCGCAGACCCTCGCCGCCTCCGACGCGGGCGCCGACCAGCGCGGCCGCACCATCGGCCTCCGGCTCACCCACCCCGAGGACACCGAGTACGTCGTCCAGCGGGCGGTCACCCAGCTCGGCGCCGACCAGATCACCGACGTCTCCACCTGGCGCCAGGCCAAGGCTGAAGCCGCCGGCGACAACGGTCTGCTCGCGCGGCTGCTCGCCCTCTTCGGCCTCGGTGCGCTGCTCGCCGCCGCGCTCGCCGTGGGCGGCGCGATCAGCACCAGGATCCGCGGCCACCTCCGCGACATCTCCGTCCTCAAGGCCATCGGCTTCACCCCGGGCCAGGTGGTCCGGATGTTCCTCGTCCTGCACCTCGGCTTCGCGCTGCTGGGCGTCACCCTCGGAGCCCTGGTCACCCAGCTGCTCGGCCCCCTCATCCCCGGCCGGATCGGCGAGGCGACGGCCCTGTGGGCGCAACTCCCCGAACACACCTGGCTGCCCTTCGCCGTGTGCGGCGGGGTGGTGGCCTTCATCGGCGCGGCCACCTGCCTGACCGCCTGGCGGGCGGGCAGGGTGCCGCCGGTCCCGGTCGCCCGGGCCGCCACCCCCACCGCCGGCGGCGGATCCGGCCTGACCCGGCGCGCCCTCGGCCTCAAGATCCCCCCGGCCCTGGTCCTCGGCTGGCGCGGCGCCTTCCACCGCCCGCTGCGGTCCTGGGCGGCCGTGGCACGCCTGGCCGTGCCCCTGCTGCTCATCACCATCGCCCTGGGCGCCTGGACCACCCTGGACCGCTTCACCTCCCGCCCGGAAAGCGTCGGCCTGGCCGCTTCCCTCACCGTCCGCTCGGACTCGCTCAGCGACCAACAGGTACGCCAACTCCTCGGCGAACAGGGCCGGTTGACGGCCTACCCCGGTGCCGAGGTCCAGGCACTGGTCCCCGGTCAGACCGGCACGATCACCCTGCGCGGCCTCGGCACCGACGACCACCCCTACCCCTTCGCCCTCGCGGAGGGCCGGGCCGCCCACGGCCCGGACGAGGCGGTCGCCGGCGCCGGCCTGCTGGAACTCCTCGACGCACACGTCGGTGACTGGGTCCGGATGACCGTCGCCGGCCGCCCGCACGTCCTGCACCTCGTCGGCCGCAGCATCGAAACCGCCGACGCCGGCCGGGTCGTCTCCACCACCCTCGACACCCTGCGCGACGACGGCCCGGGCGCCCCGGTGGCCCGCCCCGACTTCTACGACCTGGTCCTGCCGCACGGCACCGACCCCGCCGCCGTACGCGACGCCCTCACCAAGGCCTCCGCGGGCCGCCTCGAAGTACGGCAGATCCCCAACCCGGCCGACCAGCTCTCCGCGATCCGCGGCGTCGCCGCCGGCCTGATCGCGGTCCTCACGCTGATCGGACTCGCGGAACTGGCGACCACGGTCGGCGCCGCCGTACGCGACCGCAGCCGCGACCTGCTCGCCCTGCGGGCCGTCGGCCTCACCCCCCGCCAGATCACCGCGGTCATCGTCTCGGCCACCGCCTTCATCACCCTGGCCGCCGCGCTCACCGGCACCGCGTGCGGCCTGCTCGCCTCCCAGTGGCTCATCGACCTCCAGGGCGAAACGAGCGGCTGGGGAACGGGCATCGCCCAACTGCCGCACGCCGGAACCCTCGCCCTGGTCGTCGCCCTCGCCGTGACGATCTCCGCGGCGGCCGCCACGCTCCCGGCCACCCGCACGGCACACCGCCGGCTGGCGGACTCGGCGGCAGAGGTGCTGTAACGGGTGCGGTGACGCGCTCGGCGAGCCTGGGCAGCTCTGCCGACGCCCGGTGGGCCGGTCGGCCGGTGGTGGGGAAATCCGCAGGAGCAGGGGTGGTGCCAGCCGCATTCTCCCCGCCGGTGGTGGCTCGTAGCGTCGGCCGCATGACACCTTCCGTACGTGTGCCGGCACCGTTACCGCGTCCTCGCCGGGGACTGCCGGTCTTCCTGGGCCTCGCATATCTGGGCATGTGGTTGGCCATGTCGCCGCTGTTGGCGAGCGGATTCCGCCGGAGCGACGGCCGGGCGGAGACCGGAGAGCTGGAGCAGGTGTGCATCTCGGTGGCGATGCTGGCACCCGCGCTCGCCGCGGTCCTCGTCATCCGGTTCGTCGAGCCGGCCGGTAAGGGACGGGTGCGTGACGCCCTTGCCCTGCGGTGGCCCGCACCCCGGGGACATGCGGTGCGGTCCTGCCTGCTGGCCGTTGCCGTCCCCGCCGTCCTCACCGTCGGTGCCCTCTGCATCGGCAGCGCGGTCGGCGTCTACTCCTGGGGCGAGCTGCGCTGGGGCGAACTCGGTACGTGGGCAGCACGGATGCTGCCGGAGCTGGTGATCTCGCTGCCGCTGTTCTTCGGTGAGGAACTGGGCTGGCAGGGGTACCTGTTTCCCCGCCTGGCCGGGGACGGGCGGGGCATGCGCCTGGTGTGGGCGTACGTGGTCACCGGCATCGCGTTCGCCCTGTGGCATCTGCCCACCCTGCTGGTGGGCGGGCAGTATCCGGGGCATCCCTGGTACGTGTCCGTGCCCGCGATGCTGGTGAGTTGCACCCTCGGGCTGCCGGTCTTCACCTGGCTGCGGCTGCGGTCCGGGTCGGTGATCCCCGCGGTCCTCGGCCATGCCTGCGTCAGCACGGTCAGCGTGAGCATGGTCAAGGAATGCGCCGACCGCAACCTCACACCGGACCCCCTGCACATGGGACTCTTCGGCTGGCCCGGCTGGATCGTCATGGCCGCGTTCGTCGCCTTCCTCGCCCTGACCGGACGGCTGCGCATCCCGGCGGACCGCACGCCGCCTTCCAGCCGAGCCGTGCGGGTGCGGACGTCCGCGTAGGCGCCGGCGGCCGCACACGAGCGAGCATCGTGGGCGTCCGTGCAGCCAGGGTGGGCCGCCAAGGGCAGCGCGCGGGTCAGCGGTTACGTGGCCATGAGTCCACGGCTGCTGGGGTGGTGTGCCCACCGGGAGCCGTCGAGGGCGTCCAGCGGTGGAGCGGTCACTCCGGGGCGGGGCCGAGTTGGACGCAGCACTCTCCCGGGCGGGGGGCCAGGACGGCCTCGACGCCGCTGACCTTCAGGCCCTGCAGGTAGCCGGCGATGAACGCGTGGTTCATACCGCACACCAGGTCGGGGGCTTTGGCCGCCAGCGGGTGGAAGGGGCAGTTGCGCAGCCGGAGTTGGCTGGGGGCTTCGCGGAACGGCTCGAAGCCGTGCCGGTCGAGCATCCGCTCGCAGACGTTGAGTCCGCGTTCCGCGCCGAGCCGTCCGGGACGCGTCTGCTCCCGTTCGGCCTCGCCCAGTTCGCGGCCGCGCCGGCCGGCCGTGCGGACCGCGGCGTGGATGGCGGTTTCACCGTCGTCCTCGGTCAGGACGGCCTCCAGCAGGAGATCGGCCAGGAGCTCGTGGCGGCGGTCCGGGATGCTGACGCGGATCTCGCTGTCGGTGGGTTCGTAGACCTTGGGCTGACGGCCGACCTTCCGGATGCCGCCGGGCGAGGCGTACCGGGCGCGCAGCAGACCGGCGTCCACCAGCTTGTCGAGGTGGAAGGCGGCGAGCTTACGGGAGATGCCCACGCTGGCGGCCGCCTCGTCCCGGGTGACCGGGCGGCGCTGGCGCCGGATGAACGCGAACATCTGCCGCCGGGAGTCCTCACTGAGGACGCTCACGGACTCGATCGCGGCGTCGTCCGGGCGCGTCTGCGGTGTTGCGTCGGGGTCCACCCCTCCACGATAACGCGCATATCGATAGGTCCAACCAGTAAATCGCCACCATGTGCGGAGCTCACCTGCCCGTCTTGACGCCCCTCCGGAATAAGACCAAGATTTGTTGGTGAAATAGGAGGTGGTCGGCATGGCTGATCCGTTGCCCCTGCCCGGGCGTGCCAAGCGGCCGGTGAGTGCCGCACTGGCCGGTCCGTACGGGCACCCGTTCCATCCGATCCTGGTCACGGTCCCCATCGGTGCGTGGGTGGGCAGCCTGGTCTTCGACATCGCTTCGCGCCTCGTGCACGATCCGGCCTTCCTGGCCCAGGGCGCGATGTGGCTGATCGCGCTGGGTGTGATCGGCGCGCTGCTCGCCGCGACGGTGGGCTTCCTGGACCTGTTCGCGATTCCGCCCGGGACCCGGGCGTTCCGCGTCGGTCTGCTGCACATGACGCTGAACCTGCTGGTCACCGCCGCTTACGCAGGGAACTTCCTGTGGCGGCACGCCGGCCACGGCCCCGCGGGCGGCGTCGGGACCGGGATGCTCGCGCTGAACGCCGTGAGCCTGCTGGTCCTGGGCGTCGCGGGCTACCTGGGCGGGAAGCTCGCCTACCGCTACGGGGTGCGCGTCGCCGACGAAACCACCCAGGCCGAGGGCTTCGTCGCCGGCCCCCACCGAACGGGCGGTAGCGCCGGCTGACCCTTCCCCCCACAGAGAAGCAAACAGAGAAGCTTTCCCCCGCAGAAGCTTCCCACCACAGAGAAGCAAGAGGAGTCCCGATGGACATCGCCGCACTGATCGCTTGGGTGATCACCGCTCTGGGCGGCTTCTTCATGCTCGGTACCTGGCTCGCCCGCGGAGGGGCGTCCGGCGGTACCAGCCGGCTGCCCGTCCCGGTCGTCTTCGGCCACTTCGCGCTGGCCGCGGCCGGTCTGGTCGTCTGGATCGTCTACCTCGTCACCGACAAGGACGCGCTGGCCTGGACCGCCTTCGGCCTGCTCGTGCCCGTGGCCCTGCTCGGCTTCGCGATGCTGGCCCGCTGGATTCCCGTCCACCGGGCCCGCGCCGCCGCCGACGCTCCCACGGGGACGCAGGCCGAGCCCGCCGAGCGGCACTTCCCCGTGCCGGTGGTCGCCGGCCACGGCCTCTTCGCCGTGCTCACGGTCGTCCTGGTCCTGCTCACCGCACTGGGTATCGGTGGCAGCTGAGATGACCCACCGCACCCAGGCTGCCATGGACCTCGCCCCCAAGGCGGATCCGGAGATACCGATGCCCGCCCCGGCCGCGTTGCGCGTCGTCCATGAAACGGACGGCATCGACCTGGCCGCCGCCGAACGCGCGGCGGGGCTGTTCCTGCAGGCTCTCGGCATCTCCACCGAGAACGAGAGCCTGCGCGGGACCCCCGGCCGCATGGCCCGAGCGTACGCGGAGCTGTTCAGCCCCCGCCCCTTCGACCTCACGACCTTCCCCAACGACGAGGGCTACGACGAACTCGTGCTGGCCCGCAGCATCCCGGTGCGCTCGGTGTGCGAGCACCATCTGCTGCCGTTCGTCGGCACCGCCCACGTCGGCTATCTGCCCGGCCGGCGGATCCTGGGCCTGTCCAAACTGGCCCGGGTCGTCGAGCACTTCGCCTGTCGCCCGCAGGTCCAAGAACGCCTCACCAAACAGGTCGCCGACTGGCTGCAGACGCATCTGGAGCCCAAGGGCGTGGGCGTCGTCATCGAAGCCGAACACACCTGCATGACCCTCCGCGGCGTCCAGGCCACCGGCTCCAGCACCCTCACCTCCACCCTTCTGGGCACCCTGCGCAACGACGCCCGCTCCCGCGCCGAATTCCTCGCCCTGAGCGGCCTGTCCGCGCGGTAGGCCGCACCCGGCAGGCTCCGGGGGACCGCGCTTCACCTCCCGCTTCGCCCCGTCCCACCTCGTCACGGAGAGAACCGAAAGACCCACGCATGGAAATCTGGATCAATCCCGCCTGCTCCAAGTGCCGGTCCGCGCTGTCACTGCTCGATGCGGAAGAAGCGCAGTACACGGTGCGGTACTACCTGGAAGACCCGCCGACCGCGGACGAACTCGACGCCGTCCTGCGGCGCCTGGGCCTGGAGCCGTGGGACGTCGCCCGCCTCGGCGAAACCGCCGCGGCCGAGCTGGATCTCGCCACCTGGCCGCGGGAACCCGCCGCCCGCGCCCGGTGGATCGAGGCGCTGGCCACCCGTCCCACCCTGATCCAACGGCCGATCATCACCGCCGACGACGGTACGGCGGTGGTGGCCCGCTCACCGGAATCGGTGCGCTCGGTCCTGCGCCGGCCCGAGCGGTGAGGCCCGAGCGGTGAGGGCCGCGTGGTGCTCGCCTCCCGGCCCGTAGCAAGGCGTCGGCGGCCGGCCGCCGGTCAGGCGGTCAGCCGCCGCACCAGGCTGACCAGGCTCTCGCGCTGTGCTTCCGGCCCGGCCGCCACGACGCCGGGCATGAGCATGCAGGCCAACTGCGGCAGCGTGAACCAGGACGCGGCCAGTGCGATCACCGCGTGCATCAACTGGCCGGCGGTGACCGCGTCGCTGAGGGCCCCGGCCTCCTGGGCCCGGGCGACCGCGGCGATCTTCTCGTCGTAGTGGTCGGTGCGCTCGGACTCGGCGACCACCCGGTCCTGGTACTGCAGGCCTTCCCAGGCGAGCAGCCGCACGAAATGCGGGTGCTCGCGGTGGTAGTCGAAGACCCGGCCCGCATAGTCGCCGAGGTCCTGGGCCTGTTCGGCGGTGAGCGGCACCGCAGCCGCGATCTTCTGGAGTTCGGATTCCAGCACCGCCACGAACAGCTTCTCCTTGCTGCCGAAGTACTGGTAGATCCGCTCCTTGTTGACGCCCGCCCGGGTCGCCACCCGCGCCACCCGGGCCCCTTCGGGGCCGAACTCGGCGAACTCCTCCACCGCCGCATCGAGCAGGAGCTGTTTCGTGCGTGCTGTGTCCCAGGCCATGCCGCCACCCTAACCCATCTCCAACCACAGGGTTGGACTTTGTCGCCGGGTCTGTGCCAGACTCCGGCTGCAATTCCAACCCAACGGTTGGAGACCGGTTTCCCGCTCACCAGGAGAAGTCCATGTCCCCGAGCACGCCCGCCGTCGTCCCGTCCGTCCACCGCCGGGCGCTGATCACCTGGCTCGCCGTCTATCCCACGATCACGGTCGTCCTCGGCCTGCTCGGCCCGGCCACCGCCCACCTGCCGCTGATGCTGCGGACCCTGATACTCACCGCGATCGTCGTCCCTCTGGCCGCCTACGTACTCATCCCCTTGCTGATGAAGGCCAACGCCGCACTCACCCGCCGCTGACCCGCCCCGCCCCGCCCGGTGCGCGGCCGCGCGCCCCCCGGTCCGCCCCCGCGCACCCCGCAGCCCCTCGCGGGACCCCGGGTACGCGCCGGCAGCGGAATCCGGCCCTCAACTGTTCGGTTTCGCTTCACTTTTGAAGTTCTGACAACTTCACGACGGCCCTCCTACGGTTGCCTCGCTTCAACGAGAAACGCCACTCCCCGCCCCGTCCACGGCTCTTTCTCGGAGGTCCGCTGTGTCCATGCTCTCCCGTATACGACGACCGCGCCGGTCCGTCTCGATCTTCGGTGCCACCAGCCTCGTGGCCGCCTCGCTCGGGCTGTGGGGCAGCGCCCCCGGCGTCGCCCAGGCCGCGGCGCTGCCGACGCCCGACCACGTCGTGGTCGTGGTGTTCGAGAACCACGCCTACGAGCAGGTCATCGGCAGTTCGAGCGCCCCGTATCTGAACAACACGCTCAAGGCAGGGGGCGCCAACCTCACCAACTCCTTCGCCCTGACCCACCCCAGCCAGCCCAACTACCTGCAGCTCTTCTCGGGCGCCACCCAGGGCGTCACCGACGACAGCTGCTACAGCCCGGGATTCAGCAGCGCGGCCAACCTCGGCTCCGAGCTGATCGCCGCCGGCAAGACCTGGGGCAGCTACAACGAGGGCCTGCCCTCCGAGGGCTCCACCGTCTGCACCAACAGCGCCACCAACTACGCGCGCAAGCACAACCCGTGGTTCGCCTTCAGCAACGTCCCGGCGAACACCGCGCACACCTTCTCCCAGTTCCCCGGCAACTTCAGCTCGCTGCCGAAGGTCTCGTACGTCGTGCCGAACCTGTGCAACGACATGCACGACTGCTCGATCACCACCGGTGACAACTGGCTGAAGAACAACCTCGACGCCTACGCCCAGTGGGCCAAGAACAACAACAGCCTGCTCCTCGTCACCTTCGACGAGGACGACCGGGCCCACAACAACCACATCGCCACGGTGCTGTACGGAGCACACGTCACCCCGGGCAGCTCGTCCTCCACGACGTACAACCACTACAACGTCCTGCGGACCGTCGAGGACCTGGCCGGCCTGACCACGCACGCCGGCAACGCCGCCTCCGCCTCCGACATCACCGGCATCTGGAACTGACCGCCGTGTACGTAGCGGACAGCCGCACCACCCCTGCTCCGGCCGACCCGGGTACCCACCCGGGCGGCCGGGGCAGGGCCCTGCCGCACGCCAAGGCCGCGACCGCCCTGCGGGCCGTGCCCCGGACCGTGCTCGTGCTCGGCACGGTCAGCCTCATCACCGACATCTCCTCCGAGATGGTCACCGCCGTCCTGCCGCTGTACCTGGTCACCGCACTGGGCCTGTCCCCGCTCGGCTTCGGTCTGTTGGACGGCGTCTACAACGGCGTCAGCGCCCTGGTACGGCTGGCCGGCGGCCACCTCGCCGACCGCGGCGGGCGCCACAAGGCCGCTGCCGCCGCGGGCTACGGGCTCTCCGCGCTGTGCAAACCGTTGCTGCTGCTGGTCCACAGCGTGCCGCTGATCAGCCTGGTGCTCGCCGTCGACCGCACGGGCAAAGGGCTGCGTACGGCGCCGCGCGACGCGATGATCTCGTTGGCCTCCCCACCGCGGACACAGGGGCGTTCGTTCGGCGTGCACCGGGCGATGGACACCGCCGGAGCGCTGCTGGGCCCGGTCACCGCCTTCGCCCTCCTGCGGGTGGCGGCCGGGGGCTACGACGCGGTGTTCACCGTGAGCTTCTGCGTCGCCGTGACGGGTGTGCTGGTCCTGCTGCTCTTCGTGCCGGGCCAAAGCCCGGTCCCGACCGCCGTCGGGACACCGGCTTCCCCCGTGCGGGTCTCCCTGTCCGCGGCGGCCGGCCTGCTGCGCCGGGCCGAGCTCCGACGGCTGACCCTGTGCGCGCTGCTGCTGGGGCTGGCCACGGTCTCCGACTCCTTCCTCTACCTGCTGCTGCAGCGGCGCCTGGACCTGGCTCAGGAGTGGTTCCCGCTGCTGCCGACCGTCACGGCGGGCTCCTTCCTGCTGCTGGCCGTCCCGTTGGGCAAGGCCGCCGACCGCTGGGGCCGGTGGCGCACCTTCCTGGCCGGACATCTGGGCCTCCTGGTCGCGTACGGGCTGGTACTGGCGCCGCTCCACGCGCCGGTGGTGCCGGTGGCGGCCGTGGTGCTCGTCCTGCACGGCGCGTTCTACGCCGCGACGGACGGGGTGCTGATGGCGGCGGCCGCCGGCGTGACGCCGCCCGAGCTGCGCTCCAGCGGCCTGGCCCTCGTCCAGACCGGACAGGCCGGCGCCCGCTTCGCCTGCTCGGTCCTCTTCGGCGCGGTCTGGACGGCGTGGGGGGACCGGACCGCGCTGTCCGCCGCCGCGGTGGCGCTGGCGGCGAGCGCGGGGGTGTGCGCGCTGCTGCGGCCGTTGCGTACGACGACGGAGCGGGCCGCGGCCGGGGAAGGCCCCGCAGCCCCCTCCACCGCGGCGGCGCCGCCCGCGCCCGACTCCGTGGACTCCGCGCCGACGGCTGACCCCACCGGCCCCGCACCCACCCCCGACTCTGCCGACTCTGCGCCCACCACGGAGGCCGCCGGATGAACACCCGTACCCGCTTCGTCGTCCTGCTCGTCGCCGTGCTCGTCCTCGGCGGCGTCGCCGTGGGCTCCGTGCTGCGGGCCGCCGACCAGGCCGGCCGCATGGACCAGCAGCAGACCACCGGCCCGCAGGTGACCGCGGGGCGCGTGGCACTGGCCGGAGCGGCACCGGTGCGGCAGCCCCGGCTGGTCTTCCGCAGCACGCTGTGGGGTCCGCACCGCGACGAGCTGGTGTCCGTACCGGCCTCGGACCCCTCCGGCCCGCGCACCGCGTCCGGTCTCCGCTGCCTGCGCTTCTCCACCGCCGCCGGCACCGGCAGTTGTCTGCGCGCGGTGCCCGGCGCGACGGCCGGCCACTACGAAGCGGTCGTGCTGGACTCCCGGCTGCGGGCACGCCGGCACGTCCCCCTGGCCGGAAGCCCCACCCGGACCCGGGTCTCGCCCAGCGGGCGGATGGTGGCGTGGACCGTGTTCGTCAGCGGGGAGTCGTACACCGGGCTCAACTTCTCCACCCGCACCTCGATCCTCGACACCCGCACCGGAAAACTCCAGCCCAACCTGGAGAACTACCGCGTCATCAAGGACGGGCACCCGTACCGCAGCCCCGACCTCAACTTCTGGGGCGTGACGTTCGCCGACGACGGCCACTTCTACGCCACGCTCGCCACGCACGGGACCGCGTACCTGGTGCGCGGCGACCTCGCCGAGCGCACCGTGACCGTCGTCCGCGGCAATGTCGAATGCCCCTCCCTCTCCCCGGACGGGACCCGGCTGGCGTTCAAGAAGCGGGTGCCGGGCCTTCCGGCGGACGCGCCCTGGCGCCTGTACGTGCTGGACCTGCGCAGCATGCGCGAGCACCCGCTCGCCGAGCGCCGCAGCGCCGACGACCAGGCCGTCTGGCTGGACGACCGCACCGTCGCCTACGCCCTGCCCGGGGACTTCGAGACCGACGCCTGGTCCGTCCCGGCCGACGGCGCCGGCCACCCGCACCGCCTGATGTCCGCGGCCCAGGCCCCGTCCGCGGTCCGCTGACGCACGGTCACGGGCGGGTGCGGGGTGGAGGGCCGGATGCGGTTGCCCTGCTCGTCCGGCAGCCGGCCCAGCAGGAGGTGCGGCGGCACGGCCGTGGGCGCCGGGCTCAACGTGCCCCGACTGGACGGCGGTTGGCCGGGCGTCTAGGATTTTGGCCATGCGGTCAGAAAATCAACCGGACGGTCAGAGAGGCTTCGCCTCGGCAGGCTCGGTGGGCGACCCGAAGGCGCAGGAGCCCGAACGGTCCTTCATCGAGAAGGCGCGTCGCGCCCAGATCATGGAGGCCGCCGTCGAGACCATCGCGGTACGGGGGTTCGCGAAGGCCTCGCTGGCGCAGATCGCCGAGCGGGCGGGGGTCAGCAAGGGCGTGATCTCGTACCACTTCGCCGGCAAGGGCGAGTTGATCGAGCGGCTCGTCGAGCAGATCTATGAGGGGATCGGCGCCTTCGTCGAGGCCCGGCTGGAGAAGGAGGCCGGGGCGACGGCCTGGCTGCGGGTCTATGTGGAGTCGGTGGCGGCGTACATGCAGGACCACCGGTCCCAACTCGCCGCGCTCGGTGAGATCTTCAGCAACTTCCGCACCGCGGACGGCGCCCCGCGCTACGGCGTCGCATCGAGCGAGCCGCTGTACGTCGCGCTGGAGGGGGTCTTTCTGGAGGGGCAGCGCAGCGGCGAGTTCCGCGCCTTCGACGTGCGCGTCATGGCCGTCAGCCTCCAGGCCGCGATCGACCACATGTTCGCGTACTGGAGCGCCCATCCCGAGCATGACCTGGCGGCCCACGCCCGCGAGCTCGCCGGCCTCTTCGAGCACGCCACCCGCGCGGACCCGGCGCGCAAACCGGACCGACAGGCGAACAGCACCGACACCGACGGCACCGACGGCAATGAACCGCACTGAACCGCGCTGAACCGCGCTTTCCACGGGGAGAATTCTCATGACGGAAGATCTGCGCCACCCTGCCGCGAGGGTGGGGCCCGAGCCGGATACCGGGCGGCGGCCGAACCCCGCCGCTCGACTGCTGTACGTCGACAATCTGCGCATCGTGCTGACGGCGCTGGTGGTGCTGCACCACACCGCCGTCACCTACGGCAACATCCCCGCCTGGTACTACACCGAGCCCGCCAAGGACGGCTCCGGGCTGCTCCTGGATGCGTTCGTGATGTTCAACCAGGCGTTCTTCATGGGGTTCTTCTTCATGATCGCCGGTTACTTCACACCGCCCTCCTACGGACGCAAGGGCACCCGGCCCTTCCTCCGGGACCGTCTCAAGCGGCTGGGCATCCCCCTCCTCGCCTTCATCCTGCTGATACGTCCGCTGGTGGGCTTCAGCGGCTACGCCTCCCTGCGGGCGGACTTCGCCGAGCAGGGCAAGGAGCTTCCCTACTGGCTTTACTACGTGCTGAGTTGGGACGCCGGGCCGATGTGGTTCGTCGAGGTGCTCCTGGTGTTCTCCCTGCTCTACGCCCTCGTCCGGCACCGCCGGGCGGCCCGCCCGGCGGGCTCGGGCGGGGCGGTCTCCCCGGCCGGCCGCGCGCCCGAGCGGGCTCCTCGCCCCCTGCGGCCGATCGCCATCGTCGGCTTCACCCTCGGCCTGGCTCTCGCCACGTACCTGTGGCGGTTCGTCGTACCGAGCGGCAGCTACCTGCCCTTCCTGGGACTGCCCAGCCCGAGCTTCCTGCCGCAGTACGCGAGCTTCTTCGTCATCGGCGTGCTGGCCCACCGCCACGGCTGGCCGCAGGCCCTCTCCCGGCGCGCGGGGCGGGTGGGTTTCGCCGTCGCCACCGTCGCGACGCTCGCGTACCTGCCGGTGGTCGTCACCGCCGAGGACGGTGCGCTCGACGGGCACGGCAGCTGGCAGTCGCTGGCCGGGGCCGCGTGGGAGTCGGCCTTCGCCGTCGGCGTCGTCCTCGGGCTGACCGTCCTGTTCCGGGAACGGTTCAACCGGCAGGGCCCCTTCGGCGCCTTCCTCTCCCGCCATGCCTTCGCGGTCTACCTCACCCATGCGGCCGTGCTCGTCGGCCTCGGGTACGCCTTCCGCTGGCTGCACACCCTGGCGGCGGTCAAGTTCGCCCTCGTCGCCGTCCTGGCCCTGCCGCTGTGCTGGGCCGTCGCCCACGCCGTCCGCCGCCTGCCCCGCGCGGACCGGGTGCTGTGATGCGGTAGCGGTCTCCCGTGGTGGCCGGTCCCCACCGGAAGGATGCGGCACACCGGGCCACCACGGACGGCCCGTCCTCCGGTGAGGCGGCGATCGGCGAGCTCCTCCCGTTCCTGCTGCGTGCCCTGGGCGCACGGACCGGCCCCACCGGACCCGGAGCGTCCGTACCGCCGCACCGCTGAGCGTCCCGGCCGCCTCCCGGCCGTGCAGACCGGATGCGTCGCCCCGGGACCGGGATTTGCCGTGGAGTGGACTCCAGCATCCACACTGATCGCGACGGCACCCATGCCGTGGACCGAAAGGCGGCAGCTGATGGAGACGAACCGGACGGGGCACCCGCTGCCCTACGACACCTACCGGCAGGCGATCGAGCGGGAGACCCTGCGCTTCGCCGAGCTGGTCCACGGCGCGGACCCGGCCGCCCCCGTGCCCTCCTGCCCCGACTGGACGCTGGCCGAGCTCACCCGGCACGTGGGATCGCTGCAGCGCTGGTTCTGTGCGCTGCTGAGCCGGCTGGTGCAGGAGCCTCCGCGCAGCCGTGACGTGGAGCTGGGCCTGCCGGAACGCGCGGAGGAGTACGCCGGCTGGGTGGCCGGGGGCGTGCCCACCGTGGCCGCCGTGCTGCGGGGCACGGACCCCCAGGCGGCCATGTGGGCCTGGGGAGAGGACCAGCACGCGCGGTTCTGGGCCCGCCGGATGCTGTGCGAAACGCTGGTGCACCGGGTGGACGCCGAGCGTGCCGTCGGCCACGAGCCGGACATCGACCCCGCGCTGGCGGCGGACGGGGTGGACGAGTTCCTCGTCAACCTGCCCTACGCGGGTCTCTTCGCCCCGGAGGTGAACAAGCTGCGGGGCGACGGCGAGGTCATCGCCTTCCGGTGCGCGGATCCGGGCGACGGCACCGGCGAGGATTGGCGGGTGCGGCTGGAGCCGGACGGGTTCCGTCTGCTGCCGCGGGCCGGAGCCGACGCCGGCACGGCTGACACCGCGTCATCCGGCGCGCAGGCGACGGTACGGGGGCAGGCGGCGGACCTCCTGCTGCTGCTCTACAGGCGGCGGTCGTACCAGGACCCCGTCTTCGAGGTGTCGGGCGAGACCGCGGCACTCGACCGCTGGTTCGCCCACACGGCCTTCTGACCCGGCCCGGCCCGCTCCGTGCGTCAGGGCGCGAGGTAGGAAGGGAAGAGGCCGTCCGGGTCCCACAGTGCCTTGACCTCCTGCAGGCGGTCCCAGGCGGCGGGGGCGTACGAGCGCCGGGCCCGTGCGGCGTCGGCCTCCAGGTCCGTCTCGGCGATGTAGTGCCGAGCGTCGCCCGGCGGGGTCACGGCCGCCATCGCCTCCCGTAGCCAGCGCGCGTTGGCCTCGTCGTGGGCCGGGTCGTCCCAGATCGCGTAGCAGACGAGGTAGGACTCCCCGAGCGGGGCGAAGGCCATGTTCCGTAGCAGTGCCGGGGCCCGCGACACCGGTTCGACGGGCGCGAGCACCAGGGACTTGTCGGAGGGGGCGTGGGCCATGGCATCGGCCATCCGCGTCAGCTGGGTCCGGTAGCCGTCCGGGGACCACAGGGTGTCGGCCGCGTAACGGTGCGCCGGGGGCCAGACGGCCGCGGCGCCCTCGTGCAGCGCGGCGAAGGACGTCGGCGCGGCCGGCTGCCGGGCGACGGCGAGGGCGCCGAACGGGCAGTCGGCGAACGGCCGGAGCGCCTGCCGGGCCTCCTCCTGCGTCGTGGCGAACGCAGTGGCGGCGACGGTGATCCGGGGCCCGGGCGGCGCCGGGTCCGTCCCGGGGCCGGCGGGCGCCAGGACGAAGGCGGTTTCCACGTACGGAGGGAGCCGGCGAGCGGTCTCCTCCGCCCAGCCCGTCACCCGGTCGACGTCCGCCAGCGGGAACGTCAGACTCGTCGTCATGATCGAGCCCGGGTGGGGCTGCAGGCCGAGGCGGAAGCCGGTGACGACGGCGCAGAACCCCGGTCCGGCGCCCCGCGCTGCCCAGAAGAGGTCGGGGTGCTGCGTCTCGCTGCAGACGACCGGCCTTCCCTCGGCGGTGACGGCCCGGATCTCCTGGACGCTCGCGCAGGAGGCTCCCCAAGCCCGGGAGTTCCAGCCGAGGCCGCCGCTGAGCAGGAATCCGCCTATCGCGACGGAGGGGCAGTGGCCGACCGGGAAGGCCAGTCGCTGCGGGGTGAGGGCGGCGACGAGGGTCTGGCCGGTGACCCCCGGACCCGCCAGGGCCGTCGCCGGAACGGCGTCGCTTCCCGGGGTGACGGTGCACTGCCGTAGCGCGGAGAGGCCGAGCAGCAGGCTGCCGTCGCGAAGCGGTGAGCCGGACCAGTTGTGGCCGCCGGAGTACGTCGAGACGCGCAGTCCCTGAGCCCGGGCGTGGCCGACGGCGCGCACCACGTCCTCCTCCACGGCGGCCCGCACGATGACCTCGGGGAATCGCCGGGGTCTGCGCGCGTTCCACACCGCGGCGGTCCGGGCTGCCTCGTAGTCGGCGTCGCCCGGCCGGATCAGCGTGCCCTCGATCTCCGCCGCGAGTGCCGGTCCCGGTGTGCGTGGGGACATGGTTGCCTCCTTGCCGCGCGGCCGGTGGGTAACGGGCAGGCAGCGCAGGTCAATGGGTGATCAGGGCGAAGACGGCGAGGGAGACGAGGTAGCACAGGACCACCACCGCGGTCCCGGCCGCCTGCACCCGGCGACGTCGTGCT
>NZ_JBFACE010000035.1:0-80786 GCF_040640655.1 Streptomyces sp. NPDC021749 | reverse complement strand
CCGTCCGGGTCGAGGACCCGCATGGCCTGGCGGCCCTCCAGGATCAGGCCACGGAACTCCTCCATCAACTGCGCTGCTTCAAGGGCGAGTTGGCCGTTTTAGTCGTGGATGTCGAGCATCCCGCCCTGCGAACGCGCGGTCGGGGAGGGCTCCGCCTCGTAGACCGTGGCCGGTATTCCGTGGACGTGCAGGACGCGGGCGAGCGTGAGGCCGCCGAGCCCGGCGCCGATGATCGTGACGTGAGTGGTCATGGGAGCTTTCTTCCTGATCGTGGGCCGCTGGGTGGGCGCCCGGCAGGTCACTCCGGGAGCGCCGTTCCAGTAAGTCGGGACGAGGCGATGCTGGTGGCCGGTGCCGGTGCCGGTGCCGGTGCCGGTTGCCGGTGCCGGTGCCGTTGACGGCCGGCGCCAACCAGTTCCAATGTCCCGGCAGCCATCGACAGTTCACCGACAGATCACCGACCACCGCCAACAACCACCCGACACCGAACGGCAGCCGGACCTCGGTGAACCACTCGACCAGGATGTCGGGAGCCCTAGCCATGTCTGGTGGCGGAGGAGGAGGCACCAGCAGCTGGTCTTGAACCCGTCCGAGGGGCCCGCATTTCGAGCAGGCCCCCACCACCGCCCATGTGTGGGGCATAAAGCCCCGCCAGTCGTCACCTGCGGGGCTTTGAGCCGTCAGTTCATCAGCAGTAGCCGCGTGTGCGGTACCAGCTTCCGGTTCACGCTGGTGCTCTGCACAAAGATCGTGAAGTCGTCGTTGTGGTCCGGCTTGACGCGAACTTCCATGTCCGGCAGGCCGAGCAGGGCGCGGGCCTCCGGCCCCGTATACACCCGGTCCGTTTTCTTCTCCAGCACCGCAATCTGCTTACGCGCCTGGACCTTCTCCGACTTACCCAGCTGATAGAACGCACAGCCGGTACGGAAGGTGTGCCCGCATTCGATGACCCAGTTTCGGATCGTCGCTTCGCGAGCCACCGGAATCAACTGGTACTCGGACGGATCCACCGGGGTAAGACCGGCCGCTTTTATGGTGTCCTTGTTGACAGCCTCGGCGCCTGTCGAGAACACCGCTCGCGATCCCCGGATGCCCTTGGTGCGGCCCACCATGAATTTCTCGGTCGCCTGCTGGATGACCTGCCCGGCCTCCTCCAGCCCTTGCGTGCTCGTGGCGTCCCAGATGGCGATGTTGTCCTTCGGGAAACCACAGTGCATGGCCTCGCGCTTGCCCATCTGGTCCGGCACAAGGACAGCCAGTGTCCAGTTGTCCTGCTGCGTCTCGATCATCTCCGCCACAGCCTGTACCAGTCCACGCGGATCCCTGACAGCGGCATCCACACAGCGGTGACTTGCGTTCTCCTGCCCGTCCGTCAGTACGAACGTCAAGAAGCTGTGGTCGCCGTAAAGTTGAGCGGTCTGCGCCAACTCCCGCTGCGACTTCAGCGTGGCCGCCAGCAACGCCGTCATTCCACCAACCCGGTACAGCTGCTTCAGGGACGGCATCCGCAGCACGTCCTTGTCGTAGATGACGCACTCCACCTTGTCCGCGAAGACATACACCGTCACGCGGGTTTCCTGATCCAGCTCCTCCGACCGGCGGGCCAGATAAGCAATCTGCTGGTCGGCGACCTCGACGACCTTGCGGCTCAGCTGCGACATGGACGAACTCGCATCCAGCACAAGAGCAACGTGATTGATGTAGTTCTGGTTCCCGGACATAGCCGCTCCCCCTCTTCCGACTCGATGCACCGATCGTCTCACCCACCACTGACAATCGATCGTGGTCCCGCGTCGGATGCAGGCAGACAATCCCGACCTTCTCCTCGGAGTCGATTGGCGGAACCGTCGACGGGCAGTCGGTGCCGTTGGCTTTGAGCGAGCCTGCGGCCCAGCGAG
This sequence comes from Streptomyces sp. NPDC021749, assembly GCF_040640655.1. Taxonomy (NCBI): domain Bacteria; kingdom Bacillati; phylum Actinomycetota; class Actinomycetes; order Kitasatosporales; family Streptomycetaceae; genus Streptomyces; species Streptomyces sp. NPDC021749. The sequence continues at coordinate 78,888 of NZ_JBFACE010000035.1, read as the reverse complement.
CGTGCTGTGCGCGGGTAGGCATCCGGGCCCGCCGCGTTGACTGGTCGGGGGGTGGGCGCGTCGATCAAGGGCATGGAGCTGAGTGGTGGCTGAGCCGGCTCCTTTACCGGTCCGCCGGTCCGCCGGTCCGCCGGTCCGCCGATCCGTCGATCCGTCGATCCGTCGATCCGCTGGTCCGCCGGCCCGCTGGTCCGCCGATCCGCTGGCCCGCCGGAAAGGTCTCTTCCCCGTATCGGGGTATCGGGGAAGAGGCCTTTTTGTGTGGGCTCGGTGGGGCGATGGCCCGTGGCGGGCGACCGCAGGTCTTCCTCTGCTGTACCGAGCTTCAGCTGTCGGGGCGTCACGCCACGATGTCCTCGACGGCCGTCTGGTCGGCGCCGTCCTGATCGCGGACGGCAAGTGACCACCATGCTGGGACCCGGGCTCCTCGCCCCTCAGCGCACCGGAACGAGGGTCAGGTAGGCCAGGCCCATGACGCCGCGATAACCCCGGAGCCACATGGTGCGGTGGCGATCGACGCGGTCGAGGGTCTCCTTCGCCAAGGGGTGATCGGAGTGTGCGGCGAGCCATTCCTCAACGTCGGACTGGTAGGCGGACTCGAATTCCTCCCATTCGTCGTTGCTCGCGGTCTCGATCCAGGCGGGCCGGAAGCCCGCGGCGATGGCGAGGTCGACGAGGCCGGCGAGATCATGGAACTCAGCGGGGGAGGCGTCCGGCCACATGGCCGACAACTCACTTGAGGTGGGCGGGCGTTGCCAGAATCCCTCGCCGAGAACGACCCGGCCGCCCGGGGTGACCAGACGACGGAGGGCCTGCAGGGCGGCTGTGGTGTGCTCAGGTGGTTGGGCATCGCTGAGGGCGTGCCCGGCACCGAGGCACAGAACGAGGTCGGCGGGGCCTTGGTCGGTGTCGACGGCGGACTCCTGGACGAAACGGACGCGCTCGGCCAACCCGCGGGCCTCGGCGTTGGCGCGCCCGCGGGCCAGGTCGTCCTCATTGAGATCGACACCGACACCGGTCGCGCCGGGTGTCTCCTCAAGGAAGCGGAGCATGAACTCTCCCCAGCCACAGCCGATGTCCAGCACGGACGTGGGAGCAGTCAGGGTGGCTTCGGCGGACAGCCGGCGGATCATCCTGGCGGCCCGGTCCTCGGAGAGGGGGCCGTGGAACGTCAGTCGGGTCAGCCGCGGCGGGCCGGTGGTGTGGTCCATGAGCCGAACAGTAGGGATGGCCCAGCCGTCAGCGGTACCGGTTTTTCTGCGGGGCGCCAGGGCGGCGGACCGAGGAAGTGTTCCGCATTGCGTTCGTAGCGTCGGTGGAGGCGACGGAAGCCCGCCGGCCAGGAGTCGGCCGCTCGACCACCCGCCGCCAGGAGACGGTCGCTCGACCACCCACCGGCCAGAAGAGGCCGCTCGCCTACCAACCGGTGGCCACATGGCCACGAACACGATCGCCGCCAACCTCTCCCGGTCGCCGTCGCCGTCGCCGGCGCGGCGCCGGCCGCCTTTTGCGAGAGCCCAACGGCCGTCTCCGCAACCATCCGCCTCCTTACGGGAGCCCGATGGCCGTCTCCCGAACCATCCGCCTGAACAGCTCCCCCAGTTCATCCGGCACCAGACCACCGGACGCTCAAGGAGACCCGCCACATCAAGCCCCACACGCCACCCCCCCGGCCGAAGGAAACGGCACCTGACGAGACGTGTGCGGGGTCGGCGAGCGGGCCGGTCAGAACCAGTGCAGGCAGTGCGGGGAGCGCTCGGCGCGGAAGAGGGCGTCAGCAAGGGCGGCCGCGCCCGGGCGGTGGGCCCGGATGTGTCCGGCCCGCACGAGCGTGCTCGGGGCGGTACCGCCGAGGTAGACCGCGCCCAGGTCGCTGATGTCCAGGGACAGGTCGGGCTCCCGGTCCGTCGGGACGCAGTCGGCCTTGCCCTCCTGGACGGTCAGCAGGTAGCGGCCGTGCTCGCCGAGGAACGGGTCATCAACGTCGAGGACGAGCTCGCCGTCCGTGAACCAGCCGCGCGCGGTCAGCGCACGCGGCACGTCCAGCAGCCGTACCCAGAGCCAGTCGGTGTCCTCGCTCACCTGGCCGGCGCGGAAGTCCGCCAGCTGCCAGCGCAGCGGGTGCTCGGGCGGGACGTGCTTGAACACGACCTCGGTGACCAGGTCGTGTCCGAGCACGAACCGGGCCAGGGCCGTGAAGACGGCGTCGTCGGTGGCGATGGTCTCGTCGACCGTCAGGGTGCCGGACGCGGCCGAGTAGCTGGCGTACCCGTCCGGGACGCCGTCGGTGTCCCGGTGGACGGCGACGTAGCGCGGCGCCGGAGAGACCGGGGGCTGCCCCGCGCCCAACGCCCACCAGCGGTGCGGCCGGGACAGCGCGCCGGGCTGTGCGCGGCGGTACCGGTCGTAGACCTCTTCCAAGATCTCGCCGCACTCGGCACGCCGCAGCAGCTCCACCGAGCCGGTGTCCGATCCTGCCGCTGGTGCGCCGGCCGTTGCGCGCGCCCGGGGCAGGGCGAGGGCGGCTTGGTGCCGTGGCACCGTCAGGCGCTGCGTGTAGGTCGCCGGTCCGTAGCCGAACCTGCCGTAGATCGGCGCCTCGGAGGCCAGCAGCACGGAGAGGAACTCCCCTCCCGCCCGCAGCTCGGCGAGCTGATGCCGCATCATCGCGCTGAGCACGCCCTTGCGTCGGTGCGAGGGCAGGACACCGACGGCGCTCACGCCTGGCGCCGGGGCGAGGATCTCGCCGGGCAGGGTGAGCTCGAAGGAGTACGCACCGGCGGTGCCGACCGGCCGCCCGTCCGGCGTCAGGGCGAGCAGACCGCGGTCCATTTCCAACGCGGCCCACCAGACCCCGCCGCCGTCGGTCGGGGTTTCCGGGAAGCGTGCGAACGCGGCATGGAGTGTGTCGACGAAGACATCGAGGTCCTTGTCGGTCGTGGGACGTATCTCCATTGCTGCCGCTGCCTCCCCGGGGTCCCGGCACCACGACGTGTGGTGCACCGCCACAGTGCAGTGTTGCCCCGTGGCCCGGTCAAGCGAATTACGGCAGTACTCGTCATAGAGCTCGTGCCAGGCCGCACCTGCCACGACGATGAAGACGCCGCCTGCCGCCGGCTTGCCCCCCTGGCGGTCCATGAAGGGCAACGGGCAACGAGCTCGGCCCGCAACCGCTGGGCAGGTTGGGCGCGCCCGCGTCGCTCCGAGCGGACGGTTAACCTGGGTCCGTCAGCGAAGATCGCAGAAGGGCGGAACACATGGCAGACATCGTGGAGACAGCGGCGCGCAAGGTCTTCGAGCGCTACGACGTCGACGGGGACGGCCAGGTCACCGCGGACGAATACCGGAAGGTCGTGGCGGAGCTGGAAGGCTCGGAGATCACCGAGGCGCAGGCCCAGGAGCTGATCGACTCGCTCGACACCAACGGCGACCGCCAGATGTCCTTCGAGGAGTTCTGGACGGCCATGAATGGCTGACACTGCCGGGTCCGGCACGGGAACCTGCCGGACCCGGTTCCCCATCCCACCGATGTGGCGCGGTCGCGCGCAGCCTGCCGTCGAGGATGGCGAACGCTTTGCTGACTGCTGACTGCTGACTGCTGACTGCTGACTGCACGGGCGGTCTCGAAAGCAGGCCGCAGACCCGGCCGGACGGTGTGGGCCGTCCAGCGCGGGCCGCGTCCCTACGGGGTGATCCGGCCGGCGTCTTCCGCTACGACCGGTAGCGGTAGCGGATCCGGCCGCGGGTGAGGTCGTAGGGGCTGAGCTCCACGAGCACCCGGTCGTACGGGAGGATCTTGATGTAGTTCTTCCGGATCTTGCCGCTGATGTGGGCGAGCACCGTGTGCCCGTTCTTGAGCTCCACCTTGAAAGTGGCATTGCGGAGGCACTCGATGACGGTGCCTTCGACTTCTACGCCCCCTGCTGTTTTCGTCATGGTCTCTCACTCTCTCGTTCTGTGGTGGCGACTTCGGTCGGTGGCTTGGGTATGTGGATTCGGTGGGCGGATTCGGTGGGCGGATTCGGTACGTGGATTCGGTACGGAATGAAGGCGGTGTGGTCGGGCGCAGTACCGGCGGCCGGCAGCCGGGCACAGCCCAACCGTGGACGACGGTCATCCGGCGCCCGCCCGTCGGAGCGGCTGTCACCGCCCCTGCTTCGGGCTGGGCTTGGCCGCTCGCCGCGGTGTGGCGGAGCGTCAGCGGCGGACGAGCTCCAGGTTGCTGGCCGTGCGCCGGGCACCGATGCTCTCGAACAGGACGGTAGCCGCCGCGTTGGAGTCGTCCACCTCGGCCCATGCCGAAGCGGTCCCGGTGCGGTGCAGCGAACCCAGGGTGTGGGCCAGCAGCGCCCGGGCGATGCCGCGACGGTGGCTATCAGCGCGGACGGCGATCAGGCCGATCCGTGGCTGCCGGGGCAGCGGCGCGACCCGGACCAGCCCCACGTACTGGTCAAAGTGCCGCGCCACCGTGTACTTCGACGGATCGACCAGGGTGGTTCCCGCCGGGCGGGGCAGCACCTCGGCCGGCATCGTCCGCCATCCGACGGCGGCCTCGACCTCGTCGCGGATGATGCGGTCCAGGGCGCGCAGTGGGCCCTCCTCCGCCTTGCCGGCGGGCACGATCGTGACGCCTGACGGGGGGGTGGACCAAGCCGAGCCCGGTGACCTGCGGGTCGGTGGGCACCAGGTAGCCCCACTCGCGACGTGCGGTGGCGAAGCCGGACCGCTCCCAGGCGGACCGCGAGTCGTGATCGGCCTCGTCGACGACGGAGTACAGCGGTGCCGGCAGGTCCGCCAGCATTGCCTCGGCGATGCGGTCGAAGACCGCGCCGTGCCATGCGTCGATGCTGAGGAAGAGCCGCCCGTCGGGTCGGCGCGAAGCATCGCCGCGGCCGACCGTCCGGTCGTCCTCCACGGCAAGCCACTGCCTGTCCGACGCCCGCATGACCACGACTGCGGGGTTGTCCGTGCCCGGAGTGGAATGCGCAAAGTCCATAGGTGTCGCCTTTCAGGAGTGCCTTGTCTGAGGCGCTCCCAGGCGACAGCTACGTCAATCGCCCACCGTGACGAAAAGGGGGAGCACCCACACGGATACAGCCTTCATGGGTCTCACCTCCTCGCGTTCTCTCACGGCTGCCCGGACGGTACCAGCGGGGTTCGGTCGGCCCCACCCATTTATCGGGGCACGGTCGGCTGCCCCGGACAGGGGTCGGACGTACTGCCGCATGACACTGCCCCATGACACCGCCCCACGACTGCGGCCACGACGGATGCCGGCCGATCAGTCGTGCCGGGAGGTGTCCGGGTGGGAGGTCACAACTTTGGTGGCGAAGCTTGCCAGTTGGGCCCGCAGTCGCTCGCGCGGCGTGCCCTCCTGGTCGGCCAGGCGCTCCACGAGGTCGGCACGGGTGGCGGCGAGCAGGGCGTGGGCGGTGAACGCGGCGTCGGTCAGGCCCGGGAGCTGTTCCAGCATGGAGCGGAGCAGGCCGTGCCACCGCTCGTAGTGCTCCGCCTGGTACAGGCTGTTGCTCCCGCTCTCCTCCAGGGCCAGCGCGAGGCGCCGGTTGTCGAGCTTGAAGCACAGGACGGCGTCGAGCAGGGCGAGTACGCGTTCCTTCGGCGGGGTGGCGGGCCCGAGGGGTGGCGGGCCCGCTTCCACGGCCTCCCTGATCGGTTCGAGTCGGGCCTCGTAGAGCGCGCGAAGCAGGCCGGCGCGGTCGCCGAAGGCGCGGAAGAGCGTTCCCTTGCCGACTCCGGCCGCCGCCGCGATGTCGGCCATGGTCAGGTCCTCGGGGCTCGCGGCGCGGGCGAAGAGGGCGTCGGCGGCCTCCAGAACGGCTTTCCGGTTACGGGCGGCGTCCTTGCGGGGTTTGCGCTCGGCCACGTGGCTCCTCCATTGAAAAGCGGACCCGGAGTCCGTATTGTCGAACCGGACCCAGGGTCCGCATTCCATGAGATGGAGGATACCCGTGCCCCTACCCGTATCGATCTCTCCGGTGGAGCTGTACCGCCACAGCCTGCGACTCCTGCTCGACAAGGACATCCCCGGCTGGGTCGGCCTGTGGGCGGAGGACGGCGTGATGGAGTTTCCGTTCGCGCCACCCGGCTGGCCCGCGCGGCTGGAGGGGAGGGAGGCCATCGCCGCCTACATGCGCGACTACCCCGACCGGATCGACCTTCACGACTTCCCCGAAGCCGACCTGCGGATCCACGAGACCGCCGAGCCGCGGACCATCGTGGTCGAGATGCGCGGGGTCGGCCGGCTGGTGGAGACCGGCCGTCCCTTCGACATGACGTACATCGCCGTCGTCACCGTCGAGGACGGGCGCATCACCTCCTACCGCGACTACTGGAACCCCCTCGCCGCCCTCGAACCCGGCATCGACGTCGCCGGGAGCGGCCGATGACCGCCACCGGCACCACTCGGCTCACGGGCACCACTCGACTCACGGGCACCACGCTCGTCATCGGCGCCACCGGCACCACCGGCAGCCGCACCGCCGCACAGCTGACGGCCGCCGGTCACGCGGTCAAGGCCGCCAGCCGCAGGGCGACCCCGGTGCCAGGCGCCGAACCGGTCGTCTTCGACTGGTACGACTCCGGCACCCATGAGGCCGCCCTCGAAGGCGTCGACCGCGTCTACGTGATCCCGCCCGTGGGCGATCCCGACCCCGCGGCCGTCGTCCTGCCCTTCCTGCGCCGGGCCCGCGCCGCAGGCGTGCGGCGCGCGGTGCTCCTGAGCGCCTCCTCCATCCCGGAAGGCGGACCGGCCGTGGGCCTGGTGCACCAGGCGCTGCCGGGCATCTTCGACGAGTGGACGGTGCTGCGGCCGTCCTGGTTCATGCAGAACTTCACCGGTAGCCACATGCACGCCCGCAGCATCCGGACCGACGGCGCCATCTGGACCGCCACCGGGAGCGGCCGGGTCGGCTTCGTCGACGCCGACGACATAGCCGCTGTCGCCGTCCGCGCCCTGACCGACGAGCACACCCCCGACACCGACCTCCTCCTCACCGGTCCCGAGGCGATGAGCTACGACGACATCGCCACGGTCGTCACCGAGGTCACCGGCCGCCCCGTGGTCCACCGGCCGCTGTCCCACCGGGAGATGTGCGACCGGCTCGCCGCGCTGATGCCAAAGGAGTTCGCCGCGATGCTGGCCGGCATGGACCGGGCGATCGCCGAGGGCGCGGAGGACCGGGTCACCGACTCCGTCCAGCGCGTGACGGGGCGGCCCGCGCGCACCTTCCGCGACGTCGCGGAGAGGGAGCTGCGACCAGGCAGTTGACGTTCCACGCCGCCGGCCGTTCCGGTTCGAGTCGCCGCGTGACCTCGGCCGTTACCGGGTGCTACGGCGGTGAGGTTCGGTGCTGCCGCGGCTGCTTCGGTCGTGGCCGACTTGCCCAGGCAGATCACCACGGTCAGTCGGCCGGGCCTTGAGGCGGTGGTTCCGGTGACGGCCACCACCCCGCAGGTCAGCGAAGGGGCTGGCGGGTGGTGAGGGCTGTACCGCAGGCGGTGTGCACGGTGGCCAGGGCCGTGACGACACTCTGGGTCCACGACAGCATCGTGCGTGCGCGGAGTGCCGGATCGTCGCTGGCCGGGCGGCCGAAGGCACCGGAGGGGCTCTGCTGGGCGAGAAGAAGGGCGACGGCGTCGCGGGTGACGCGGTGCTGGGCCCGCCCGGCACGGGCCGAGTCCCGGACGATGCCGGCGATGTGCCCCAGGTGGTAGTTCTTGCAGGCCTCGGGCAAGGCGGCGGTGGACGTCTCCGGCGAGGAGTGCGGCCCGTCGGCTCCGGCGTCGATCAGCGCGGCCGCACGCCGAGGAGCGAGCAGCCCCAGACCGACGAGGCGTCGGACGTTGTACGCCGCCTGTGGCGGAACCTTGTCGAGGAGTTCGACGGCGGCGGCGGTGGACTTGAGGAACGTATCGAGTGACGGGCAGGTGATCCCGTGCGCCCGCAGGCCGAACGCGAACTCACCCACGACCTCCATCCCGTGTCCCTGCCACACGTCCGGTTCCGCATGCGCGAGACGTTCGGAGAATTCGAGGAGCAGCGGACGAGCGAGCTCGGATTCGCCAAGAGCCTCGGCCGCATGCGCGACAGCCGCTGCGGCGGGCAGACAACCGGCCGGGTCGTGGCGCCGACTGGTGTCCGCCAGCCACAACACCGCCTGCCGCAACGGCTCTTCCACGCTGAGGCGGGGCGTCGGTACGGACGGCCGTTGTCTGCGCATCACCTTGGGGCTGCGGTCCAGGAGGGCGGCCAGGGCCACGACGATGGTGGTGTGGTAGCCGGTGGCCCAGTGCTGGTACGCGTCGTCGCCGTCGGTGAGTCCGGGGTGGACCACGCCAGGTGGCCCGTTGACCCGCCCCTCGGCCTCTTGTGCCGCCGCGAGGAACTCCCATGCCCGGCAGGCTTCCTCGGAATCTCTCACCCCGAGACACAACAGGCAGCACAGAAGTTCTCCCACCAGGTCGGCATTTCGTTGGTCAAGGGTGAGAACGAGGAGTGCTTCGAGCAGCTCCACCGCCGCGCCCGTATCGAAGTCCGAGGGCCAACGGGGCTCGCGCAGACCGAAATCCGTGGCGTAGAAGATCGTGTGGGTGATGGCGTAGATGTCGCGGTCGGCGAGTTTGACGACATTCGGCTTGTTGCAGAGCAAGGTGAACGGCAGGACGTCGTCCATGGCCGGCAGCGAATGCCGGATACCGCACAGCTCCAGGGTGTGCAGCAGATCAAGCTGCCGGTACGGGATCCGCTCGAATACCGTCGCGTAACCTCCGGCAGCGGCCTGAGTGAGAAGTTGCCGGAATTCCGGGTCGTCGCGTCCGCAGAGCCGCAATGCTGCATAGGTCCCCGCGTACAACAGAAGGGCAGCCTCGTCCCGGGCGATCAGCTCGCGATAGGAGGGCCGAGCCGCGATCTCCTCGACCTGGTCCAGGAGCGCCGCGTAGTGACCGTCCAAGGGTTCCGGGTCGAGGCGCGCCCGAAGGCCCACAAGGAAGGCGGTCTCGATGAGCGCTTTGCGGGCGAACAGCACACGGTCAGTGGTGGCTTCGGCCGGATCGATGAGATCCCGGCGCGCAGCGAGCCAGGCGACCGCCCGGGTCTCCACCGCGCGCCTTTGTGACGAGCCGTCACCGGGTTGCGTCGTGTCCATCGGATGCCTCCCGGCGGTCGGCTAAGTCAGTGGCTCAGTTGCCCGCAGCGCCGTCGTCGCACTCCGCGACCTGGTTGGCGACCACAAGGACATACCGCTCCCAGGCGAGGACATAGCCGGCCACGTCGTCGAGTTGGCTGACCTGGTCAACGACTTGCTCCAGCGGAATGCGGAGGTCGACAAGTCCGCTCGTCCGCAGGAAATCTAAGGCCTTACGGGCATCGACCGGAGGGGGAGGACAGGACATCGGTTACTCCTTCGGAGTGGTTCGGGTGGATATAGCGAGTGTCGCGTTGCCGTGATGGACTTGTCACGGCTTTCGCCTCTCCCGGAAAACCGGCGATTCGATAGGTCCAGGTAAGCCGCGTGATACTCGCAGAGAAAACACCCGTTCGGCCTAATGTTCCCGAAGGGTGCGTAGGGTGCGTGGCTTCAGGTGGTGCGACCGGGGGTACGCCGCAGTCCCGGCCCTGCCGGGCGTCGCGGTCTTCCTTTACGGTCCGCCAGACCGTCGACGGTGCGATTCTCTCGTTGGCCTGTGTCATTCCGGCACCATGCGCATCCTGGACGGTAATGCCTCCATCCGGCTTCACCAGTTCGGCTTCACCAGTCCCGCTTCATCAGTCCCGCTTCACCAGTCCCGCTTCATCAGTCCCGCTTCACCAGTCCGGGCCAGCCAGGCGCACCGGTGGGCCGGTGCCTGAAACGAAGACGTGCCCCCGGGCTCGCCGGCGCCGGTGGCGCGGCGGGCCCGAAGGCACGCATCCGTCCCGCCTACGCCCCCTCAGCCTTCTCCCACAACGTCGCCGTCACGTTCAGCGTGGGATTGACCGCGCCGATGCCGATGTAGCCCTGGCCGTACGGTCCGCCGACCTTGGTGATGGTCAGCTTGGCCACCCGGTCGTCCGTGGTGATCAGGCACCAGATCGTGCCGGCGGCGAGGTCCTTGGAGAAGACGGGCAGGGGGACGGCGCGCTCGTTGGCCGCGGCCCGGCAGGCGGTTGCCGTGGAGGTGCCGGGGTCGGCTTGGCCCAGCCGGATCACCGTGGAGGCGTCGTTGAGCTTGATGCCGCCGGCGGTGCTGCCGCCCTCGCCGAGACAACCGCCGTAGACCAGATCGACGTTGGCGTTCCCGCCCCCGTAGGTGTCTCCCTTCGCCACCGTGGCGTTGTCCAGATCGAGGAGCTGATCGCCGCCGAGACCGCACGACGGGCCCGGGATCACCAGGTGCTTGTCGCGGTACACCGCCTTCGGCTCGGACGGTGCGCGGTGGGACGGCTGGGTGCTGGGCGACGCCGCGATCGGCGTTTTGCCGCCCTGGGGGGTCGGTGCCTCGTCGTGATGGACGGTCGGAGTGGCCTGCGGCCCCTCCTTGCCTCCGCCCGCGCGGTCATCGTCCCCGAAGGTGCCCGGCAGCCACTTGACCAGCGACACCGCCAGTAGCACCGTCGCCGCACCGGCCAGGGCGGCCGCGACCACCGCGCCGCGGCGCCGGGTGCGTACGGGAGCGGGCGCCGGCGGGCCGAGATGGAAGACCCCCGCCTCCGGGGCGCGCCGCGGGGGAGGGGGCGGGGGCGGCGCCGACGGCCAGGGTGGGGCCTCGGGGCGCGGTGCCCCCGCCGCCGGCTCCGACCACCCCCGTACCAGCGCCAGCGACCCCGCGTTGCCCGCCGCCCGCCGCTGCGGCCGCGGCAGCCCCCGGCCGTGCAGTTCGCGGTCGACATGGGCGTGGATCTCGTCGAGGGCCAGCGGGGCCGGCCGGGCCAGGGCGGTCAGCAGGGCCCCGGTGAACGCGGTGTGGGCGGCGCCCTGGGGAGCGTGGGCCGGTGTCGTCTTCGTGGACGCGGTCAGCAGATACGTACCGGCCATCTCTAGCTGCCCGAGGGCCAGTTGGGCCGGCGAGGACATCGCGGAGATCGCCCGCCCGGAGAAGCAGCAGTCCAGCAGGAGCACCCGGTAGGCGGCGCGCGCGTCGCTCACATTGCGTTTGACCAGCTCGATCGGTACGGCGGAGAAGCCGGCCTGGTCGATGTCGGTGTGCCGCAGGCCCAGGTGCAGCAACCCGTCGTCGTCCAGCACCCCGTGCCCGGCGTAGTAGACCAGCAGGAGGTCGTCCGCCTCCCTTACCGCCCAGCTCAGCGCCGTGCCGACGGTGGCCTGGTCCGCGGGGTCGGACACCACGCGGCAGTGTTCGGGGGCCAGCAGACCGTGCACGGGATGCGTCAGCGCGGCCTTGAGCGCCCGGAGGTTCGCCTCCACGGCGGGCATGTCGGGCAGTTCGGCCCTGCTGAAACGGCTGGTTCCGATCAGCACGGCCCGGCTGGTGGGGCCGTGCGGAAGTCTCGGACCGGCCGTGTGCCCGCTCATTCCCCCTGCCCTGTGGGGTGCGCGCCGGACGCCTGCCCGTCGGGGTGCGCGGCGGGCCGTTCGGCGAGCGAACGGAACACCTCCTGCGCCTCGCGGATCACCGCCCGTTCGTCGGTGGCGCGTGTGACGTCGAGGGTGACCCTCCGACCGTCGTCCGCCTCCAGCGTGACGGTGACGTCACTGCGACGACTGGTGAGCCAGGCGCACAGCGGGGCGATCAGCCCCACGATGCCGCCCGAGCCCAGGATGACGGTCAGCGCGTCCGCGCTGCCGCCCATGTGGCCGGGCGGCGGCGGAGTGTGCCGCGGGTGCACCCGTCCGCGCAGCCCGTCGCCGGCCGACAGCCACTGGTGCAGCGCCCGTAAGTCCGCCTCGACGTCCGGCGCTTCGACGGTCAGTGTCAGTTCCCCCATGGCGGCATCTCCCCACAGCCCCATCCGGCTCTCACATAGCGGTGGCCACGGCAGGTGGCCGCTGCCATCCTGGCACGATCAGGTGGCGCGGATGTCCCCTTTCCCCGGGTACCGACCGACGCTCGCCGGCCGGTACCCCTCCCCGCACCGACCCTCCGCCTCGCCGCCCGCCACCGGCACGGTGAACCCGCACCACAGAGCCTTGCCCGAGCCGCGCGGTTCGGTGCCCCGACGGTTCGCGAGGGCCCCGACGAGCGGCAGTCCGCGTCCGGAGGGGGCGGTCTTGCGGCTGCGGCGGCGCCAGGAGGCCGAACTCACCGGTCGGACGGACGGAACGGACTCGACCGGGTCGAGGCGGGCAGTTGCTTCGAGCCCGGCTTGCCTCGTCGTTCGTGCGGAAGGCCGACAGCCCGTCAGTCCGGCAGCGGATGGGGGTTCAGCTCGCTTGTTGTCGCTGCCCCGGGCCGTCGCTTTGGACGCCGCCGCGGGGCAATACGGCCATCTGCCCCTTGTCCGCGGCTAATTCGCACCTGATCCACATCTTCCGCCTTGAGTGATGACATGCGTAGGCCATCGGTATATGGTTCGGCCACTGTCACCCAGGGTGCAGCTCTGGCCAACGATTGATTCCGGTGGTTGAAGGCTGCGGTGCCTGGAGTGCAGTGCCCTACCCCCCTCAGAGCTCTGTTCGCGTGCACCGGATCCGGTCGTGTCAGACCGGGGCGTTTGCGCGCCGCAGAAAGGCATGCCCATGTCCCGAATACGGGTCACCAGACCCGCTGCCCTGACCGCGCTGGCAGGCGTAGGAGCCTGTCTGGCAGTCGTCGTCGTGCCGTCCGCGTTCGCGGGCACGACCACCCCGGCCGGCAGCACCTGCACGATCCGCCCCACGGCGAAGCACGACGAGGCGCCGCTCAGTTGTCTCGGCGTCACCGTTTCTCTCAACCACTTGCCTGCCGTCGGTGAGCAGGCCACCCTCACCGTGGACGTCCGGGCGCAGGCCGACGTCAAGCACGCCGGACTGTCCATCCAACTGCCGCCCACGATCCGGATGTCCGGCCGGGAATCCGGCCTGGCGGCACCCACAACGGACACCTTCGGCCAGCGCACCAGCCGGACGCTCGCCCTCACCCCGGGCACCCGCACCCTCAAGCTCAAGGTCGAGGCCGTCGCCGCCGGGCCCGCCCAGATCCAGGCGGACATCAGCGACATCGACCGTCCCGACCCGCGCCGCGCCGGGCACGACTCGTTGGAACTCACCGTCGGCAGGTCCAAGGGCTCCTCCGACAAGGGGGTTTCGATCACCAAGGGCGATGCGGCTCCGGACCACCGTCCCGGGGCCGGCACCCGCAAGCCACGCCCGGTCACCCCCAAGGCCGCTGCCCCCGCCCCTGTCTCCACCCGTCCCTCGGCTGCCTCAGCCCCTGCCTCCCCGCGCGCCGCCGCCGCAGCCACGTCCAATGCCCAGGTCTGCGTCAGCGGCACCTTCCGCAACCGCTTCCAGTCAGCGGAGGGCGGCAGTTGGAACGGCAAGGCCAACCGGGACGAGCCGGTCAGCAACGTCAACATCACCCTGTGGGGCAAGCCGACCGCCAACAGCGGTACGCAGAAGCTCGCCACGGGGATGACCGGCAACGGTGACGGCAAGTTCAACCTCTGCTACACCCCGAGCACCTCCGTCACCTCCCAGGCATGGGTGGAGTTCCAGACCCAGGCCGGCCGCATGTGGTCGGTGGTCGACGGCAGCGGCCGCCTCTACGCCACCGCCACGTACTCGCTGAACAACATCTCGCGCAGCACCAGCCTGGGCAACGTGTACGCCAACGACGGACAGAGCCGTGCCTGGCACGTCCTCGACACGCTCAACAAGCTGTGGTGGAACCGCGGTTCCACGACCAACTGCTGGGCGAGCAGCCAGCAGGACGGCCACTGCACCCCGATCACCGTCCAGTGGTACCCCGGCTCCACCGACGGCACCTACTGGACCACCAACGAAGACAAGATCCACCTTGCCGACAACGACCCCGACGCCGAGCACACCACCATCCACGAAGCGGGCCACGCCCTCATGGGCAAGCTCTACAAGGGCTGGTGGCCCAATGTGAGCAACTGCTCGCCCCATTACGTCAACCGCACCTCCTCCACCAGCTGCGGCTGGACCGAGGGCTTCGCCAACGCGGTGGCGTTCCACACCTTCAACGACACCACGTACTACTGGGGCAACGGCAGTTCCCTGAACCTCGCCAATGACCGCTCCACGAACGGCATCGATCCGGGCGACGCCTGCGAGGCCCGCGTGGCCACCGCGCTGGTCGACCTGTGGTCCCAGGTCGACGGCGGCTGGATGAAGAGCAACAGCATGATGTCCCGGACCTGGCAGTCCAGCTTCCGTGAGTACTTCGTCAACGACCGGCCCGATTACGGCCTGGACAGCGGGACGAAGGCCCGGAACATCCTCTACAACCACACCATCCAGTACTGAAACCCCACCATCCAGTACTGATCCCGACTGCGGGAAGCTGAATGGACCCATGGACCGGGCCGACAGGTGGCCCGGTCCATGGCTGTCCCCACCGAAGTGCCGGCCGAAGAGCCCGACCGAGGTGTCTTGTGTGCGGGGGAGGGTCCCGGACCGTGATCAACCCGCGAGCACCGGCCCCGTCAGCACTCGGGTACCCGGTCGGGGGACACCGCGCCGTCGTCGCTCATGATGGACGTGCTGGCGTCGATGTAGCCGGATCCGCCGTCGTGGGAGATCTTGTACGTCGCGCCGTAGCCGAATCCGGTCGCATCCGCTTTGCCCGGCGTGTAGCACTCGACCGTCACCGGCGTGAGCGTGGTCAGATCGGCGATCGGGCTCTGGCCCCGCGGGTCGGCGTTCGGCCAGACGGAGACCTTGTCGTAGTTTCCGATCTTTCCGTCGACGCCACACCCTGCCAGCACAGCCGTCGCCAACCCGGCTGCTGCCACCGACACCACCACGTGCCGTTTGCGATCCACTTGTTCCCCCGTCCTTTCCGCCCGCACGGAATCCGTTGTGCCGGATGACTGCTGGTTCGGTGCTCTGCTCAGGCAAGAGCGCACCCTCGTCGGTCAACTCGCGCGTCGGAGTGGGGCGGGCGACCGTGGGTGGGTTTGCGGTGGGGCCGTTCGGTGACGAGACCGAGGGCCGAGGGTGCGCGACAAGTTAGTCGCCCCCTCCGCCGCCACATGACGAGCCGCAGGAAGAGCCACAGGACGGAGTGGAACAGCCACCGCCTGGATGGGGACGTCGCCGGCACCTCGCTCCCGTCGGGACCAGCGCGCTCGTCGCCGCCGTCCACAGTTCCTGGTCCGCGCTGAACCCCGCCTCTTCGATCAGGGCCACGGTCCGCAGGTGTGCGCCCGGGTCGTGATCCGGGGCGTCCGGCCCGTCGGGGTGGTGGTGCACGAACTGTCCGAGCCGGGCGCACAGCTTGGCGTACAGCGCCGTGTGCAGAATGAGGGCGTGCCACCCCTCGTCGACGATGCGCGAAGGGCGGATGGACGTCGTCGGGAACTTCGCGGCGGCCACCACGAACTTGAGGGCTTCCTCCACGACGCGCCTGGCCATCGGCTCGTCCATGCCGGGGTTGTTGTCCATGACCGTTGCGATGACACCCCTGAACGCGTCAGGAGCGAGTAAGTCCCGTACCTCGTGCATGTGGTGTCTGCCTTCCTGGTGTGTGTTCCGTCCGACGCCGGCCTCTGGCGTCCCGCCTCGGCCGTTCGATCTGCCAGGACCGATCAGGCCGGGGGGAGTCGTCTCGCTCGGTCAGCCCACCGGCCGATCACTGTGCTGCGAGCCCTCCACCGCGCTGGGCCGGGGTGACTCCAGATGGTGCTTGAGACGCTGCAGTGTGGTGCCGATATTGGTGTGGTTGGCGCCGATGCGGTCAAAGACGCCGGTGATCAAGATGGCGAAGGGAATGAACCACAGAGGCACCCGCATCCAGCTGGTCTCGGTGACGGTGCAGCCCTCCGCTGTGGGTGCGATGTCGTACTGCCAGCGGGAGATGGGGACTCCGAGCGCCGCCGTCACCTCGTAGGCGAAGCACCGGCCCGGATCGGCATCCGTGATCCGGCAGGTGGTGATCCAGCGACGCAGGCCGTTGCGGTTGTGGCCGCGGAAGCGGGCGCCCACCGCAGGGGCAGTGGCTCCGCCCAGCCAGCGGGCACGGTGGGCCTCCGCCGCGAGACGGATCATGACGGGCGGATCGCTGACGACGCGATAGCAATCGGCCGGGGTCGCCCTGATGGCCACCGTGCCCATGGCCGCGGGGGCCGGGAATCGCGGAATGCGCGACAGGCGCAGCACGGACATCAAAGCCTCCTCGACTGATGTAATCAGTGATTACATCAGCGCGCGGCGAGGAGGTCAAGACCCTGCGGAACCTGGTCAGTTGGCGATGCCGAGGCCCAAGGTGTCCAGGACCTGCACGGCCAGCTGCTCCGCCCGATCCGGCGGCAGATACCCGTCAACGATCATCTGGGACAGGCCGTAGACGATCGCCTGACCCGCGAGACCCACGATCGCGGGATCGCCGGGACGCAGCACACCGGCCTTCTGGTCGGCGACGATGATGTCGATCAGAGACCGCTCGATGTCCGACAGGCGCTGGTGCAGTTCGGCGGGCTGACCGTCGCCGAACACCCTGGTCTTGATCAGTTCGAAGCGGCGCGGGTAGCGGATCGCGTAACGGACGAAGCCCAGGCCGAACGCGCGCATCACGGAACCCTCGACGTCCGCGACCATGCCGAGCTGCCACCGCTCGAAGTCGGCCAGGATGCGGTCGGCGACCGCGGTCAGCAGCGCCTGACGGTCGGCGAAATGCCGAAACGGCGCTCCCGGCGACACCCCTGCCCGGCGGGCGACTTCACGTACGGTCACCTGCTCCGTCCCCCGCTCGTCCAGGAGCTCGATGGCCGCGGCGGTGAGAGCGGCGGGGAGGTCGCCATGGTGGTAACCAGCGCGTTCGGTGGACTTGCCCTTCATGTACGCAGTGCTACCACACGCATGACCGCCACCGATCGGCGCCCTGGAGGCCGCGCGCACAGCTGAGGCCCACGGCGCACGTGGACGTTGCCGCGCTGGCATGCCGGGGAATCCGTGTCTGTCCGGCTCGGGGACGGGCGGTGTCAGTCGCCGTGACCCTGCGCCCTGCTCCGCAGTTGGGAGGGCCGCTGGCCCCGGGCCCATGGCATGTCGGGTGTCGCGGTGGGCGATACCCCACACGGTGCCACGGGCCCGGACTCGGCCGCGGTAGCCGTCGTGGTCGTCGTGGCGGCGGTGGCTCAGGCCGGCGGCAGCTTTCCGTGGCCGAAGAGCTTGCGTTCGTCGTGCAGGGCGAACGGCGTGGTCCTGAGGTCGACGATCTGGATGCCGAAGACCTTCAACTGCAGCATCAGTTGGGTCTTCAGGTCGTAGCCCGCGCTGAGCGCCCACGCCGGGGCGCCGCCGCCGGTGGCCGCCGCGGCCCGCCCGGTGAGGTGGACGGACAGGTCGCCGCCGACCCCCGCGGTGTCGTAGAGGAACACCTGGGCATGTGCGCCGACGCGGGCCGTCGCGGTGGCCGCGCCCTCGACGCGGGGCGTGCCGCCCTTGGTCTGCTGGTGCGCCTCGTGGAGCGGCTGCCAGCCGTGCCCGCGGTCGTACTTCGCGCCGACGGCGAACGAACCGGAGGTGCGCTGATCGGCATCGAGCACGATGCGCCCGCCGGCGGTGAAGCGGTAGGTGAAGGTGACCTCGGTGCTGACCACGACGGGAACCGGGCCGACCCAGAAGACGTGCCGCCCGGTGACCGCGGCCAGCGGCACCGAGACCTGCCCGGTGTCGGCGGTGCCGCGCACCTTGCCGTGCACCTGCCAGCCGTAGGAGTAGGAGCCGCCGAGCCCGATGGCCGCGCGCTCCGGCAGCAGGTTCAGGCCGCCGCGCTTGTCGTACTGGAAGATCAGCTCAGGCCGGAACGCCACCTCGCCGGAGAGCCGGGCGGGAGACTTACCGGTGCCTTCCACTCCCTTGGGCAGCGGCACGTTGACGCCCAGGCGCAGGGTGGTGAGCCCCTTCCTCGCCTCGGGCGGCAGTGCATCGCCCTGGGAGGTGGCGGCCGCGCCGGTGCGGGTGAGCCCGTTGCGCGGCGTTCCGGAGGCGGAGGACGACGGGCTGGGTGAGGCTCCGGCCGACGCGTCCGGCCCGTCGCCGGCGGGCGTGCTCGGCTCGCCGGACGGCGTGCTGGCACCGTCGGACGGGGTGGCCGGGCCGGTGCCTGCGGCGGGGGTGCGCACGCTGACGCCGGACGAGAGCGGCTTGACGGTGAGTTCGCCGGGCCGCAGCGCCGCGCGCCGGTCCACCTTCTGGTCGCCGAGCAGCTCCGGGAGCGTGGCCGGGACGGTGGTCACCCGGACCTTGCCACCGCGCGAGCCGGTGACCTTGCCCACCTTGAACAGCGCTCCCGAGGGGGCGTGCCGGTTGGGCGCGGCGGCGATGACGTCGCCCGTGCGCACGGTCTTGCCGGCGGACGGCTTGAGCACCGCCTGCTTGCGCTGGGCGTCGTAGGACGAGAGCTGTACGGAGACCGAACGGCCGGAGTCGGCGGGCGCATTGGACGGCTTGGCGACGACGGCGCCCTCCGGGCCGGGGGCCCCGGCACCGTCGTCCGCCGCCGCGGCGTCCGGTTCGGCGGAGCCGGCGGCCTGTATACCGGCCGGGGGCGTACCGGGGTCCTTGGAATCGGAGAGCAGGGCGTGGGTGCCGAGGGCGGCGGGGACGAGTACGCCGACCGCGGCGGCGGGCACGGCGATACGGCGCCAGGAAACAGCCATGGAATTCCTTGGGAATGCGGGGGGTGTTGGCGAAAAACAGGCCGTCTACCGGTCCCCGAGGGATCCTGACGACGGCACAGAAGTCGTCCGCAGATCGAACGTCTGTAGGGGTTCGGGCGGCTTCCTCGTAGCATGGCGACGAATGATCGCTTTCGCCATGGGGAAAGACACCGAGTCGGGAGGGGACGGGTGGAGACTTCCACAAGGGTGCCGGGGGCCGTTGCCGCACTGCATGCCGGGATCGATGCCCTCACCAGCGAGGTCATCCACGCCCTCCGGGCCCAACTCCCCTCCTACGCGGCGGTCCCGGCGGACCAGCTCCGGCCGCGGGTGACGGTGTCGCTGCGCAACGGCCTGACGCTGGTGCAGCACTGGTCCGGCGCGGGGCACCGGTCACCCCAGGGCACGGCACACGCCAGCGGCCCGGCGTACGACCTTCCGGCCGGGCACCTCGCCGAAGTGACGGCGCTGGCCCGCTCCGTGCCCGTCGAGGACATCATCTCGGCCTACCGGATCGGTTCGGACATCGTCTGGCGGCGGTTCGGCGAGGAGATGGCGGCCCGTCAAGGCACCGCCGAAGACCTCCTGCCGATCGCCGAGACGCTCCGCGCCTGGGCAGCCGCGACCACCTTGCGCATCGTCCACAGCTGCCGCGCCGACCTCCAGCGAAGAACGGTGACCGATCGTCGGCGGGCGGCGCTGGTCCGCGCACTGCTGCTCGGCGAGGCGCGGTGGGCCGAAATCGACGCCGACGGCCGACCGGAGGACGGCGAGCTGGACGACGCCTACGACCGGAGCGCACTGCGCCTCCCGTTCCGGGCCCGGCTGCCCGTCCCTCCCGGGCCCGACGGCCCGGCCTGCCCCCCGGCCCCCGGTGCCGCCCCGCGCGGGCCCGGGGACTCCGACTCCGCCGACGGAGCCCTCGCCCGCACCGTCGATCTGCTGCGCCCCTGGCTCGCCCTGGACGCCTCGGGGAAGCCGTTGGTCACGACGGTGGACGGGGAGGTGGCGGGCCTGCTGGCGGCGCGACCCGAGGGGCTGTGCCGCGGTCTGGTGGTGGGGCTGGGCGCCCCGGCGCCTGCGTCCAGGCTCGCCGCGGAGTTCGTCCGGGCCACCCAGGCCCTCCGCGCAGCGGTCGGCTCCGGGCTCGTCGGGGTGTTCACCCACGAGGAACTGGGGCTGCGGGCCACGGTCGTGGCGCTGCCGGCCGTGGGCGAACAGTTGGTCCGGCTGCGTCTGGCGCCCCTGACCGAACGGGGCGAGGACGGCGTCCAGCTGGAGGAGGCCGTCGCCGCCTATCTAGGGCAGGGGATGCGGCTGGAGGCCGCCGCGCGCGCCCTGTACGTCCACCCCAACACGCTGCGCAACCGGCTCCGCCGCTTCGAGGAGATCACCGGAACCAGCCTGCGCGATCCGGCCGATCTGGCGGAGGTCTGGTGGGCGCTGACCCACCGCCGGATCCACGGCCCGACGAGCTGAGGCCCGGGCTTCCGGCGGTGGGGTGAGCCCGGCCCGGGGCGCCACCAACCGCTGTTCCGCCGTTCCGCCGTTCTGCTGTTCGCAGTTCCGCTGACAGCACCGACCACTGTGAGCGGTCGGGCTCGACCCGTACCTGAACCGCCTCTCGCTCCAGCTCTGGGGCTTGGAGCTGGATCGGGCGCCGCGCCCGCACTGGGCCAGCAACCGACTGAAGGCGTCGACAAGTTCCCTCATGACAGCGCGGAAGCGCGCCGTCAGACGGTCTTGACGACGGTGCCGGCGCGTTCGAGCGCGGTTACCTCGTCGGCGGGTGCCGTGGTGTCGGTGACGAGGGTGTGCAGGAGTGTGGAGGGGCCGACGTACGCGTAGGCGGTGTGGCCGAGTTTGGTGGCGTCGGCGGCGACGATGATGCGGCGTGTGGAGGCGATGCCGGCCTTCTTCACGGCCGCGTCATCGAGGTCGTAGGCGGTCAGGCCCTCGGCTGCGCTCAGACCGCAGCAGCCCATGACGGCAGTGTCGAAGCGCAGTGCCGCCAGGGAGGCGAGGGTGAGCGGGCCGGTGAGGGCTCCCTCGGCAGCCCGAGGCTGCCCGCCGGGCACCATCAGCGTGGCCGGGCTCGGACCCTCGCCGAGTACCTGGATGGCCTGCAATGACAGAGGCATCACAGTGACCGGCCGGCGGCGCAGCAGGTGGGCGATCTCCAGGCAGGTGGTGCCGCTGTCGAGGAGGACGGTCTCGCCGTCGGCGATGAGCGAGGACACCTCGGCCGCGATGCGGCGCTTGGCGTCGATGGCGTCGTGAGCCCGCAGCGCGAAGGGCGGCTCGTTGCCCCGGAGCAGCAGGGTGCGGGCCCCGCCGCGGACTCGCTCAAGGACGCCCTGTGCGGCCAGCGCGTCGAGGTCGCGTCGGATGGTCATCTCGGAGGCGCCGGTCAGTTCGGCGAGTTCCTGGACCGTGATCCTTCCCGTCTCTCGGACGGCCTGCGCGATCATCCCGTGTCGGTCTGCGTTGCTCATACCGTGATTGAACACCGCACGAAACGAACAATCAATGTGTGCGAAGCGACGGTATTCAATCACTTCTGATGTTCGTTATGGTGCCGATCATGAATCAACCGCTGCGAGCTGCCCGAGTCGCGACCTTTGTCTACTTCATCCTGTGCGGCACGACGATGGGCACCTGGGTGGTGCACATCCCCGCCATCGAGGAGCGCGTCGGCATCAGCCACGCGACGCTCGGAGGTCTCCTGGTGCTGCTGGGCGTGGGAGCCTTCCTCGGCATGCAGGCGGCCGGGCGTCTGACCGACCGGCTCGGAGCGCGCCTCGTTGTGCCCGCCACCGGCGTGCTGTGCAGCGCGGCCCTGGCACTGCCCGGTCTCCCACGGGACCCCTGGACGCTGGCAGGAGCCCTGCTGGCCTTCGGGTTCTGCAACGGCTGCCTGGACGTGAGCATGAACGCCCACGCCGTCCACGTGGAGAAGGCGTACGGCCGCCCGGTCATGTCGGCCTTCCACGCCACGTTCTCGGTCGGCGGTGTCCTCGCCTCGCTCGCCGGAGCGGCCACGGCGAGCGCCGGCCTGAGCCCGGCCGCAGGCATGGCTGCCATGGGAGCCCTGGGCATCGTGATCGCCCTGGTCTCGGCGGGTGCCCTGCTGCCGGCCGCACCCACCGCCGTCGACACGGACTCGGGTGCGCAGGCCGAGCAGGCACCCGCCGCCGCGCGCCGCAGGACCGGTCGGCGCATCTGGCTCCTCGCCGCCCTGGCTCTGATGGTCATGCTGTGCGAGGGAGCCGCCAACGACTGGAGCGCGCTGCACCTGAAGGACATCCTCGGCGCACCCGCGAGCACTGCCGCCTTCGGATACGGCACCTTCGCGGCGACCATGACGATCGGCCGGCTGCTCGCCGACCGCCTCGTCGCCCGGCTCGGGTCCATGGCGATCCTGCGCTACGGCGCGGCCACGGCCGCTGTCGGCATCACGATCGTGGCCCTCTCCCCGTGGACGTGGGCCGCGTTCGCAGGCTGGGCGCTGTTCGGTCTGGGGCTGTCCGGTTGTGTCCCGCAGTTGTTCAGTGCAGCCGGGCACGCCGACCCCTCCGCTGCCGGGGCCAACGTCTCCCGCGTCGCCGGGCTCGGCTACGTCGGCATGCTCGCCGGCCCCGCCGTGATCGGCTGGCTGACCCATCTCGTCGCCCTGAACCACGCCTTCGCGCTGCTGACCCTGGCGTGTGCGATCACCGCAGTGGCCGCCGGTACCCTGCGCACCGGATCCGACCGCACGCGCGAGATGGCAGCAAGCAGCCACTGAACGCCCGCGGGGTCCGGAGGAACCGCCACCATGTCCGTCGACCGGAACGTCGTGCTGTTCGACCGCGTCGCGCTGTCCGTCCTCGTCGGGCTGTGCGCTTGGACAGGCCCGCCATGTCTTCCGCTGATCCGCGGGACCGTGGGGAGCCGCTCGCCCGCGCGGCGGCAGCCCCGTACGCCGCGAAGGGCCCCGCACCGAGTAAGTCGTCAGGAGTGGTGGACCGGCAGTCCGTCAGGTGCCGCCTCGGTCTTTCGTGCCAGCAGGGTGACCGTGACGTCAGGCGCAATCTGACGCTTGCCGGTGGGCGTGAATCCACGTCGCTGGTAGAGGGCGAGCGCGGGCTGGTTGGCGGTTCCGGTGGAGACCAGGGTCACTTCCGCGGGTTCCATGGCATCGAGACTGTTGAGCAGTGCCGTAGCGATGCCGCGGCGGTGTGCACGGGGGTGGACCACGAGTCGGCAGATGTCCAGGGTGCCGTCGTGCAGTCGGGCCCAGGACACGGCTCCTACCAAGCCGGTCTCGTCCGTGACTCCGAGGAAGGACTCCGTGCAGCTACGCAACTCCTGGAGCGTTTCGTGCAGCGGCGGGATGCCGTCGAAACCGATGAGCTCGGCCTCCACGGCGTAGGCAGCGCGCTGAAGTTGCCACAACTGCCGCAACGTACCCGGATCGGCCAGGTCCAGCCGATGGGGTTCGCTCCATTGCCGGCAGGGCGCTGCGTCGGTGCTGCGGTGGCTTGTCATGCGGCAATCCTTGCAGAGCGCACGATCGGCACGCCGCGCTCGAAGACCCCGCCACTGCGGGCGCGCGTATCGGTGGAATGACCGATGTGCGGGGGTGGGGGAGTGGTTCATAGTCCTCGGGAGATCGTGTGCGGGCGGCCGAGGTGCGCCCGGTTTTCGAAAGGACCCTTCTGTGGACACGTATGCGGATCTGGTGTTTCTCGGCGGGCAGGTGGTCACGGTCGATGCGGAGTTCTCCGTCGCCTCGGCCCTGGCGGTGACCGCCGGGGTCATCAGCGCCGTCGGCGGGCGGGACGACGTCGCGCCGCTCGTCGGGCCCGACACCCGCGTCGTCGACCTGCGGGGAGCGACGCTGCTTCCCGGCATCAACGATTCCCACCTGCACGGATGTGCCTTCGGCATGGCGACGCCGCCGCTCTCCCTCGACGTCGGCCATCCCGCCGTGTCCTCCCTCGCGGACGTGGCCGAGGCGGTACGGGAAGCCGTCGGTCGGGTTCCGGGCGGGCAGTGGATCACGGGGCACGGCTGGGACCCCGGATTCCTCGACGAGTGCGTCACCGATCCTTCGCGGCAGCCCTCCCGGCGCGACCTCGACGCCGTGAGCCCGGACCACCCCGTCGTCCTGTACTCCTTCTCCGGGCACGCCACCTGGGTCAACTCCAAGGCGCTTGAGCTCATCGGGATCGACCGGCACACCGTCGCGCCGCCCGGCGGTGCCATCGTCGTGGACGACGCCGGGGAGCCGACCGGGCTGCTCCACGAGGGGGCCCAGGCCCTCGTCCAGAACGCGCTGCCGCCGCTCAGCCGGCAGGAACGGACCGACGCGATCCGGTCGACCCTGGCCACGCTCGCCCGGCTCGGCGTGACCAGCTACACCGAGCCCGGGCTCGGCCCCGGCGGCGACGGCATCATGCGGGGCGCGCTCGGCGCGCAGACCCTCGACGTCTACCGCCAGCTGCTGGCCGACGGCGAACTGACCGCCCGCGTCGGCGTCTTGGTCCTGCCCACCGGAATGGCGAGCACCGCCGAGGAGTTCGCCCGCACCCTCACCGCCCTCGACGACTCCGGTGCGTCCGGTGACGCCGATCCGCGCCGCCTCGCCATCCACGGAGTCAAGATCTTCGCCGACGGCATCGTCCCCAACAAGACGGCCTGGATGCATGAGCCGTACGTCGGCGGCGGCTGTGGTTCCCTGTGTGTCGGCGGCGAGACCGACGCCGAGCGGATCGCCGAGATCGACGCCATGATCCGGCATGCCCACGCCGCCGGACATCAGGTGGGCGTCCACGTCACCGGCGACCGGGCCTGCGACTCCGTCGCGGACGCCTTCGCCGCGGCCGCGGCAGAGCACCCGCGGCCCGACGCCCGCCACTACGTCATCCACGGTGACTTCCTCACCGCGCACAGCATGAAGGTGCTGGCCGCGCACGGCTTCGGCGTCAACATGAACCCCACCATCAAATGGACCGTCGCCGACATGGAGGAGGAGTTCGTCGGCGCCGAACGGGCCGCTTACGCATGGCCCTACCGCGATGCCATCGACGCCGGTGTGCGGGTCGCGAGCGGGTCCGACGCCCCCGTCACGCACCCGGACTGGCGCCAGGGCGTCGCCACCATGGTGCTGCGCGAATCGAAGGCCGCCGGCCGGGTCAGCGGACCCGAGCAGCGCATCGGCCTGGCCGAGGCGATCCGCACGTACACGATCGACGCGGCGTGGCAGGACTTCGCCGACGACTGGAAGGGCTCCCTGGAGCCGGGCAAGGTCGCCGACCTGTGCGTGCTCGACGGTGACCTGCTCGGCGCCGACCCCCACGACATCCCGCAGATGCCCGTCGTCCTCACCGTCGTGGACGGGCAGGTCGTGCACGACGCCCTTCGCGATTGACCTGTTCCGGAGAAATGATCATCCTTGGAGGATGGCAGCACAACGGAGCACGGCGGACATCCTGGACGCGGCCGTCCACGTCCGTGAGGCCGCCAAGAACGCCACGAGCGGCGCGAGTGGCGCGAGTGGCTTCGACACGGTCCTCACGGCGCTGTCGGAGGTGATGGCGTACGACCACGCCTCCCTGACCCGGTGGGATCCGGTGCATCAGCGCCACACCACCCTGGCCGGGAGCTACCCGGACGACGCCACGGCCTACATCGAGACCCATCTCCACCACGACCCGGTCTTCCCCGTGCTCCGCAGCCCGGCCCGAGGTGGTCTCTGGCTCAGTGACGTCCCCCGGCAGCTCCTGGCCACCTCCCCGGGCTTCCAGGAAGTGCTGCGTCCCCTCGGCATCGAGGGCGGCGTGGCCCAGTGCCTGTTCCACGCCGACGGCCGGTACGTCGGCATGCTGAACGTCAGCACCCGCCGACCGCGGCGCGCGCCCGATCCGGCGCGCGCCGTGGTCACCCTCCTCACCGAGGCCCTCGCCGCGGCCGTCGCCCGAGGAGGCCTGCCGCCCGCCGAGGAGGCCACCGCGGCCGACCCCGCCGCGGACGCGCGGCGGCGCGGTGGGCTCTCGCCACGGGAGGTCCAGGTACTGGCCGAACTGACCACCGGCCGCACCAACAGAGAGATCGCCGCGCGGTTGTGTATCACGCCGCGCACCGTAGGGACCCACATCGAGCACATCCTCGCCAAGCTGGACCTCCCCAACCGCGCGGCGGCCGCCGCCCGAGCCGTCGCCTGGGGAATCGAACCCTCCCGCTGACGCCAGCCCCCCCGGCGCACAACACCCGGACCGCGGGCGGGCCCCTGACAACGGGTGAACGGTGGAAGATCACCCCACAGCCAGCGGCTCCACGGCTCCATGACTTCCGCGGAAGGCCACCCCCAGACTGCCTGGGAATCCCCGGCCCTCTGGGGGTGGGCGGGCCGCGGACCCGGCAGGCGGCACCGCCGACCGCCCTGGCACGTGGTCCGCCCTTCATGACAGCCCGGCCAGGCGGCCCCGATCACCGCGCGCTTACGAGTCGTTGTCCACGTACAGCCCCCAGGCGCGACGGCTGGAGCTCCAATCGCAGTACCAGTAGCTGTAGGCGGAGTTCTCTCCGTCGGCCTCGCACCTGGCCAAGGTGGTGTACCAGCCGACGCGGATGATGCTGAGGCCGGTGGTCGGTGCGGCTGCCGTCGTGCTGCTGTCGACGGACGCGGGAGCGGCCTGCGCGGGAGCGGACAAGCCGCCCAGCGCCAGCGCTGCCCCAACGGCCGCGCCAGCGAGGACCTTGCGCATACGCATGATTCATCCTTCTCTCTCGACGGATGGACCTTCGCATGTCCGTGGGCACGTGCCGGACATGCTTCGAAGCCCGTGGACGCATTCGATCGGCGCGGACACAAGAGCACGGCCGCTGTCGCGATCGATGTACAGGATGCAGAGAGCGAGCGTTCCCGGCCTTGTCATTCCGCGCAGGGTTGTTGACGATTCGCGCACGCCTCGGGCAGCAGGTTCCTGTAATCCCGCGGTGGTATGCCGTAGGCGGCCCGGAAAAGGCGGCTGAAGTGTGCCGGGTTGGCGAAACCCCATCGGGCAGCGATGACCTGGACCGGATGGGCGTGGAGGTGCGGGTTGATCAGGTCGAGGCGGCAGCGTTCCAGACGGCGGTGGCGTATCCAGGCGGCCGGCGAAGTGTCGTCGTCGGCAAACATCTGCTGGAGATAGCGCAGGGAGACGTGGTGGGCGTCCGCGATCGTCTGGGGGGTCATGGCCGGGTCGGCGAGATGCTGCTCGACGAACGCGTTGATCCGGGCCCGCAGGGCGCTCCGGCGGGCCTCCGGGCTCAGCGCATCCTCGGAATCCAGGCAGCGGGCGAGTACGGACGCCAGGAGGTCCAGGGTGACCGAAGAGAGTGTGGGGATATCGGCGGAAGTGAATTCGCTGGCGCGCGCGTTGAGGTCGGCCAGCCAGCGGACGAACACCCCGCCCATGCCGCGACGCCCGTCGATCCGGATACCGAGCAGGTGCTGCACGGTCTTGTCCGGCAGCGGCATCAGCCCACGCGGAAACTGCACGGTCACATGCGACCAACTGCCCGGAACCGCGTGCACATCTCCGCGGTAGGGACGGCTGCTGTCCATCAGCACCAGGTCACCGGCACGCAGCGCCATGTCCCCCTCCGCCAGGGAGAGAACTCCCTCCGCACGGAGGAAATAGTTGATCTGGTACGCCTCGGGATCGGACTGCCGGATCACCTTCGCGGTCCGCGCGATCTCCAGATGCGGGAAGGACATCGTGGAGACCTGTAACTCCCCTAAATCCAGGACTCGTATCTTGGCGCGGAAGTCGTCCTGAGCGTTGCTGCGCAGCCGGTTGGGCATGTGCGAGCGCTCGGTGAATTCGGTAAACAGCTCGAATCTCTCCGGCGCTTCAACGACGTCCGTGCTGAGCTCTCTCACCAGCATAGCCAGCCCCCTGTAGCCGGTTCCTCAGAGCGTCGAACGTGGCACGGGAAGGCGTGCGCAGTCCAGCAACAGTTCGGTCACATCTGCCGTAATGCTCCTCGTACTCCTCGTACTCCTCGGGTACTCCTCGTACTCGTCCCGGCGGGCAACGATGTCTCAAGATCAAGATGCGTCGAACTACAGAAAACAGGTCCAACTATGGCCAGTTACTGTATGGAAAGCCCCGATAGCCTCACCAAAACCCACAGCCTCCCTCGGTCACCAGCTCTGCGAGGCGTTCGATGCCCACGCCCACTTCAGCCCAAGGCGGTAGCGGAGGCCGTGCGTCAACTACCGTCGGGCCTCACCCTGGGTCGTACGTACCTTTTCAGTCGTTGACCTGCTCCGGTATCGGCCGGCGCGGGACGCACGCGGGCCGCACGCGGGCCGCGAGAGGCCGTACACACGGAGCTCAGGTCCCCTAACGTGATCCAGGGCGGCTGGGCGACCACGCGTGGCGCATGTGCGAAGCTGGCCGTGAGGTCCGAAAGATAAAGGGGGCTGCAGGATGAAAGGACTCGACCATGTCGGCTGGGCCGTCTTTTGAAGAAATCGATCAACTCTTGGTTGCCGCGGGATGGCATCCAGCTCGCGATATGTCCGACAGGGTGCCGGAGTTGACGGCGTTCGTGATTTCGGACCTGGCGGCACACGATTGCCGACTCGAACTGTTCCCAGAAGCGAACGCATTCCTGCGTTCTTACGGGTTCCTGACCGTAGAGTTCCCCTACGATGCAGACCGCATGGACCGGTTCATCACCTGCGCAAGATTCTGCAGCGACAAGGCCGAAGAGATCTCCGAGCTCATGGATGATCTACAACAATCCGTTTTCCCGGTCGGCTGGGACAAAGTGGAGAATGGGCTTGTGGTGATGGCCCCGGACGAGCGCATGTTTTACCTTCACCACTCGGGAACCTACTACGCAGGCATGGGAATCCACGAAGTGATATCCAGCCTGCGCACCGGCCGCCTTCAGCAAGTCGAACGTGCCCAAGGTGGTGGCGGGTTCGGCGCCCGTCACGTGCGTTTGTGATGGGGAAGACGGAGCGGGATCGGCCGTCCGCGTGGGCGGGAACAGTCCGCATCAGGAGAACTCCTCCAGCATGCCGCGGCTGCACCTGCCCTACCACGACCGAGTCCACCTTCGGCCGCCGCGCAGTGGCTTGCCAGTCGCTTCTCTCAGATTCCTGGCTCCTGAACGTGCACCACGAAGAGTTATCCGCAGTGCAGTGACTCGGTCCGGGAGTCCAGGGGGCCGGGAATCCGGGGGTCCGGGGATCCAGGGGTCCCGGGGGCCTGGAAGTCCGCTGAGCGTGCACCACACGTGGTGCACGCTCAGCAACAGCTCCCTGGTTCTTCAGGCCCCTCGACCACCAGTACCGGCCCCAGACGCCTCCACGAGCACCTCACCGGCCGCCGTCCGCACATACAGCACCGACCGCCCGGCCCGCCGCCGCTCCACCAGCCCCGCGTCCAGCAGCACCCGCAGATGCCGGCCCACCGACCCCAGCCCCTGCCCGGTCACGGCGACCAGCTGGGTCGTACTCATGGGAGTCCCGAGCAGCGCCAGTAATCCGGCCCGCGTGGTTCCGATGAGCGCGCCGAGCCCGGCCGGGGCGGCCCGCCGGTGGTGGTCCTCGGCGAGCACCCCGAGGCACGGGTAGACGACGGCGTACCGCTCCCATCCCTCCCACGACACCCACCCGCTCCGCGGCGTGACCGGCATGAACAGCAGCTCGGCCCCGGCGGCGATCTCCCGCGGCGGATACGCGTTCAAGTTGACCTGGAAGCGGCTTTCCCCGAGCCACCGCGTCCCCGGCCGCAGGGAGTTCAGCACGGCCGCCCAGCCGCCCTGGCTCACCCGTGCGGTCCGCGCGACCACGTCGGCCTCCAGTACGCGCCGCCGACGCTCCCAGTACGGCCGTACGGTCTCCTCCCAGACGTACGTCAGGATCGCGGTCGCCCGCTCGGGCAGGTCGTCCCGCTCCAGGGCGGCGGGGAGCGGGCCGCGGAGGGACACCCGGAGGTCGGCCCGCGCCTCCTCGGCCCCGGTCGCCCGCACCCGGGCCACGGTCACCTCGAAGCTCTCCCCGACGCACGAGGTGCGACAGAAGAAGTCGGCGATCCAGGAGGTACCGAGTGCCGACCGCACGAGCAGCGCGGTCACCGGGTCGGCCGCGAGGCGCGCGCGGTAGCCGGGCAGGTGCGCGCGCAGCCAGGCAGCCTCCCCCGGATGGGCGCCGGCCCCCGCGTGCAGCAGTTTCAGGCTCGCGAACGTCTCCGCGAACGGCGAGAGCACGAACCGGCTGCGGGCAAGGATGTCGGTGTCGATCTGCCATAAGCCCATGCGTACGACCTTTCGCGTGTCGGCGAAACAATAACCACGGTCCCCGGGCCGCTCCGAGACTGCGGTGCATGCGCAGCTACCGAACCCTGTTCCGCATCCCGGAGGTCACCCCGTTCCTCCTCTCCTTCGCCATGTTCGCCGCAGCCCAGACAATCGGCGGCCTGGCCCTCGGCACGCTGGTCTTCCGGGCCACCGGCTCCCCGTTCCTTTCGGCGGTGAGCATGTTCGGCCCGCAGCTGGCGCAGTTGCTGGGGGCCGCATTCCTGCTCTCGGGTGCCGACCGCCTGCCCCCGCGCGCGATCCTGTCCGGCCTCGCCCTCACCTTCGCGGCCGGCACGGCGGTCCTGGCGCTGCCCGGCCTTCCGGTCTGGTCGGTCTTCGTCGTCGTGCTCCTGCAGGGCCTGGTCGCGTCAATGGGCGGGGGAGTGCGCGGGGGACTGCTGAACGAGATCCTGCCCAAGGACGGCTACGTCCTGGGCCGTTCGGTGTACAACATGCTCTGGGGCCTGATGCAGATGGCCGGTTTCGCGACCGGCGGCGCACTGCTGGCGCTCCTGTCCCCACGGACCTGCCTGCTCCTCGCCGCGGCGCTGTACCTGATGTCGGCCCTCGTCACCCACCTGGGCCTCACGGCCCGCCCGCCGCGCTCCTCCGGCCGCCCGTCCGTCTCGGCGACCTGGCGCATCAACGCCCTCCTGTGGTCGTCGCGCCCCCGCCGCCTGACGTTCCTGGGCCTGTGGATCCCCAACGGACTGGTGGTCGGCGGCGAGTCGCTCTACGTCTCCTACGCCCCCGGGGCGGCCGGCACGCTGTACGCATGCGGGGCGCTGGGCATGTTCGTGGGCGACATGGCAGTGGGCCGCCTGGTACCGCCCGCGATGCGTCCCCGTCTCGCGACTCCGCTCCGCCTGCTGCTGGCGGTTCCCTACCTGTTCTTCGTCCTACGGCCGGGAGTGGGGCTGTCGGCCGTGGCCGTCACCATCGCCTCCGTCGGCTTCGCCGCGAGCCTGGTCCTGCAGGAACGCCTGCTGTCCCTCACCCCCGATGACCTCGCGGGCCAAGCCCTCGGCCTGCACGCCACCGGCATGGCCGCCCTGCAGGGCGTCGGCGCTGCCCTCGCGGGCACGCTGGCCCAACTGACGTCCCCGGCCACGGCGATGACGCTGCTGGCGGCCGGATCGGTCACCGTGACCTTGCCCCTCGCGGTGCTGGGAAGGCACGAGGAACGACAGCCAGCCGTCCCCGGTATGCGCCCGGATGCGCTGCCGGCACCCGCCGGCACGGACTAGCGTCCCGCTGGCACCCCCGTGCCCGGAGCCGTCGCCTCGATCCGGCCCTGGCTCCGGCCGTGTGAGCCACAGCTGGCGTAGGGGGCCGGTTCGCCGCCACACGGGCGTGACAGCAGGCGGCCATGTCTCTCTTGCCCCCGAACGGTGATGACGCGATCACCGCGATGTACTCCGTACCTGATGACGCCTGGTACTGGGCACTGTGGCCGAGCGGAATCTCGTGACCGCGATCGTCCCTGACGAGGAACCGGCACGGGAGCCGACGGTGTGTTTCAACCTCCACGGGCGACACCTGGACGTCCCGTTCGAGGTGATGCGCTGGTTCACGGACCAGGTCGAGGAGGAGATCCGGACGTCGCGCGCCTGGATGCGGCGGACGGAACCTGGTGTGCCGTGTGCTGTCTTGGCACGTTGATGACGGGCGACCTGCCTTGGAGGGTCCTTGCACGACGCGAGGGCCTTCTGGTTTCGGCGCGGATTGCGAAGTCTGCGCCGATGCCCAAGAGGCCCTCGTGTTCCACCAACCTGCCCGGACAACACAACTAGTCCGTGACCAGGACCTCCAGGTCCCGCACCCCCGCCTCGGCGACCTCGGCGAGGAACCGCGGACACGTCCATGCAGCCTCGCTGCGCGCCTGCTCCGGTCGTTCTGGAGTGGGAAAGTCCTCAGGAGCGTAGAAGTGGGCCATGGCGTGCCGGAAGCCGGTGTAGCGCAGTTGTGGGTGGTCGTCGTCGTGGGGGCACCGTGCCGGGCGCGGGGTGGCGGCGACGGTGCGCAGCACGCCCAGGACGTCCTCGGCTACGGCCCGCGCCGGTGCCGGATAGGCGTTCTGCATCGCCTGGTACGCCGCGAGCAGCAGCACGGCACGCTCGCGTGTGTCGTCGGTGTGCTCGAACCGCCGAGCTGCCCACAGGCCCAGGTCGTCGGCGTACTGCTCGTTGCGGGAGGTGTACTCGACCCGATCCGCGATCTTCTCGATCTGCAGCCGGCCGTCCGCGTCCAGGTATTCCGCGTCCACGTGTGAGACGTCGCGCGGCCCGAAGAGACGGTCGCGGCCGGTGCGCAGCTCCGTCAGGGACTCCTGCCCGAGCCCGGCGATGTAGGAGGGGCACAGCAGCAGCTCCAGAGGTGCGCCGTTGTCCTGCTGCTCGGTGCGGCGGCGTTCGTAGCGGAGGCGGCCACCGGGATAGCTCAGTTCGATGCCGAGCCTGGCAGCCTCCGGTGCGAAAGTGGGCAGGAGGGGGTGCGCGTCCCAGGCGTGCTCACAGGGATCGGCGGGGTAGTGGCTCAGCGCCCCCTCCAGCGCCTCGATCAGTTCGTCGAGGACGCCTTTGCGGCGCACCATGCCGGATGTGGCGTACCAGCCCACTGCCCTGACCACCATGATCCGCCCGGCCCGGTCATCGGGGTCCTCGGCGGAGCGCAGGGCCCAGGCCTGTTCTTCGATCTCCTCGTACACATCGGTTTTCGGATAGCCCTCAAGGAGCGCAGAGAGCGTGTCGATGGTTGCGTGGGCCTCAGGCGGGAGGCGCGGCGGGACGTCCGAGACCGAGCCGGGGTCAAGGAGGTCCAGTGCGATCCGCGCGAACCCGGCGGCGTTGCGCGGGCAGCGCCACTCGTCGCGCGGGCGGTCCTCGTACCACTCCTGCGTCTCGTCGACGAGGTCCACCAGCCACCCGGGCAACTCCTCGTCCTCTTCATCGTCGTGGGTCTCGTACGGATGGGAGTCATGCGCGCACTCCTGCGCCGACAGGGCCGGCTCCGTGGCCCTCAGTGCTTGGAGCGCGGCCTCCTTGACCCCGTCGCCGGGCAACCAGGACAGATATCGCACGGCCAACACCAGCCCGAATATCCACACATAGGCCAGCGGCCCGCCGGGGTCGGCGCCCAGCTTCGCCGCGCAGTCCAGGACGAGCCGGTCGTGGTCGTCCTCGTACTCGTGGTACAGCTCGTGCCAGGCCGCGGCGAGTTCCTCGATGTCTTCGACGACGGTGTCGCTGCCTGCGTTGCCGCTCCCGGTGCCTTCAGGGCGGGCGGCCGGGCTCGTTTCGTTGTTCGTCACACCGGTCACGACGCGTCGGCCGACCAGCAGGTTCCTGCCACGGCGCACGGCGATGAAGGCGTCGCCTTTCGGCTGATTGGCCGTGATTGCGCGTAACGCGGTTCGGGTTACGAGCCCTTTGCCATCCGCCTCACGTGCCGCGCTCCTGCGGTTCGCGCGCCGCCGCCACAATCCTCTCCAGGGCCGCGGCGTGCCGCTGGAACGCCCACCGGCCGTGCGCGGTGAGCCGGACGTGGGTGTGCCGCCCCGTACGGTTCCGAGTCTTGCGCACCTCGACGTACCCGGCCTCCGCCAGCGAGGCGACCTGCTTGGAGAGGGCCGAGTCGCTGGTTTCCACGTTGTCCCGTACGAAGCCGAACTCCACCCAGTCGGCCGGAGCCAGCAGCGCGACGACCGAGAGCCGGGCCGGTACGTGCAGGAAGTCGTCGAAGTCCGGGTCCATCAGACGTGGCCGTCCCGGCGCGTGAGGGCCTTGATGATCGGGCGGGTCACATACCCCGCCACCAGGGTCGCCACGGCCGCGACGGCCCCGGCGACCACCCCGGGCTCCGGGAGCTTGAGCAGCCGGGCGCCGATCACCGCCGCCACGAGGACCACGGTGACAACGCCCCCACCCATAGGGAGAACGCCCACTCCGCACCGGCAGATCCACGGCCGCACATACGCGTCACGGTCTGCTCCTGGTGCTGGTGTATCGCGTCGAGTGCGGTCCGCGCGTCGTACGAGGTCATGGGTCCCCCTGGTTGTGCTGGTCGTCCGAGGTACTTGCTCCTGGAGAAAGTACCGCCTTCTTTCCCTGCGGGAAAGAAGGTGGGGGCTGCGGGGATCCGGCCGCTGACGGCGCTCAGGCAGCCCGCGGAAGCTTGCCCGCGGCGAGCATCAACCGGACCCTGGCCTACGCCATGCTCTCCGCATGCCACGAACCATCGCCC
Source organism: Streptomyces sp. NPDC021749 (assembly GCF_040640655.1). NCBI lineage: Bacteria > Bacillati > Actinomycetota > Actinomycetes > Kitasatosporales > Streptomycetaceae > Streptomyces > Streptomyces sp. NPDC021749. The sequence continues at coordinate 44,510 of NZ_JBFACE010000035.1, read as the reverse complement.
TCGGGGGCGCTGGCGGCCGACGCAGGGCGCGCAGTCTCACCGACGCCTGACCTCATGCAAGGAGTCTGGACAGCCGAGCGGCTTGTCGTTCGGCCGTTCCCGGCGGGTTGCGGGGATGCCGAGGGTCGTCAAGGGACAAGAGGAACAACCAGACGAGCGCCAGCAATCTGCGGCATTCCCGCAGCCGCGCACGTTCGGCGGCATTGAGGTCGAACAGACCCAGGAACGCCTCCACGTCGAGGGGTGGGCCGATCCAGCTGGCCACGTGTTCCGTGATCTCCGCCAGCTCGAACGGGCGGTCGCTGAGACCCGAATCCTCGAAGTCGACGACCCGCACGCGAGAGCCGTCCCACAGATAGTTGGCGAGGTTGCCGTCCCCCGGGCCGAAAACCATCGGGACGTCCGGCCGGAGGACTCGGTCCATGCCCGAACGGGCCAGCCAGTCGAGGCCCCGGTCCATGGCTTCGCCCACCTCCCCGCTGACTCGTGAGCGAACCTGCGGTACCCAGGCGCCGATCTGGGCGATGAGTTGATGCTGCCGGCCAGGGCGGGCGGGGACCTCGGTCAGGACATCCGCCGGCACAGCCGCATACAGCTCGTTGACTGCGGCGGCCAGAGCCTTGAGCTGCTGATCGCCGAGCGGCTCTCCTCGCAGCGGCTCCCCAGGCACGCGAGACATCACCACCACCGGTTCCTCCACCGCAAAGTCCGCGCTTTGAGGCACCGGGGCCAAGCCCGGTGCATACGCGGCGAGCAACGTCAGCGCACGCCACTCCCGCTCGCACTCTCCACGACTCTCACGCCGGAACCTCTTGACCACAGTGTCGGACCGCAGCTCGACCGCATGAGTACTCCAAGGAACGGAAGTCATGGGACGCGAGCTTGCCAGCAGACACACCCCTGGGCACAGCAGCCCTGATCCGGAAGGGAACCGGGGGACGTTCACGACTTCTTGCCCGAGCACTTCGCGAACGAGGCGACGAAGTCAACGCGGCCGGCGCGTTCGAGGGCCTGCCTCGGGGCGTGTCTACGACCGTCGGGAGGTTCAGGCTCAGTCAGTGGGTTCGGGCTCCAGCCGGTCGGCGACGATCTCGGTCATCGACAGGCAGTCGCCGCCCAGGGTGACTCCGCTCGCGGTCACGCTCGGCGTGAGGGAGACGGGGCAGGCACCGGGCCGGTCGATGGCGAAGAGGCCGAAGGTGGCCGTCCCCTCGGCGATTTCGTCGCTGGCGGCGTGGCCGTAATAGGCCTCGACCCCATTGGGCTGGCAGAGCATCACGTGGAATCCGCCGAGGCCGTCGGGCCAGGTGAGGACCAAGTAGCGCACCGAGTAGTCCGTGCCGAGCGGCGCGAGCGTGGTGACCACCCCGGCGAGCGACGGTGCCTGCAGGAACGTATCGGGCATGCCCATCTGGATGTCGGAGTCGATGCAGAGCAGCATCCGTTCGTCGCCGCACTCGATGGCGAGCATCCCCTCGCGTTCGGGCCGTACCAGGTACAGCTCACCGGCGGGGATCCGGCTCAGCAGGGCGAAGTCCTCCTCCGTGGGCGAAGAGGCGTTGATGAAGAACACCTTGTCCTCGTCGGCCGGGATGGCCACGATGCGTGAGTCGTCCGCCGGGGTGAGTTCGAAGCCCGCCAGTCCCGCCCGGTAGGCGATCACCGACAGCGCGAAGGCGGCCTGGTCGCCGACCGGATCCCCGGCCGGGGGCGCCATCTGGGCGAGGACGGCCAGGGAATCGGAGCGGGCCACCTGCTGCAGGGTGCGCCAGGCGGCCAGCGCGATGACCGGTTCCTCGGAGACGGCCGCGGCCTGGGCCAAGGGAACGGCGTCCTGGCCCATCACCGCGGCACGGTTGAGCGCTGCGGCGACCGTGAAGGGGTCGGGCGCAGGCTCCGCCAGTATCTGGCCGACCGCCTGGGCCAGCGCCCCCAGCGGGCTCGGGTCGATCAGGGAGAGGACGCCCAGAGCGCGGACCCGGTTTTCGTCGTCCGCGGCGAGCGCACGGCCGAGGGCGTCGGCCAGGTCGTCGGCGTCGAGCGCGGCCAGGAGCGAGGGGTCCGCCCCGTCCTTGGACGCGAGCAGTTGGTCGATGCGGTCGGTCATGGTCTCCGCGCCTCTCTCGCAACCCTCTGGGGTGTGACAGGGGGTCTGACCTACAGGGTGACCTGGCAGTGTGTGATCATCTTGACCGCCTGGGCAGGCGTGATCCCCGTGTTGGTACCCGATTGCGCCCGCATGAAGTTCGCGGGTCCGCACAGTGATTCGTCCGTCTCGCAGTGCGGCAGGCCCAGGAAGTGCCCGACCTCGTGGGCGAAGGTGTTGCCGCTGTCCGCCGTGCTGCCGTTCAGGGACACCACCGGTGCTCTCAGCCGACCCCTGGCCTTGTTCTTCCCGCATGCCCCGGGTGTGGGGGAGTATCCGACGTCCGTGGCGTGGAACATGCGCTTCACCACGAACACGTCGAGAGCGTCGTTGCTGCTTACGGCAAACCGGTCGGCCAGCGCCATGGCGTCGGCCGAGTGGAAGATGATCGCGTCCACGCCGGCGACCCTGTGCTCGATCTTGAAGCGGTGGACCGTACCGATCACCGGGCCGTGGGTGGCGAAGATCTTCTTCATGATGTCCACGGAGTCGTTGACCTGCTTCAACTCGGCCGGAGTGAAGATGTCCTCGGAGACGACGATCAGGTTGATGTCGAAGTGCACGGCCATGACGGCTCCAGAGGTGGCGATGCCGGAGGCGACGACTCCAGGGATCTCTCAGCAAAAGGATGACGCCGGATCCGGAGAGCCGCCACTCGACGGTTTCTCCTGTGCCATCGGGTGTTGTCGTCTCTCGGGTGGTGCCGTCTCAAGCCGTCGTCACAGCGACGTACCTTTGGACCGCTGCCTGCTGCGCAGCAGCGGTGAGGACTCCGATCCGGAGTCGGCCGTGGACGCTCTGGGTGGGTATCTCTTTGCCGCGGCGTTGGGTGATGCGGAGACGGAGGGGGAGGACGGCTACGCGGCCACGGCACGGGCGCGCCTGTCCAGGCTCAAACAGCACACCCAGGCGCTTCAGGAAGTCCAGGAGCGGCTTCACCGTCATTTCAGCGGACAGGCATAGCAGGGGACGGAAGGGGCCGTGGCCAAGCAGTTGACCGCCCCCCCCCCCCCGCGAACGCCGCTTCCCGCAAGGAAGCCGTCTCACGCAGATCCGACGTCCTGGACATGTGCGTCTTCGGCACGGCACACGAGCTGACTGCGACGTGGTGGGCAGCCGAAGGCACCGACTGGCAGGCCATGTCGGTGCCCTCACCCCGGTTCCGGCTTCGCTCCCGGCACGGACCTCGCCACCCTGGTCCGCCCACCGGATCCCGAACGCCTGGACGTGTTCGCCGTTGACGGGACGTCAGGTGGTGGCCAGCAGTAGGTCTTCTCCCCTCGACGGGCGGAGGCCGTCGGTGCGATCGGAGAAGTAGCGCTCGGCGAGCGAACCTCCCGAGACGTGTCGGGCGTTTCCGAAGCCGGCTTCGCGGGCCAGGGCCAGCATCTCGGACGGGGTGTAGAAGCTGATGAAAGGCGTTCCCGAGGCTCGTGCGCCTTCCTCACTCGTCCGGAGGCCGGAGCGATCGGTGTCGTCGAGCAGTTCGGCCGGCAGCAGGAAGGACATGGCCAGCGTCGATCCCGGTGCGAGCCCCGTGATCTGGCGCAGGGTGGCCGCGGTGGCCTCTTTGGTGAGGTACATGGTGACGCCGGTGGAGGCGATGACGGCCGGCCGGGTGGAATCGAAGCCGGCAGCGACCAGCTTCTTCAGCCAGTCTTCACTCGCTTCGAAGTCGACCGGCACCAGGTGCAGCCAGTCGGGGATGCCGTAGCCGAGTTCGACGAGGCGGTGGCGCTTCCATGCCTGGGTTCCGGGCTGGTCGACCTCGAAGACCCGTATGCGGGAGGCGATCTCCGGCCTGCGCTGGGCGAAGGTGTCCAGGCCGGCTCCGAGGACGATGTACTGGGTGACACCGCGGTCGGCCTGCTCGGTGATCAGGTCCTCGATGAAACGGGCGCGGGCCACCATGGCCGCCCGGAATCCTCTGGTGGTGTGCGGGTCCATGTCGGGGCGGTGGCGCCAGCCGGCGTCCGGGGCCGCCAGTTGCAGGCCGATCTCGTCTTCGAGTACGTGCGGTGGCTGGTCGACCTGGACGTGCATCGCCCGCCACAGGGCGGTCCGCACTGCAGTGTTGTCCGGTGCCTCGGTCTGTGCGTCTGTCATGGTGTTCGGTTCCCCCTTCTTCCCCCTTCGTTTTCGTTGCGGTCAGTTCTTGGTGGGAGCTTGGAGGCTCCACAGACGCCCGTCGGGGTCGCGGACGGTCATCTCCTTGGTCCCGTAATGGGTGTCCTCGAACGGCGTGACCACCTCGACGGCGGGATCGGGGCGGAACGTGTCTGCGTCCGCCACCTTCAGCACCATCTGTGTCTGAGGCGCTTGGTCCGCGGGGACCTCGGCGATGAAGACGTACGGCCCGTCGCCGTTGCGGAGCCGGCCGGAGTTGTGGTCGGTCGAGAACTCCAACTCGTAGCCCAGCGCCTGGAAGAACTTCGCCGCCTTGCCCCAGTTGTGGGTCGTCAGGAACACGGCCTCGATTCCTTCGGTCGCCATGTCAGGTCTCCTTGTCGGTCGATTGCTGTCTGTGTTCATGGGTGTCGTCGAGGTAGGCGCGCAGTGCGTCAGCCACCAATGCCGACAACGACATGCCTGACTCGATGGCGCGGAACTTGACCTGCTTGATCAGTCCGATCGGCAGGTACACGTTGAACTGCTTGACTTCCTCATCGCTCACGAGCCGATGCTAGCATCCTAGCAAGCTAGATCCCTAGTGTCCGCGTGAATTTGCGACGTGTGGAACCGGCCGGGAGGCAGACGGCCGCCAGGGAGCTGCGCATGCTCCCTATGGCGTGCGGCATCCCGCCCCACCCGCCTCGGGGCAACAGACCCGCTGTTGCCCCATCGCGCACACGGGGGTGCCTTGGCCAACATCAGGCGTTGCGCTTGAGGGTCTTCCGGATCCAGTCCGCATAGGCAGGCACGTTGGTGTACAGCCCCGGCCCGTCAGAGCAGGCGACCCCCGGGGTGCCGGGACCCGAGGTGGCTCCGATCAGCTCCCACTGCCCGTTCCTGCCCTTCTGGAGCTGCGGTCCGCCGGAGTCCCCGAAGCACGCCATCGCCTTGGGCACGCGGCTGGTCGTGCACAACCGGGTCCGGTCCGCGTAGCCGGGGGCGCACTCGGCGTCCGCACCCCTGCGCGTGGCGAGCTCCTGCAACCGCACCGCGAACTTCAGATCGGTGTCGACGGTGGTGCCGAAACCCAGGATCCGGGTCGGGGTGCCCGGCCGCCCGGCCCGCTGCGCGATCCGGATGGGCTTCTCGGCGACCGGGCGATCGAGGCGGACCAGCGCGATGTCCTCCTTGTTGGCGGCCCTCCCGTCGCCGTTCCCATAGCCGGGGTGCACCACGGTCCGCTCGATGGCCCGGACGGTGCCCCCGGACTTCCGGTGCCTGCTGCCGATCCGGACGATGCCGTCCAGCTCAAGGCCGTCGCCCTGCACGCGGTGGGCCGCCGTCAGTACCCACTGCGGATCGATCAGCGACGCCCCGCAGGTGCCGTCGTACAGCCCGGACCTCGACGGTCGGCCCCTCGCCCCACTCGCACGATCGCAGACCGGCCCCGATGTCAGTGCCGGCTGGCAGTATGGCGATCATGAGCCGCATCATCTCGTTCAACAGTGCCGACAAGGCCGACGTGGTGGCCTTTCTCGGGGCCGCCGGGAACCTCACAGCTGACCAGGAGCGCAACCTCGGCGTCATGCACGAGCTCGCGCAGGCCAGGCAACTCGACCTCGACCAGGAGGGCATCGACTGGGGCCTGTCCGTCCCGGACGCGCTCGACCACCTCATAGCCGGCCACGCCAACTCGAACGCCGAGTACGCGGCCGCCGCCTACTACAGTGCCCTCCAGCTCATCATCGACCGCAACGGCTCCGACCCTGACGAACTGGGTGTGTACTCGAAGCCCTCCACCTTCTTCGGACTGCTGGACGACGAATTGCGCCGGTTGGGCGTGAGCGCTGACCTCCTGATGCACGACTACCTCTTCTCCGGGCCGCCGGACGAGATCCCCTTCCACATCCCGTATCCCGTGGACGGCCCGCACATCGGCATGTTCCCACTGGCCAAGGCCAAGCCCGCCGCGGACGCTTACCGCGCGGTCCTGGACAGGATGGACGACGGTTTCCGCTATGACGTCCAACTCCTCATCGAGAAGCTGGATGTCGAGCACGAATCGTGGGAGTACGGCACGCAGAACCTCGACTGGTACAGCCAGGACACACTCTTCTTCTCCATCAAGGGCTGACCAGTAGAGAAACGGCCACAAGCAGCGCCCCGCGGCTACTCGTCGGAGAGTGCCGGGGGCGCCGTGGGCGCGGGGCGGGCGGGACTGCGTGGGTGGGGCACGCCGGGGGAGAGTGCCTGGATGTGGGAGCGCCGTTGGAGGTTGGGCCGGCCCGGCCGAGGTCATCGGTGAGGGCGCCCCGGACGTCGGGCCGACCCATTGCGCGGTGTGGTCAACCCCGTGCAGGCCAGGCCGGGGACGACCGTTCGGCAGAGGGACGTCACGGGCCGTGGACGAGGTCCGTGTCGGGAATCCAGTTGCCGTGGAAGCCGAACGGAATGCGCTGAGGCAGGTGGACACGTGCGAGGGGGCCGGCGGTGATGTCGCCCGCGTCGAGGACGACGAGTTCGGCCCGGTCGGTGTTCGCATCGTGGACGACGGAGAGGATCCAGCCGTCGTCTTCGCCTTCGGCGTTGTCGCGCGGTACGAATGCGGGTTCCATGGTGACCCGCCCCGGCCCGTAGTGGTGGAGCTGGCTGCTGCCGGTCACGGTGTCGACCTTGACCAACGGCCCTGTTTCCAGGCCCTCGTTCGTGCGGCTGCGCTCCACGTCGTCGGTGATCTGCAGGCCGTGGGCGCCGACCCCGGCGAACCAGCCGTAGCGATGGGGGCGGCCGACCAGTGTGGCGTTGATGCGGGGGAACTCCACGCTGTAGTCGCCGAGCTCCTGTTCGTTGACGCCGCCCGTGGCCGGATTGATCGTCCAGCGTACGAGGGTCGGCACACTGCCCCCGGGGCCGTGCAGGTCGCGGAGGAACACCTCGTCGTAGCGGATGACGTCGAGGGTGAGGGAGCCGTCGGGGTTGTCGTAGGCATTGAGCACGTGGAAGACGAAGCACCGTGGCACCTCGATCCACTGGATCTGCTCGGCGGTGCCTCCGACCGGCAGGATCCCGACCCGGGCCGGGTGTTGGTCGTCCCATACGGAGAGCAGGTTGGAAACCGGCTCCCCGGCCTGCGCTCGGCGCAGGCCTGCGGCCAGGGTGACGGGGAGGTCGAGTACGACGACGCGCGTCTCGGTCAGTGCCATGTCGTGGATCATCGGCCTGTCGTCGAGGTCGATGTCGCTGGTGTGCTTGACCTTGCCGGCGCCGTCGAGGATGACGTAGCGCACGGCGGCGTGTTTCGGGTTGTAGGTGATGGCGTGCAGGTCACCGGTCACCGGGTCGGTCTTGGGGTGCGCGGTGAATCCGCGGCCGAGCGCGCCGTTGCAGTCCCAGACCGCCATGCGTGCCAGGTCAGGGGCGATCTCCACGGGCGATTGGCCGGCCTCCACCAGAGCGAGGATGCGTCCGCTGTGCGCCAGGACGTTGGTGTTCGGTGTGTGGCCTTCACTCTCCACGAAGCGGCTGCGATACCACTCCGCCCTCCCCTCGCGCAGTCGAATGCCGTGCACCATGCCCGCGCCGGAGAACCAGTGGTAGGTGGCGGGGTCGATCTGTCCCCTCGGATTGGGGCCTATGCGAAGGTAGCGGCCGTTCAACTCCCTCGGCAGGGCACCGGTGACGGTCAGTTGCGAGGTGCTCACCTCCTCGGCAACCGGGGCGTAGTTGCCGCTGAGGTAGAAATTTCCTCCTGCCGGCTCCGCCATGACGTGCTCCTTTCGGTCGCTTGCACTCCGGCGACCGTACGATCTGGACGGTCCAGCATGGAATATTGAGATTCAGACCGTCCGAACCGGGAGGTCGGCATGACACCCCTGCCCATCAGCGCCTACGTCGTTCTCGGGCTGCTCCAAGAGCGCACGGAGGCGACCCCCTACCAGCTCGATCAGCACATCCAGCAGAGCATCGGCAACTTCTGGGCGTTCCCGCGCTCCCAGCTGTACGCCGAGGCCGGGCGCCTGGCACGCCGCGGACTGATCGTGGAGCGCCGGGAAGAGACGGGACGGCGCCGGCGTACCTTGGCGATCACCGAGGCGGGACGGAACGAGCTGCGCCGTTGGCTGGAGACTCCGACGGACGCGGCCACCGAGATCCACGACGAGGGTCTCCTCCGGCTGTTCTTCCAGCCCCTCGGCCAGGACGCCGGCAGCACTCACCGCGACTCCGCCGTACAGGCGATCGCCAGGCTCGCCGAAGAGCAGACCGCCGCTCACCGCATGCGACTGGCCGGGTATCGACGCCAGGCGGATTCCGACCGCTTGCCGCCAGGCACACCCCAACGCGCTGCCCTCGAACTCGGCCTCAGATTCGAGCAGATGATCATCGATTTCTGGCGTGAGATCGGAGAATCGCCCGCGGACTTGCTCGCCCCCTCACGGGATGAGCCGGAAGCCGGGGCCTGAAGCCTCCGAAGGTGCGGCTACTTCTTGGGGCGTAGTCGGTCCAGCGTGCCGGTGACGAGCGGGTGCTGGGGGTCGATGGCGCCGACGATGCGGCGGCCGATCGTGCTCAGCTGGCGGACCTGCGTCTTGGTGAGTGCGTCGAAGACGCAGCTGCGTACGGCCTCCACGTGTCCAGGGGCGGTGGCGACCACCTTGTCGAAGCCGTCGTCGGTGAGGGTGGCCACGGTGTAGCGGCCGTCGGCGGGGTCGGGGTGACGGCGTACCCAGCCGCGCTTCTCCAGTCGTCCGACGACCTGGGACAGCCGGGGAAGGGAACCCTCTGCGAACGCGGCGAGCTCACTCATCCGCAAGGTCCGCTCCGGGTCCATGGACAGCCCGGCCAGCACCTGGTACTCGAAGTGACTCAGGCCGGCATCGCGTTGCAGCTGCGCGTCCAGTGCCGCGGGGAGCCGCATCAGCACGCTGCTGAGCGCGATCCATGCCTGATCTTCCTCGTTGTCCAGCCAGCGGGGTTCCTGCGGGGTCTCCATGCTCGCGAGTATAGCTTCACGCGTGAAGTGATCGACTTGTCGCATGACTTGCATCTTGAAGTGAATGAGTCCTAGCCTGCACTGGTCTTCACTTAACGATTTAAGTCATTGAAAGGCGATGAGCGTGATGAACGTTGTGTTGTGGGTGCTCGCGGGCGTGCTTGCTGTGGGGTTCCTGGCGGCCGGGGCGATGAAGCTGTCCCAGCCGAAGGAGAAGCTGGCCGCCTCGGGGATGGGGTGGACCGAGGGCGTGGGCGCGGGGACGGTGAAGCTGATCGGAGCCCTGGAGGTGCTGGCCGCGATCGGCCTCGTCCTGCCGCCCGCGCTCGGCATCGCACCGGTGCTGGCGCCATTGGCGGCCCTTGGTCTGGCGTTGGTCATGCTCGGCGCGGTGGCCGTGCATGCCCGCCGCAGCGAGACGCAGATGGTCGCCGTGAATCTGGTGCTCCTCGCGCTCGCGGCTGTCGTGGCATGGGGCCGGTTCGGCCCGTACTCCCTCTAGATGTTGCGGGTCATGACGTTGTTGACGTGGCGTCGGTCAGCGGCTTCTGGGGGTAGGCCCGGAGCACGAGGGATGTGGTGACAGGGCCGTAACGGGCAAGTGCGTCGACAACTTCTTCGACTCGTCCTGCCTGCGGGCAGTGGACGTCGAAGATGAGGCAGTCTTCCCCGGTGACTCTGAGGGTGGAGGTGATCTCGGGGGTCCGGGAGGCGAAGTCCAGGGCGCGTGAGAGCTGGGCGTGCGTGGTGCGGAGCCGGATGACCGCGCGAATGTTCAGGCCGAGGGCTGCCGGGTCGACCACGGCTCGGTAGCCGGTGATGACGCCGTTCTTCTCCAGCCGTTGGATGCGCGCGCTGGCCGCGGGCTGCGAGAGTCCGACGCGGCGCCCTACCTCCGCGCCGGTCAGCCGACCGTCGGTCTGGAGCAGGGCGAGGATGTCTCGGTCTATCCGGTCGAGTGATTCCATTGTTGTCCGCACCACTTTCTTTGAGACCACTTGCGTCACCGTCGCTGCCCTGATGCATCCAACAGAATCTGCGCCAGGCGCCCCCAGGATCGCAGGGAGCGACGAGTGAAATGGTGGTGGGCAGTGGTCGCATACGTCGTCATCCCGGGTATCGACGGTTCGGACGGGCAGCACTGGCAGACCTTGTGGGAGCGGCAGTGGGGCAACTCGGCGGTAAGGATCTCCCCTGCCTCGTGGTCCGCCCCCGATCTGGATGACTGGATCGACGCTGTCCAGGAGGCGTACGACGACGCTTTTCAGCGGGACAGCCACGTTGTGTTGGTGGCCCACAGCCTGGGCTGCTGGGCCGCGTCCGCATGGCTGAACAGAAATCCCTCGAGCCCGACAGGCGGCGCATTCCTGGTCGCGCCGCCCGACCCGCACGGGCCGGCGTTCCCACGCCAGGCGGCCGCGACGTTCATGGAGGTGTCGGCACAACCGTTGCCGTGCCCGGCGCTGGTGGTGGGCAGCGCCAACGACCCGTACTGCACCCCCGAGGCGGCCGCCGGCTTCGCGGCGCGGTGGGAGGCGCGATGGCACCTGGCGGACGCGTACGGACACATCAACTCCGCCAGCGGCCTGGGCTCGTGGCGGCACGGCCGTGAACTCCTGGACTCGCTGACCCAGTAGTGATCAACCACTGCATCATCTCCGCCCCGCACCTCGCCGCCGCCCGCGACCTGGGCATGGACGTGGCCGGCTTCCTGATGATGTCCCACATGGCCGAACCCACCGAACTGGCCCGGCAGGCCAGGCTGATGGAGTCCGCCCGCCGGAGGCGTTCGTCGCGGTCGCCGTGCTGATGGGCTGGGAGCACGGCTGCGCAGGGCCCACGAGGCGTTCGTTGGGCTGCTTCCTGACCGGTCGCAAGCGGGATCGGCAGCAGGGCCGCGAGCACTCCGCACTCCCTCCCGAGACCGCCTCCGGGATCGCCGGCGAAGCCGCCCCGCACTCCTCATGCGGCGGGTGATGGCGGGTAGTCGTCGACGGTCACGGAGTTGTAGAGGCGTGCGCTCTTGGTGGTGAGGCGCACGAGGGCGCGACTGGGGCCCGCGGGCAGGGCGGAGATCAGACGGGCGCCCTGGGCCAGTCCCCACACGCCGAGGCGGGACGTGGGGATCAGGGTCTTCGCCGCGCTCAGCGCGACCTCGCGACCGCCGCGCACGTGCTGCGCCATCACGCGCTCGTAGGCGGGGAAGGCGCGCTCGTGGTCGCCGCCCGCCCGTGCCAGCTCTCCGGCGAGGACGTACGCACCGACGACGGCCAGACTGGTGCTGCCACCGACGGCCGGGCCGGGGCAGTAGCCGGCGTCGCCGACGAGCGTCACTCGCCCTCGCGACCAGGTCTCCATGCGGAGCTGGGTGATCGAGTCGAAGTAGAACGCCGGGGTGCGGTCGAGCTCGTCCAGCCAGCGGTCCACATGGGCGTGCATGCCGGCGAACGCACCGCACAGCAGTTCCTTCTGCCGGGGCACGTCGCGGTGGTGGTGGTCGAGCTCGCGCTCGCTCCGGAACAGGAACAACGCCCTCGCGTCGCCGAGGTGCCGCGCGCCGTACATCCCGGCAGTGCGGCCGACGCCGACATGGATGAGGAGTTCGGCGTCGAGGCCGGAGACGTTCGGCAGGGACAGCACCCCGAGGTAGGCCCCGGTAGGGGAGCTGAAGCGGGACTCGTCACCGAAGACGAGACGGCGCACGTTGGAGTGCAGCCCGTCTGCGCCGACGACGAGGTCGAAGCGGCGCGGCGCGGCGTTTTCGAACCGCACCTCGCCGTCGGGTGAGATCGCGGTGATCGAGTCGCCGAAGACGTACTCGACGTCGTCGCGTGCGGCGTCGTGGTAGATCTCGCTCAGGTCGTCGCGCATGATCTCCACATGGCGGTCGGAGGCGCCGCTGAAGATCTTGGAGAGGTCCGCCCGGACGGGACGCCGTGAGCCCTCCCGGTAGACCGTCATCCGCTGCGTGCCGGTGGCCCGCTCCTCGATACGGGGGAGCACGCCCATTTTCTCCGAGATGTTCACCGCGGGCCGGAACAGGTCGACTGCATGGCCGCCGGTCTTGCGCAGCCCCGGCGCGCGCTCGACGACGGTGACGGAGAACCCGTGCCTGGTGAGCCAGTAGGCCAGAACGGGACCGGCGATGCTGGCGCCGGAGACGAGAATCCGCATGGCACTCCTCCTCTTCATTCAGACCACCCGTACGGCGTGGAGCGGCGCGGTGAGGGCCAGCAGGGGGGTGGGGGGCCGCGGCGGATCCTCGTGCACGGGCGAAGCAAAACAGTCATGAGCCCACTGTCTCCGGCGGTAGCTGCCGGTGGATTGGACGAATGTTCCGTGGGCCCGGCTGAGGGAGGCACTGGTGGCCGGACGCCGCCCCGACCGGCCGGTGCCGCCGATGGCCGCTACCGCCGTGATGGGGGCGGTTGTGCAATCTGCCGGCCACCGACATCGAGGGCGAGTGATAGTGCCCTTCGATGGGGACACGTCGCAGAGCTGTCGGCCGTACTCGGGGGTGCCCCGGTGCGGGTGTGCAAACGGCTCAGCCGGACCTGGCGCACACCGCCGGCCCGCGCCCCGGGCTGCTTCGGCTCAGGCCAGCGCGTCCATCAGGGCCGTGACATAGGCATCCAGCCGCTCCTCCACGGCCCGCGTCGTCAGCTCCGTTCTCCCTGCCTTCCGCCATGCCTGCGCCACCTGCTGCACTTCTTCCGAGCATGCCAGCCCGTCCCGCACCTGCCAGTACAGCCGCTCGCTCGCGGTCGCGGCCAGCACCCCGCCGGCCTCCTCATACGCCTCAGCGAACCGCAGACCCCACGCCGGTCCGTGCAGCAGCGCGAGAGTGGTCGAGCAGTGCGCCACATCGAGATCCGCCGGGCCCCAGGAGGTCGCTGCCCAGTCAATGACGCCGGTGATCCGGGCAGCTGCCGACCCTGGGGGCGGCACGTCGAACAGCACGTTGCCGGGTTGGAAGTCCCGGTGCAGGAATCGACCTTCATAGGGCGGCGCGGGTGCGCGGATCACGTCGATCGCCGCGGCCCACACCGCCGCGTCGGCGCCCTTTGGAGTCACGACGGTGTCGGCGGTCGTCAACGCCACATACCCCCTGGGCCGCTCGACGGGTCGCAGCGCATGGATTGCTACGAGTTGACGGGCCAGCAGCGGAACGCGTGTTTCCAATCCCTCATCGTCGAAGACCGTCCGGCCCTCCAGATGCGTCATCAGGAGCGACGGATACGCGCACTGCGCGGCGGTCGGATCCACCGCGACCAGTCCAGGAGCCGGCACACCGGTCCCCGCGAGCAGGGTCAGGGCGCCGGCCTCCCTGGTCAGCCAGTCCTCGGCGTGCCTCACGTAGAACGGGTCGACGAAACTCCGCAGCACCAGGTGACGGGTTCCTCCGTCCCGCGTGCCGATGGTCAGCCTCCGCATTTCGGCAGTGATGCCGCCGTGCAGCGCCTCGGTCCTGACGATCCGTTCGCCGACCTCCAGGTGCCGGCTCACCCAAGCCAGCGTCAACGGCCGGACAGCCGCCCCCTCATCGTGATGGGTCATCGCGCTACCTCATCATCCGGACGGCAGCGCGCGCAAAAGGCTTTCATCGGAGGTGAGGGCAACACTGCTCTGTTCCTCTCGCAGCTGCCGCAGACACCGTCGCTTGTCCGGCAACGAAAGGCCCCCGGTGGCCGGAGCGCAGCCGGTCCTCCGTCTTCCGGGGGAAGCGGGTCCGAGGTGCCCGGATCGCCCCCGGCGTGTCCGTCAGAGCTTGCGGCACAGCAGGGCGTCCGGTGTTCCGCCCTTGGCCCATGCGTGGGTGAAGGCGATTCCCGCCGCGAACTCGTCGGTTCGGCACTGGCCCTTATAGATGCCCTGGGCGAACTCGCCGCCCGGGCCCCCGGCTGGGCGGTCGTCGCTTCGGTCGAACCAGACCGTACGGCCGTCCGTGCCGAGTGCCCTGCTCGCCTGGGCGCACAGTACGCCCGAGACCGCCTGGCCGCGCACACTGTAGCCGATCATGAACTGGCCGAGCCCGCACTGGTACTTGGTGTAGCCACGTGCCCAGTCGCCTTGTTGGACATGGCGTTCGTCGTGCACGACGCTCAACACCGGGTCGGCCCCGGCGAGCCCGGTGGCTTCGGCGTCGGTGCACAGGCCACGCCCGTCGCGGTGTGCCAGGCCGCTGAGGCGCTGCCCGTCGGGGCAGACCCCCTTGCGGGCTCCCGGGTCCCAGTCCCCTTGCCTCCGTACCCGCGCCGACTGGACCGCGTCGGCGTGGTCGAGGTTCAGCATGTCCCAGGTGTCGAAGACGGCGATCTGCCCCGTCTTCTGCGGCGCGGCCACCAGACGCTTCCAGTCGGCCGTGCGCCAGTCACCGCCGTCCAGGATGCCGGAACGCCGTCCGGCGGTGTCGAAGTTGATCAACGACCAGGTTCCGTGGCCGGACCATCCGACCAGGGGCCAGAAGGCGAAGTCGGTGTCCTGGTCGATCAGGTGGTCCACGAAATGGCCGAACCAGGCTCGAGCCTGCGGGTTCGTCTCATCCCTGCCGATGCCGAACTCGCTGATCCAGACAGGCGCGGTGTAGTGGCGTCCGGACTCGGTGACGTAGAACGCCTGGCGCTGCAGGGTCGCGAACAGATCCTCGCGGGAGAGTTCCTGGTAGCGCGGGTCGTGGGTCTCGCCCATGCCGGTCGCGCCGGTGTGGTTCGGTCCGGTGTAGCCGTAGAAATGCGCCGAGTACACCAGCTTGTTCGAGGCGACGAGGGTGTGCGACAGCGTGCGTACCGGTTCGAGCGTCGGCCGCCAGTGGAACAGTCCGTCGGCCGGAATCCCTTGCCAGTTGATGCCCTCGACGACCACCAGCAGATCCGGATTGGCCTCCGTGAGCAGGCGGTCGCCGAGGTGTTGGGAGGCGGCCCACCAGTCGTGGCCGTCGCCCCAGTTCCAGTTGGCGTCGTCGGTGACGGTCCGGCGGACCTCGTTGTAGAGGTCGGCTCCGACGACGCGCTTGTTGTCCTTGTAGCGGCGGGCGAGCGAGATCCAGTCGTCCTCCCACTGAGCGGTGGACTGACTGGTGTTCCAGCGTTCGTTGCCGTCCAGGCCGCAGCAGAAACGCGACGTGTTGGTGTGGTTGTTGAGCACCACCGCGAAGCCTTCCGCGGTGGTGGCGGCGACCACCGTGTCGAGGACCTGGAGCGGGGTCTTGCCGCGCAGTTGCGGGTTGGCGGCGACTGATGCGTCCGGAACGGGGCGCTTGTCGTGCAGCATCTCGTTCGAGAACGGCAGCCGGATGCTGTTGATGCCGAGTTCGTGGAATCCGGCGAGGATCTCCGGGATCGGAGCGCGGTCCAGGCCGAGCGGCATCTGGTCGGACTTCTCGCCGTCGTGGTGGTTCGCCGGGTCGGTGACGTCTCCGGATCCGTTCCAGGAGCCCTGGGCGCCATGCCAGTTGGCCGACTTGAGCTTGAAGCGATTGCCGTCAGCGTCGACGATGTAGCGGCCCCGGGTGCTGAGCGGCGGACGCCACGTATCGATGAGGGCTTTCGGCTCGCCGACCGCCGGGGACGCGGGGGGCGGGGCCGTCGAGGCGGCTGCTCCGGGCGCGCCGAGCGCTCCGAGTAACAGCGCCCCGACGAGTATCGCCGGCAGCAGGGGTCTTCTCATAGGGTCCCTCCGAGTTCGTGGGCCGGAGCGCGGGCACAGACTCGCCGAACGCCGCGGACGGATGGGCAGATACGGGAACGGGTGGCGCGTGGTGGAGCGGTGATGCTGCCCCGGCTCGGGAGGGCGCCGGGGTGGTGCGGCTCCGGGACCGAGTAGCACGGATCGGCCCTGGAGGGGGGCATCCGTCCATCATTTCCGCGCCGCGCGAAGTCCGCCAGCCCTTGAGGGCCGTAGATCAGCCGCCACACAGAGGGATGCAACGAAGACCTGGGCCGTCCGCGCCGCACGGTCCGGCGCCCCGCCACCGCGCTCGGCCGGCACGTGCGGCGACGGTCCGGCACTGCTTCGGGCGAGTGCCGGCTGTCGGCGGGGCTGTCGGTGGTCCGTAGGCGAGGTGTCGGTGGCTGCTGGAACCGTGGGTGTCGAGTTGCCCAGCGGGGCAGCCGCAGCGTCCTTCAACGGCAAGGGAGCCCCGTCGTCATGGTGTCCACGTCCTCCACCTCTCCCTGGGATGTCCGACGGCTGCCGCGTGCCGACGACCGCGTCTTCCTGGTCACCGGCGGCAACGCGGGCATCGGGTACTTCGTTGCGGAGCAGTTGTCGGCCACCGGAGGGACCGTCGTGCTCGGCAGCCGGGATCCCGCGAAGGCCGAGGTCGCCATGGCCTCGATCCGTGCGCGTGTCCCCGGCGCGCGGGTGCGGGCCGTACGGCTGGACCTCGCCGACCTCTCGTCGCTCGCAACAGCGGTGGAATCCCTGAATGCGGAGTGCCTCGATGCGGTGGTCCACAACGCCGGTGTCGCGCTCGACGACCCGCTGCGCAGGGAGACCGGGGACGGTCACGAGCTCATGTTCGGCACGAACCACCTCGGGCACTTCGCCCTGACCCAGCGGTTGATGCCGCTGCTGTCGGCGGCGCCGGCGGCCCGCGTAGTGACCATGGGCAGCTTCGCGGCGAAATCGGAGCGGCTCGACCTGGACGACCTGGAGTCCCGGAAGGACTACCGGCCCAAGCGCACCTACGGACGCTCCAAGCTGGCGCAGATGTACTGCGGCATCGAACTCGACCGCCGCCTTCGCGCCGCCGGCAGCACGGTGGCGAGCGTGGTGGTCCATCCCGGCGGCGCCCTGGATTCCCTCACCCCGTCACGGCCGCCGTTCCATGTGCGAACCACCGGCGCACGGCTGAGCGCGGCACCGGCGGCCCTCCTCGTCCAGGGCAAGCACGCCGGGGCATGGCCCGCGGTGCGGGCGGTGCTCGACCCTGCGGTGCGTGGCGGCCAGCTGTGGGGACCGCGCGCCTTCGGCCTGCGCGGTGAGCCCCGACGTGAACCGGTGTGGGACCACCTCGCCGACACCTCCGTCGCGACGCGGTTGTGGGACGCTAGCTGTGATCTGACCGGCGTCGCCGCCTTTGGTGCCGTACACCTCCTGAAGACAAAACCGTCCGTCATCTCAGTCGGCAGGCTGACCTACGACCACGGGTGAATTGCGAGCAACTGCCGCGAAACATCCATCAATTGATGTCACATCAGCGGCGACTTGTCACGACTCCGGGCAGACCCCTTGACGCGCTTTTCACACGTGGTGAACATGCAACGAGCAAGAGAGCGCTCCCATGAACGTCACTCGTTCACTTCCTGAACCCGAATCAGGAGAGCTTCCATGCCCACACCCCCCGCAGACGCAACCGGTCACCGCACCCCGAGACCCTCGCGCCGCAGCGTCCTGGCGGCGATGGCGGCCGTACTCCCCGCCGCCGGACTGCCCGTCCTGTCCTCCCGCGCCTCCGCGGCGGCCGCCGACGCTGCGCTGCCCGGCGGCGGCGACCTCGGCCCGAACGTGCTGGTCTTCGAGCCCGGCACGCCCAACATCCAGGGCAAGCTCGACGAGATCTTCCAACAGCAGGAGTCCGCCCAGTTCGGCACCACCAGGTACGCCCTCCTGTTCACACCGGGCACATACCACGGCCTGAACGCCCAGCTCGGCTTCTACACCTCGATCGCGGGCCTGGGCCTGTCGCCCGACGACACGACCATCAACGGCGACGTGACCGTTGACGCCGGCTGGTTCAACGGCAACGCGACGCAGAACTTCTGGCGCTCGGCGGAGAACCTTGCGCTCATACCCGCCAACGGCACGAACCGGTGGGCCGTGGCGCAGGCGGCCCCCTTCCGGCGGATGCACGTCAGAGGCGGACTGAACCTGGCACCCGACGGCTACGGCTGGGCCAGCGGCGGGTACATCGCCGACAGCCGGATCGACGGTACCGTCGGCCCGTACTCCCAGCAGCAGTGGTACACCCGCGACAGCTCGGTGGGAGGCTGGCGCAACGCCGTGTGGAACATGGTGTTCTCCGGAGTCGAGGGCGCCCCCGGGCAGACGTTTCCCGATCCGCCCTACACGGCCCTGGACACCACGCCGCTCTCGCGCGAAAAACCCTTCCTCTACCTTGAGGGCGGCGACTACCGGGTGTTCCTCCCCGAGAGGCGGGTCAATGCCCGCGGCACCACCTGGGGCAACGGCACACCGCGCGGCGAGTCCCTTCCGCTGAGCCAGTTCTACGTGGCCAAGCCCGACACCGACGCGGCCACCCTCAACGCCGCACTGGCCCAGGGCCTCAACTTGCTTTTCACGCCCGGGATTTACCATGTCGACCGGCCGATCGAGGTGCGGCGGGCGAACACCGTGGTCCTCGGCCTGGGGTACGCGACCATCGTGCCCGACAACGGGGTGACCGCCATGAAGGTCGCCGACGTCGACGGGGTGCGCCTCGCGGGTTTCCTCATCGACGCCGGCCCGGTCAACTCGGCCACGCTGTTGGAGGTCGGCCCCGACGGGGCTTCCGCGGACCACGCCGCCAATCCCACGACGGTGCAGGACGTCTTCGTACGGATCGGCGGCGCCGGCCCCGGCAAGGCGACGACCAGCATGGTGATCAACAGCAACCACACCCTCATCGACCACACCTGGGTCTGGCGCGCCGACCACGGGGACGGGGTCGGCTGGGAGACCAACCGGGCCGACTACGGCATCCGCGTCAACGGTGCCGACGTCCTGGCCACGGGGCTGTTCGTCGAGCACTTCAACAAGTACGACGTGGAGTGGCGCGGCGAGCGGGGCCGTACGGTCTTCTTCCAGAATGAGAAGGCGTACGACGCACCCAATCAGGCCGCGGTCCAGAACGGCAACACCAAGGGCTTCGCCGCGTACAAGATCGCCGACACGGTGACCACCCACGAAGGGTGGGGCCTCGGCAGTTATTGCTACTACAACGTCGATCCCACCATCCGGCAGGACCACGGCTTCGAGGCCCCGAAGAAGCCGGGTGTGAAGTTCCACGATCTGCTCGTGGTCTCGCTGGGCGGTAAGGGCCAGTACGAGCACGTGATCAACGACGTCGGCGCCCCCACCTCGGGCACCTCGACGGTGCCGTCCACGGTGGTCTCGTACCCCTGACCACCGCGGCCCACGAATGCCAGGCCCCGGCCCGTGGTTCTACCAGGCACTCGTCACCGACACCGAGCCGAAGAAGCCGAAGAAGCCGAAGAAGCCGAAGAACTGAAGGGACACGGGGAACCGCACGGCGAGCGGTTCGGGCGTGCGGGGGCGGGCGGGCGTCAGATCGACTGAAACGCACGTGGCGCCCTCTCCTTGGGAGGGCGCCACCGGACTGCCGCCGTTCACCTGGTCATTTTGCCCGCGCAATTGTCGAATTGACGAAGATGGGCGCGCCGTCGTCGGTGACGACGCCCGGAACCCCGGTGGGAACGGTGAAGCCGACCTTGTTCGGCTGGAAAACCAGGCACATGCTCGACCCGCCGTAGCTGAAGTACCCGATCTCCTCGCCCCGGGTGACCCGCTGGCCCACCTCGGCCGTGATGGTGACCGAGGAGATCTCGGTGATCCCGACGGGAATGACACAGACCTTGCCGATGGCGGGGGACTCGCTCTTGATGACCACGATGCCCCTCGTGTTGACGTTGGCCTGGTAGCCCTGGGAGAGCGTACCGGCGGTCGGGTCGACCTGCTCCGAGTACAGCTCGCTGAACATCAGCCCCTCGACCGTCTCCTTGTACTCGATCACGCCGTCGACGGGAGCGTGCCATCGGTGATAGTTGGCTCCCGAGAGGAACGACTGGAAGACGCTACCGCCCACGAATGTGTCGATGCCGCTGTATTTGCTGAGCAACGTGTGAAGCGAGTACCGCTGGTGCTTGATGTCGAGGATGTGGGCGTCCTTTTGGACGTTCGGATACACCATGACCACCGAGCCGTCGTTCGGAGAGACGACCGCCCGCAGGTCGTGCAGTGCTCCGTTGGGGCGGAACTCAGGCTTGATGGGCCGGTGGAAGAAGGCGTTGTAGGACGTGAATCCGCCGTATGGGGCGTCCCGGTCGACCTCGAACTCGTAGAGCTTGAAGTCCTCGTACGCCGCCTGGCTCAGCCAGCCGTCGGGGCCGTCGTACAGGACGTGGCGGCTCTCCGGGCTGTCCAGAAAGGCGCACCATGCTTTGAGGATCTTCCGCAGGGCGCCGTTGAACCTCTGATCACGGAAGAGTTCCCAGCCGTCCTCCTTGACGGCCATCATGTAACAGAACAGGGCTGACATCGGGAAGTAGATGCGCTGCTTGGGATCCAGACGGTAGTGGGGCGCGGTCTGCGTGATCTCGTCAAGGCAGGTCAGCATTTCGGCGATGTTCCTGACCCCACCGGGATGCAGTTTCAGGGCCGCTTCGATCGTCCGCGTCATGCGCTCCCGGAGATCCTTCTCCCGGTCGAGCAGATCCGCCAGTTCCTGGACGGGCTTGACGTGCTCCATCGCCAACTGCGCCCTGGCTCTCTCCACCAACGCCGCCTGCCAAGCGTTGACCGCCTTGCGGTCCTGCGGCAGATAACCCGCGGCCCGGCCGAACGAACTCTGGTAGCTCGCTTCGATCGCCGCCTCGCTCAGGGGTGTGCTCATCGTTGTCTCCGTCCCTCGATCGGATGGCCGTACGGAACCTCGCCTGTACGGCGGCTCACTGATTGCGCAGGGTCCGTGCCTGGCAGTAGCCGGATGGCGTCGTGCTCGCCGGCCCGGTGCTTCCCCGCCCGACCGCCCGCGCTCCACACAGGCAACGTTTCGCGAGGCAACGCGGTCCGGCAATCCGCCGACGGAGTGGCAGCGTCCGACCGACCTCTGTGGGCGGTGTTCGGCGGTGCCGGTGATCACGGTGCGTCGCGGTAGCCCTTGGCTCTGCCGGACAGGGCCGCCACGGCGCGTACGGCAGCTGGGGCCCGTCTTGAAAGTGATCTTGCCCAGAGCGGGACGGCCGGCGGCCGAGGAGCATCGCCGGTCAGAGGCGGACGATGACCAGGGCGGTGTCGTCGCTGCCGCCGCCGACCAGGCCGAGGCGGGCGAGCAGGGTGTCGGCCAGGGCCTCGGGGGCCCGGTCGCTGCACTGGCCAAGGGCGTCGGTCAGCCGGGCCAGGCCGGTGTCGATGTCCTCACCCCGGCGTTCGATCAGGCCGTCGGTATACATCACGAGCGTGTCGCCGGGACTGTAAGAGGCGGTGGCCTGGGGGCGGGGGACGTGCTGGGGCCGAACTCCCAGGGGTGGGTCGGTGGCCTTGTCCAGCAGCTCGCAGGTGCCGTCCGTGTGTACCAGGACGGGCGGCGGGTGACCGGCGTTGCTGTAGATGATCAGGCAGCTCACCGGATCGACCAGCACCTTGACCACGGTGGTGTTCAGCGCCCCTTCGATGGAGCGGGCATACAGGCCCAGCACCTCCAGTGCCTGAGCGGGCCGCTCCAGGGCGCGGATAGCCGCGCTCAGCGCACTGCGGAGCATCCCCATGACGGCGGCGGCCTTCAGACCGTGCCCCACGACGTCGCCGACCGCGACCGCGAAGCGTCCGTCGGACAGGTCGACCATGTCGTACCAGTCACCACACACGTTCAGCGATCCGGCCGCGGGCAGGTAGCGCACGGCTACACCCTCGTGCCGGGCCAGGTCCGGGACCTGAAGCATGGCCTCCTGCAGTGCAACGGCCACCTGCCGCTCACGAGCGTGCGCGGCCCGCAGCTCGTCGTTCAACCGCTGCAGCTCCCGGGCCCTGGCATACAGCTCCGCCTCCAGGGCTTCCCGCTCGGTGAGCTGCCCGGGCTGCGGCCGGCCGTCGGAAGCACGAGCCTGGACGAACGCCGTCACGTCCTCCACCCGATGGATGATCCACACCACACTCCCGTCCGGGGCAAGGATCGGCGTGTTGATGGGGGACCACCACCGCTCCTCGAAAGCACCCAGCCGCCCCATGATGGGAATGTCGTACTTCTGTAGCGCCATCGTGTCCGGCTTCTTCGAGGCCAGCACCCGGTGCAGCGAGGCATCCAGATTCCGCACCCCATCAGCGTCAGGGTCGGCCGGATTATCCGGGAAAGCATCGAAGAGATACCTCCCGATCAAGTCCTCCCTGGTCCGCCCCGTCGCCTCCAGATACGCCTGGTTCACCTCCGCGATCACCAGGTCCGGACCCAGCACCAAATACGGACTCGGAGTACCGGCGAACAACGCCGCGTAATCGATCCCCTGCACACCCACCGCCCTCCGCCTCCTTCCCACCCTGCGGCCGCCCCACCTCTCTCACGCTACGGTTCACCCGGCCCACCCGCTCGCTGCGCCAGCGCTCGGTCACTTTCGTCCGCCCTGCGGTTCCGCGGGGCCGCGGGGACGGCCCGGGTCGCGGATCGTTCTGGAGTGCGCCGAGGGGCGTTCGACCAGGGAAATCTCATGTCGGCTGCGTGTTGTTCCGGATACGGTCCGACCCCGGCGAAGGCGGTTCCTCGGACACGGCCTGGACGGCTTGGCCGACGAGCCACGGCCTGGTGTCCCGTGGAAGATCACCGATGCGGACGTCGAGCGGGTCATCGTCAAGGCACTGGAGGAGAAGCAGAAGAACGCCACACCGGTCGACCAGGTCGATGGCGGCAGCGCTCGACAGGGAGCGGACCCGTCGAGGCTCGCCGCCACAGGCGTTCACGCAGCGGGCAGGTGCGGCGTTTCCCGTTTCCCTCCTCGGAGTGGTTTGGTCCGGCTCCTGGGCCGTTGCCGGTGATCTTCCGGTTGTCTCTCGGACAGCAGGCATGGTGCGTACGAGCAGTCCATGCGCCGAGACGCGCACAGCAGAGGGGCCACTATGAGCGACGGGACGGTTCTGTTCGCGGTACACGAGTTCCCACAGGGTCAAGGCGTCGCCGCCGAGCAACTGCGCAGAATCCGCGACGAGTTGGAGGCCCGAGGCCTTGACGTGCGCTGGGCCACCACGGCCGACGACGCCCAGGCAGTGCTGCGGACCGAGGCAGGCACGGCTGCCGCCGTGATCGACTGGGACCTTCCCCAGGCCGCCGGAGAAGGCGGCGAAACAGGCGGTGCCGAGGTACTGCGCCAGGTCGGCCGGCGCTTCCAGAATCTGCCCGTCTTCCTGGTCACGGACGGCGAAGGCCTGGAACACCTGCCCTTGTGGGTGGCCGAAACGGTGATCGGCTACATCTGGCCGCTGGAGGACACCGCGCCCTTCATCGCCGGACGCATCGCCAGCGCCGCCCGCGGCTACCAGCACGACCTGCTGCCACCGTTCTTCAAGGCACTGCGCCGCTTCGACCACGCGCACGAGTACTCCTGGCACACCCCTGCCCACTCCGGCGGTGTCGCCTTCCTCAAGTCCCCCGTCGGCCGGGCCTTCCACGACTACTTCGGAGAACGGCTGCTGCGCAGCGACCTGTCGATCTCCGTCGGGGAACTCGGTTCCCTCTTCGAACACACCGGCCCGGTCGGTGCCGCCGAGCGCAACGCCGCCCGCGTCTTCGGTGCCGACCGCACCTACTTCGTACTCCACGGCGACTCCACCTGCGACCGGATGGTCGGTCACTTCAGCGTCACCCAGGACGAGATCGCACTGGTGGACCGCAACTGCCACAAGTCGGTGCTGCACGGCCTGGTCCTCTCCGGAGCCCGGCCGGTCTACCTGGTCCCCACCCGCAACGGCTACGGTCTGGCAGGTCCCCTGCCGCCCGCCGAGATTCAGGCGCCGTCGGTCGCCTCCCGGACCAGCCGCAACCCCCTGGCCCGGGGCGCCGTCTCGCCGAAGGCCCAGTACGCGGTGCTGACCAACTCCACCTACGACGGCCTGTGTTACGACACCCTCCAGGTCGCCCAGGCCCTGGCACCCAGTACCCCTCGGCTCCACTTCGACGAAGCCTGGTTCGCCTACGCCCGCTTCCACCCCCTTTACGCCGGCCGCTACGGCATGGCGGTGGGCCCCGAAACGTTCCCCGGCCCCGAACGCCCCACCGTCTTCTCCACCCAGTCCACCCACAAGCTGCTGGCCGCCCTGTCACAGAGCGCCATGGTGCACATCAAATCCGCTCCCCGGGCGCCGGTGGAGCACGACCGGTTCAACGAGGCGTTCATGATGCACGGCACCACCTCACCGCTGTATCCGATGATCGCCTCCCTCGACGTGGCCACCGCGATGATGGACGGCCCCCAGGGCCGCTGCCTCATCGACGAAGCGGTGACCGAAGCCATCCGCTTCCGTCAGACGGTCGTACGCGTCGGCCGGCGCATCGCCGCCGACGACGACGACCGGCCCGACTGGTTCTTCGGTGTCTGGCAACCCGAGACCGTGACCGACCCGGCCACCGGCGAGCGTCTGCCCTTCGCCGACGCACCGCCCGAGCTGCTACGCACCGAACCGTCCTGCTGGCAGCTGGAGCCCGACGCCGACTGGCACGGCTTCACCGGACTGACCAAGGGCTATTGCCTGCTCGATCCCATCAAGGTCACCCTCACCTGCCCAGGCATCGACGCCACCGGACAGATGTCCCCCTGGGGCATCCCCGCCCGCATCCTCACCGCCTACCTGGCCACCAGGGACATCGTGGTGGAGAAGACCGACAGCTACACCACGCTCATCCTCTTCTCCATGGGGATCACCAAGGGCAAGTGGGGAACCCTGATGGACGCGCTCATGGACTTCAAAGCGCTCTACGACCACGACACACCCCTGGAGCAGGTACTGCCCGAGCTGGTCGCCGCCCACCCCCACCGCTACACCGGCCAGACCCTGCGCGAACTGTGCCAGCAGATGCACGACCACCTGCGCGACGCCCGCCTGGTCGAGCTGCTCGACACCGCCTTTCAGGACCTGCCCGAGCCCGTTACCCCGCCCCAGCACTGCTACCAGCGCCTCATCCGCGGCGGCACCGAGCGGGTACGGCTGACCGACGCGGCCGACCGGGTGGCCGCCGCCATGGTCACCGTCACCCCGCCGGGCATCCCCGTCCTCATGCCCGGTGAAAACACCGGCGCCCCCGACGGCCCGCTGCTGCGGTACCTGACCGCCCTGGAGTCCTTCGACCGGCGGTTCCCCGGCTTCCACAGCGAGACCCACGGCGTCACCGTCGCTCCGGACACCGGCGACCACCTCATCGAATGCGTACGCCAGATCCCCGCCCAGCAAACCGGCCGCACCGCCGAAGAGCACCACACGACACCGACGCCGCAGCCGCTCAGCCCCCAACTGCCCACAGACTGAGCGCAAGGCACCAGATAGGCCCGGCCCCCCCCGCCGGACGGGGGAGCGGCCAGGATGTCACTTGGCAGCGATCGCCCCCAGCACGTTGAGCCGGGCCACGACCGATGCGCAGGTCACGGAGGGGGCGACCGGCCGCCCAGGCGACAGCGCGCTCGCGCGGGCGGTCCCGTACCGGTCGGTCGCCTGTGTCGTCGCCGCGTCCGGCCGACGGCGGTGCCCATGGTGACCTCATGCGTCACCATGGGCACCGTGGTGCGCTGGCTAGGACAATGCCTTCCGCAGTGCAACCCAGCCCAGCAGCGCGCACTTGACGCGTGCCGGGTGCTTCGAGACGTCGCGGAACGCCGCGGCTTCGGCCAGCCGGGCAGGCCAGGGGTCGGATTCCGGCAGCGGCTGCCGCAGCAGCGAAGCGAACTCCGTGTGCAGCTCGTCCACTTCGCGCACCGAGCGGCCGATGGCGAGGTCGGTCATGATTGACACCGCAGCCTGGCTGACCGAGCAGCCCTGCACCTCGTACGAGAGGTCCTCGACGACGGCGGCGTCACGGTCGTCGTCTCCCGTCAGCCTGACCCGCAGGGTGATGTCGTCCCCGCACATCGGGTTGAAGTGGCGGGCCTCGGCGTCGTACGGCTCCCGGAGCCCCACGTTGTGCGGGGACCGGTAGTGGGCGAGGATGATCGCCTGGTGTTCGGCGGTCAGCTGCATATCGTCCTCCCCGTCGCGAAGATCCTCCGGGCCTCCTCGATTCCCTCCGCCAGCACCTCGATCTCCTCCGGACGGTTGTAGAGGTAGAAGCTGGCCCGCACGCTGGCCGGTACTCCCAGCCGGCGGTGCAGCGGCCAGGCGCAGTGGTGCCCGACCCGGACCGCGACGCCTCGCGTGTCCAGGACCTGGCCCACGTCGTGGGGATGCACCCCGTCGACCACGAAGGACACGGTGCCGCCGCGGTCCTCCGTGGTTGCGGGACCGAGGAGGCGCACTCCGTCGATTCCGCCCAGGACGGTGAGCGCCGTGCGGGTCAGCAGGCGCTCGTGGGCGGCGACACGGTCCATCCCGACCGAGGACAGGTAGTCCACGGCAGCCGCCAGGCCGACGGCCTGGGAGGCCGCTGGGACGCCCGGTTCGAACCGCTGGGGCGGCGGGGCGTAGGTGGACTCCGCCATCTCGACGAATTCGATCATCGAGCCGCCGGTGAGGAAGGGCGGCATGGCCTCCAGCAGTTCGCGCCGCCCGTAGAGGACACCGACGCCGGTGGGGCCGAGCATCTTGTGTCCGCTGAAGACCGCGAAGTCCACGCCGAAGCCGCGGAAGTCGACCGCGGTGTGCGGTACGGACTGGCAGGCGTCCAGCAGGGTGAGTGCTCCGACCTCGGCGGCCCTGGCGGCGATGCGGTGCACCGGGTTGACCGTGCCGAGCACGTTGGACTGGTGCGTGAAGGCCACCAGCCGGGTGCGCGGCGTGATGAGCTCGTCCAGACCCGACAGGTCGAGCCTGCCGTCGTCGGTGAGGCCGAACCAGCGCAGTGTGGCCCCCGTGCGGCGGCACAACTCCTGCCAGGGCACCAGGTTGGCGTGGTGCTCCATCTCGGTCACCACGATGGTGTCCCCGGGACCGATGCGGAAGCGCTCCGCTCCGGCAGCGGCGGCGGTCGCGGCGTTGCTCATCGCGTAAGCGACGAGGTTGATGCCTTCCGTGGCGCTCTTCGTGAACACCACCTCCCCTTCGTCGGCGCCGACGAAGGCCGCGGTCCGGCTGCGCGCCTGCTCGTAGGCCACCGTGGCCTCCTCCGAGAGCTGGTGCGCTCCCCGGTGGGCGGCCGCATGGGAAGTGCGGATGAACGACTGCTCGGCGTCGAGGACGTGAACAGGCCGCTGGGCCGTCGCACCGGAGTCGAGATAGACCAGCGGCCGTTCCGGGCCGATCTTGCGGTGCAGGATCGGGAAGTCGGAGCGGATCCGCTCCGGGTCCAGAACCGAATCCGGGGCCGGACCAGGCCCGATGAGGGTGGTCATACCGCGGCGCTCTCTGCGGAGCCGGCGGAGGCCAGGCCGGCTATCACCTTGTTGGTGGTCTGCAGGCACAGACCGCGGGCGCACACGGTGACGCTGTCGCTGTCCGCCTCGTCCGCGATGTTCAGGAACTTCGGGTTGAAGCTTTCGATGCGCTTGGTGCGGACGCCTTCGGCGTAGTCGGCGGGCGCGGTCCAGCACAGGTCCTTGTAGGAGTCGGTGTGCTCGGGGATGACGGTGTGGTCGGTGAGTTCCAGCACCGCGCCGAACATCAGCAGCGGCTCGTAGAGTGGTTCGGGGGACTCCGGGTCGGTCGTGGGACGGTCCGCGACATAGCTGAAGCCGGCTCCGATCATCGAGAACCGGCAGGTGCCCAGGGGCTTTACCCGGGAAGCGGATTCCATGGCGCTGCCCCCGCCGAGCTTGCGGGCGAGCAGGTCACCCACCACGTAGGACAGTTCGGAGGACGGGTCGGGTACCGGGTTCCGTACGGCTGTCTCAGGGAAACGGGCCATGGTGCGCAGGTCGTCCGCGCGCAGCTCGGTGAAGTGGATCGGTGCGGTCTCCACGGCGGAGTCCGCGATGCTCTCGGCATAACATCGTGCGAAGCTCAGTGGCAGCATGCTCGTGGGCGTACTGATCACGTTCGGGTGCGTCGGGTTGGTGTCCGCGCGACGAGTGCCGGTCAGGACACGGGGACCGTCGTCCGTGTTGGCCATGACCGTGACCTGTAAGACCGGCTGCCACAGTGTGCCGGGCTCCAGACACTCCCGCAGAGTGGCCGGGCCACGCGACCGGAAGCCCGCCAGGACGCCGTCAAGTTCCGCCGCGCCGTAGAACTTTGCCATGGGAAAGCCCTTCCTCGTTCGTGTGGTGCTTACCAGAGATCATTTTTTCCCGAGTGGCCGTGGCCGTGATCATCCTTTTCGGCCAGCTTTGGCGGCCCGCAGTGACGCACTCCGAGCTTCCGGGCGACCAACTGACCTGCCACATCTGTCCGTTGTGCGGTGGCCGGTAGTTGAGCTTGACGGGCGGACGGCAGGGGAACATGTGCACGTTGCAGGTAAGCAAAGGGGCAAGGACGGTAAACGGCATGAGCGAGGACCTCCGCCGACTTTTCGACTTCATCGGCTTCTCTGCCCGGCTCCGGGAAGTGGAACGGCACAACCACGCCACCCCGGAGCGCAAGGAGAGCGTGGCCGAGCACTCGTGGCACCTGGCGCTGGTCTGCTGGGTCCTGCACCGTGAGTTCGAGCGGGAGTACGGGCACGCGCTGGATCTGGAGAAGATGCTCAAGATGTGTCTGATGCACGACCTCGTGGAGATCGAGGCGGGCGATCCCTCGGCGTGGCGCACTCAGCACAGCGCGCAGCACAGGGAGGACAAGGCCCGCATCGAGGAAGAGGTCGCCCAGCGCCGGTACGGGGCGCTGCCCGACGAGCTGGGGGCGGAGTTCCTGGCGCTGTGGCGTGAGCATGAGGCGGGGGTCACGCCCGAGGCCCGTCTGGTGCGGGGCGTGGACCGGCTCAATCCCGCGCTGATGCGCTACCTCACGGGCCAGGGGTGGCACGACGTCGGCGCGGACACCGGGGCACTCGACCGCCTCCAGCTTCCCCGCCTTGAGGTGAGCCAGACCCTCATCGCGCTGTACGAGGAGGTCAGGGACGCGGCGGTCGCCAAGGGCCTGCTCACGCCGGCGTCCGGACCCGCCGCCGCCTCCTGAGCGCCGACACCACGACCCCCGAACAAGACCGCAGCGCCCGGCGCATTGCAGCCGGGCGCTTTGCCGTGGCCCGCCACGCCATCTCCGGGCTCCGCCCCTGGACGCACCGGACGACGCTCAGCGTACGAAGGCGATCTCCGGGAAATGGCGCGAGGGACCGTCGAGCAGGCCGCTGTGCCGGTGGCGCAGATGCTTGTCGAAGAAGGCCGCGAGGTAGGTCCGTTGGACCGCGATGGAGCGGTTGGGGTCGATCGTGCCGACGATCTGTGCCACTTGTTCCGGGGTCAGATGGAAGGCGCCCGCTGCCTGGGGGAGGAGGACCTGGTTGTCAACGAAGGAATTGTGCGCGGCGCCGAGCAGTTTCAGGTCGAGCCGCTCTCCGTGCAGATGGTCCCAGAACTTCGCCCAGCTCCGGTCCGTGTTGCGGTTGTGGTTCTGTGAACTGAACAGCAGGAAGGGGCGGTTGAGCGGCTTGGTGGTCGACGGTCCGAAGAACTGGCCGTCCAGGTTCGCGCCGGCGTCGATCCTGGAGTCCGCATGCATGGCCGCCGGCACCGCTCCTCCGCCGAGGGAGGCGCCGAACATCCCGATGTGGTTCATGTCCACGGCCTTGGAGAGCCCGCGGGGGAGCGGCTTGTGGTCCACGTCCGGATTGTGGCCGCGGGCGATCGACTCCAGCTGGTTGATGACGAAGTGGGTGTCCGCCGCCCGGACGGCGATCGTGTCGGACGAGTGGGAACCCGGCGGCATGGTGTTCACCTCAAGCCGCCCGCCGGGGAACTCCACCTCGCTGGCATCGTGGGTGTGGTCGATGGTGACGACCAAGTAGCCGCGACTGGCCAGGTCCTGAGCGAGAGCGGTGCCCATCGCACGGGGTGAGTGGAGCCCGGTCGAGTACAGCAGCACCGGCAATCTGCCGGCCCCGCGGTCCACCGGTGCGCCGATGTGCCCGGCAGTGACGGGCAGGGTCACCGCGCCCGGGGGCACCTGCGAGCGGGCCAGGTAGTGCGCGGCGGCGGCGGGCGGCAGCCAGGGGGCGGCGGGATGGCGATCGGTGTCCGTGGCCGGGTACCACACCGAGACCATCAGCTCACGTGCCTGGCTTCCGGGCACCCATGGATCCGCGCGTTTGGCGTCCCGCAAGTGCAGGTCGACCACTCCGACGCGATGACGTCCGGTCGGCGCGGGGAGAGTCAGCTGACCCGGAGCAGGAGCCGGGGTCGGGGTCGCTGCGGTGTCCGAGGGCGCCGCCGTATCCAAAGCCGGTGCGGTGGTCCTGGGCGCGCTGGTGGTCTTCTCCGCGGCGGTGGCCGGCGCGACCCCGGCGCCCAGGGCGAGGGTCAGGAGTCCTGTGGTGCCGACGATCCGGGTGCGCAACCGGCTCTGGCGCCTTCGTGCGTGTTTCATGGCAGCCCCCTCCATGGTGGTGATCGCCATGTGGCCAGCGATCGGCTGGCGATCATCGTATAGGGCAGTTTGCCATGGCCGTGCCAACCTCTCTGATGGGGCGGCGAGTTATGCCAACGGTGATAGGTGAAACCCCGCTGCTGACACGACCGGAAATGCATGGTGCGGCTCCGTGACCCGTCCGTTTGCCGGGCCTCTGCGGCCGGCTTTTTCCTCGGAAGCGTCCACGCAGGTAACGGTCTCTCGGGCTCGTGGGGTATGTCCTGAGGTGAGCGGTGCCGAAAGTCGATACGAGCCATGTGCCGGGAGAAAAGCCCTGGTGGGGCCGGTGGAAGGGGGCGGTGGCCGGCAACTCGGCACCCTCGCCGACCCGTCGCAGCAGCAAAGGCGCGAGCCGGCGGAGGGCCGGCGTGAGCGGCCGTTCCGCCGCCTCGGTGCGGTGACTCCTCGGGCGTCGTGCCCGGTCAGAAGGCTTCTGGAGGGAGGACGGATTCACGCCATCGTCGGAGGGCGGCCATCGGATGTGCAATTCCCGGGGCGTTGCTCCCGTTTTCACACAGCGTTTTTGTTACGCGGCAGTTCGTGATCGTGGAGCCTTGTCAATCGCCTGCCGCGAGTTCGCGGATTCCCCGGGGAGGAGGCGCTTGGGGGTGGCCGTTCAACGGATGGGCAACTGTGTGTGACGCGGCGAATGCAGAACGAAAACATGGCGGCAATCACCGGATCGGACGGGGCAGTTGGGAATTTTGCAAGGCCGGGACGCGACCGGAGAGGGATAAGCTACGTTTTCCCGCGGTGAGTTGAGTGCTGTTCCTGTGAGCCGGTATACAAGGGCCCAGCACGAAAGACTTGTGATTATCCCGTGCACCACGTATTCCTACTGGGCGAGTTGCCGCACGGCCATCCCCACATGCCGAGAGGACGCTGTTCTGCACGCTGTTGCCCGCGCGCCCCGCCCGCACCGCACCCGACGCCGCGCCGACATGCCCCTGCTCGGAGGCGTCCGCCCACCGATCGCCGCACTGCTCTGCGCCTTGCTGGCAGTCGCCGCGTTCACCGCACTCGGTCTCGGTACCGTTCACGAACAGGATGTCCCGCAGGCCCTACGCGACGCGGAACGGCAGATCGCCGAGGACGCCGCCGACTCGGTCGGGACCTCCATCGCCGCAAGAGCCACGGCCGTGCGCCACGCTGCGGCGTCGGGCGCCACCGCCGGCAGCAGACCTCCCGCGGCACTACTGCGGTCCCTTCTGCCGGCCGGGCACGCTGCGGGTGGCGGTGTGCTGCTCGACCCGCGCACCGGCAGACGGCTGGCGGCCGGCGGCGAAGCGGTGCCGCTGACCGGGGTGGAGGTGACGGCGCTGCTGCGGCCCGGTACCGCGAAAATCCCGCCTCGACTGGTTCTTTCGGGCAGTGGCCAACCGCGGCTGTTGCTCTTCGCCCGGGTGACCGTCCCCGCTCCGCACGCCACGCAGGACGAGAACAACGACCAGGCAGGTGACCTGAGAGGTGATCAGGGCGACGAGGAAACCGAACTCCTCCTCGTCGTTTCGGAAAAGCTCGCTGCGCCGGCGGTATACGGAGCCGGGCGCACCGGACAACTGGTGGACCGGGACGGAAAGGTGCTTGCCACCGCCACCGCCGCCACCGGAACAGCGCCGACGCCCCGTACCGACCACCCCGCTCCGCCGGCCGCCGCAGCGGACGCCGTGGACGCCGGCCTCCACGCCGGCGACGTCTCGGGCAGCGTGCTCGGTGGCGGTCACCACGGGCTGCGCAGGGTCACCGGGTGGGCATCGGTCGCCGCCGCGGCGGACGGCACGGGCGACACCTCCGGCCTGGGGCTGACCGTCCTCACGCACAGGGAGGTGCCCCCGGCCAAGCAGGGAGCCGACCATACCTGGTTCGCGGTCGCGGCCGCGGGTGCACTGGTCCTGATCGCCGTGCTGGTCACCCTGGTGCTGTGGCACGGCATGCAGCGTGCGCTGCTGCGGCTGCATCTGTCCGCTGCCCGGCTGGCCAGGGCGGTCGGCGAACTGCCCACACGGGGAAGTGAGTTGGCGCGTCCGGTACCGGTCGCCGCGTTCGGCGAGCCCAACAGGGTCGGCCGGGCGCTGGAGTCGATACGCCGCCAACTGCTCGGCGAGACGGGCCCGCAGCCCGTGCGGCCGGAGCGGCGGCGCCCCGGTGTCCGGGCCCTGGTCCTCGCCTGCGCACTCCTGATCGCTGCGTGGGGGATGCCGCTGCTGTTCCTGCTCAACCGCGTACCGGCAGCCAAGGCCGTGCCCGCAGCCGCCGTCGCCGACCAGCAGGCACGCACCGAGGCCGCCGCCGACCGGGTGCAGCGGTCCCTCGGCCGGAGCTGCACCGACCTCGCGGCGGCGGCGTCAGCCCTCACCGGTGCGCCACGTGAGCGGGTGAGGGAGGTGCTGCGGCGGGAACACGCCGACCACCCCACGTTCCGGTCGCTGTACGTGCTGGACCGCACCGGAGCCATCGTGCTCCGGGTGGGCAAGCAGCCCCTGCGCACCCTCGTCCATCCGCCGGCCGGCGACGGAATCACCCAGGTCAACACGACGGGCACGATCCCCGCGATCGCCGCCTACGCCCGGGTCCCGGCGGCCCGGAAGGCCGGCGGCACCAAGGACGGCGCCCCGGCCGTCGTCGTCGCCGAGATCGGCGTGAACGCGCTGAACTCCCTGGTCGCCCGGCAGGGGCTCGGCAGTGTGTGGCTGACCGACGAGCACCACAGGGTGCTCGCGGCGAGTGTCGGCTTCCAAGCCTTCCAGGCGCTTCCCCACCGGAGCCTCACCCGTCTGGTGGGCAGGACCGAGGCGGGCCCCGGCAGCGCGGGCAGCCCGGTATCAGGCGTACTGCACGCCGGGACGACCCCGGGCGGGGGGCCGTCGGTCGCGGCCGCGGCACCGCTGGCGCAGAAGGGGCCGGTCGCCGGGCTCGGCTGGCGCGTGGTCTCCGCCGAGCCGGCCGCCGCGCTCAAACTGGCGGCGTATCAGCTGCAAGCGCGCACCATGCTGGCCGGTCTGCTCGCCCTGTCCGTGGGCGTCGCCTGCCTGGGCTGGCTGCACATCGTGGTGGTCAGGCCGCTGCGCGCCGTCGCCCGATGCGCGGAGCGACTGGCCGGCGGTGACCGCCGCACCGTGCTCTACCCCGTCCACCACGATGAGTGCGGCTCGGTCACGCGCAGCCTGGAACTGCTCCGGCAGGCGCTGGTGGACCGGGACCGCGGCGGCGGAAGCGCATATGCGGCCTCTGTCCCTGCCCCACCGTTCCAGAGCGGCGGCCCGCCGCAGCAGTGAAGGACCAACTGACGTGCTTTTCCTCTACGTTGTGCTGTTGTTGAGCTGTGCCGTGCTGCTGGTCGCCGGGGTGCTGGAGCAGCGACGCCACTACGCCGCGCTGGCGCAGATCCCCACTCGGGTGCTGGTCAACGGCATCCGCGGCAAGAGCTCGATCACCCGGCTGTGCGCGGGGGCGCTGCGCGGCGGCGGTCTGATCACCGTGGCCAAGACCACGGGCACCGCTGCCCGGTTCATTCACCCCGATGCCACCGAGGAACCGGTGTACCGCAAGTTGGGCATCGCCAACGTCGTCGAGCAGATCGGCATCGTCCGGCGTGCGGCGGCTTACCGGCCGGACGCGCTGGTGATCGAGTGCATGGCGGTGATGCCGGCACTTCAGGAGATCAACCAGGAGAAGCTGATCCGTTCCACCATCGGCGTGCTGTGCAACGTACGCGAGGATCATCTCGCCGAAATGGGGCCGACGCTGGACGATGTGGCCCGCTCACTGTCCCGGTCGATGCCGGTCGGAGGGGTCTGTGTCACCGCCGAGCAGGAGCGGCTGCACATTCTCAAGGAGGAGGCCGACAAACGGAGATGCCGCCTCATTGCGGTGGACCCGGAGTCGGTCACGGATGAGGAACTGCGCGGGTTCAGTTGGTTCACGTTCAAGGAGAACGTCGCCATCGCCCTGACGGTGGCCGAACTGCTCGGTGTGGACCGGGCCACCGCACTGCGCGGCATGTGGAGCGCGCCGCCGGACCCCGGCGTGCTGTCCGTCGAGCGCTATCGCACACCGGACGGCAAACGGCTGCGCTTCGCCAACGTCTTCGCCGCCAACGACCCCGAGTCGACCCTGATGAACGTCCGCCAGCTGGAGCAACTCGGTGCGATCCACCGCCCGCTGAACGTGGTCATCAACTGCCGGCCGGACCGGATCGAACGCAATGGGCAGATGGGAGCGATCATCCCCGATCTGGACCCGGAGACGGTCCTGCTCATCGGGCATCCGACCAAGAGCGCCCGCGACGGCATCCCGCCGGGCTGGACGTCGGGGCGGGTGGTGGACCTGGGCGGCGACCGGCGCGACGCACCGGAGCTGACCCGCGCCATCCTCGCCGAACTCGCCCCGGAATCCTCGCTGGTGGCCGTCGGCAACATCCACGGCCAGGGCGAACTGTTCCTGGAGCACCTCGGCAAGCTGCCCGCTGACGACACCGACCAGCCGCTTCCGGTCGCGCCCCCGCCCGAGCCGCAGCCCTACAGCTGGGTCGCCTCGCTCAACCGCCGCATGCCCCGCCCGCATCACCCGAGCCCCGGCTCTGCCCCCGCCGACGACCTGTACCAGCCGACAAGGAACCCCCTGTGATCCCCGTCAACGTCACTCCGCAGACCATCGCGCTGGGGATAGCCCTCGGACTGGTCTTCTCACTGGTCTGCTATCTGACCACCAACCTCTCTCCCGGCGGCATGATCACCCCCGGCTGGCTGGCCCTGACCCTCGTCACCGATGTGGTCCGGGCCGCAATGGTCATCGGCATCACCGCACTCACCTTCGTCGCGACCAAACTCCTCCAACGCCATGTGATCCTTTACGGGAAGCGGCTGTTCGCCGCCGTGGTGCTGTCCGCGGTACTGCTCCAGACCACGGTGGTGCTCGCCCTCCAGCACGAGTTCCCGCTCCTCTACACCGCCCAGACCCTGGGCTTCATCGTGCCCGGCCTCATCGTGTACCAACTGGTCCGCCAACCGCTGGCCGCCA
Source organism: Streptomyces sp. NPDC021749 (assembly GCF_040640655.1). Classification (NCBI taxonomy): domain Bacteria; kingdom Bacillati; phylum Actinomycetota; class Actinomycetes; order Kitasatosporales; family Streptomycetaceae; genus Streptomyces; species Streptomyces sp. NPDC021749. The sequence continues at coordinate 8,817 of NZ_JBFACE010000035.1, read as the reverse complement.
CCGTGATCTCCACGACCGCGGTGACCCTCGGCACGTATGTGGTGCTCGTTGCCGGGTTGCTGCTGGGAGCGCTGCCCGTCGGCTGAGCCCGCCGTACCGCCCGCGTCCGCCGGGCCCGTCACACATGGAGGAGGTCCTCATGCGCACCGTCCCCACCCCACACCGCCGGCCGGTTGCCCAGGGACCGCCGCCCGTGAGGCCGACGAACGCTCCCGCGCCCCAGCCCGACATCCCCTGAGAGGCCCCGCCATGGCCCCCACCGCCCTCACCCGGGACCCCGCCGGACGCCGCCGGCGCACCACCCGGGCCCCTCAAACCGCCGTCGCAGGACGGGAGTTGGCTGCCCTCCTGCTCATCCTGGCCACCGCCGCGGTGCTCTACGCCTGGGGCATCGACCGCGCCGCGGTCCACCCGTACTACAGCGCGGCCGTGCGGTCGATGGCGGCGAACTGGCACGCCTTCGTCTTCGGAGGGCTCGACCCGAGCGGCTCGGTCACCGTGGACAAGATCCCGGGTGCGCTGTGGCCACAGGCCCTCTCCGTCAAGCTCTTCGGACCGTACAACTGGGCACTGGTGATGCCGCAGGTACTGGAGGGCGTACTGGCCGTCTGGGTGCTGCACAGGATCGTCCGTGCCTGGGCCGGCCCCTGGGCAGGGCTGCTCGCCGCGCTGGTCCTCACGCTCACCCCGGTCACCGTCGCACTCGACCGGCACACCATCCCCGACACCCTGCTCGTCCTGCTGCTCGTCCTCGCAGCGGGATCGCTGCAGAAGGCCGTCACCAGCGGGAAGCTGCTGCCGCTGATCGCCTGCGGGACATGGGTGGGACTGGCCTTCCAGGCCAAGATGCTCCAGGCATGGCTCGTCCTGCCGGTCTTCGCCGCGGTGTACCAGATGGCAGCGCCCGGCTCCCGGTGGAACCGGGCCCGGCGGCTGCTGCTCGCCGGCGCCACCGCACTGCTCGTCTCCTGTTCCTGGCTGCTGCTGGTGTGGGCCACCCCCGCACCGAACCGTCCCTACATCGACGGGACCACCAACAACAACCCCTTCACCCTGGTCTTCGGCTACAACGGGCTGAGCCGCTTCGGTCACGACCCCAACGCGCTGGGCGCCGTCGCGGGCACCGCAGCCAGCCGCACCACCGACAACACCGGTTGGACCATGCTGGTCAACGAGAGCGTGGGCCCGCAGATCGCCTGGCTCCTGCCGCTCGCCGTACTGGCCTTGGCGCTGGGCGTGTGGTGGCGTGCCGGACAGCCGCGCACCGACGGGCCGCGGACGGGGTTCCTGCTCTGGGGCGGCTGGCTGGTGGTGCATGTCGTGGTCTTCAGCAACTCCAACGGCAACCACGGCTACTACACCGCCATACTGGCCCCGGCCCTCGCCGCGCTGAGCGGTGGCGGAGTCGCCCTCTTCTGGACCGAATACCGCGCCGGTGGCCGACGTCGAGCGGCGCTGCCCCTCGCCACCGGGCTCACGGCGCTCTGGGCCCTGCCAATCGAAGGCCCGCACAACGATTTCGCGCCCTGGCTGCTGCCGATGGTGCTGATGCTCGGACTGTGCGGGACCGTCGGCCTGTGGACCTGCGGACCAGGCACAAGGCCACGGGTGGTGCACAGTGCCCTGGCAGCCTCCCTGGCGTCCGTACTGCTCGCCCCGGCGGTCTGGGCCACCTCCTGCCTGGACCCGCGGTACGCCGGCTCACCGCTGTCGCCGCAGGCCGGACCGGTCGGACCCGACTACCGCGACCGTCCTCACCATCGGCCCACGTTCCGGCGATATCCCCTGAGCACCCCGTCCGCGCGGGACGCCGCGCTGCTGCACTACCTTTCCGCGCACCGTTCCGGGGAGAAGTACCTGCTCGCCACCCAAGCCGCCTACGGTGCCGAGCCCCTGCTGCGCGCCACCTCCCAACCCGTACTCGTCATGGGTGGCTTCACCGGCCTGACCCCCTATCCGACCGCACGAAGGCTCAGTGGACTGGTCTCCACCCACCAACTGCGCTACGCCCTCCTGACCACACGCCGCCCGTCCACACCGGCATCTGCCTGGGTGAAGACGCATTGCACCCCCCTCTCCCCCCACACCTACGGCCGAACGTCGGACGGAAGCTTCACCCTCTACGACTGCGCGCGACCAGCCGACTGAAGCCCTGGAGCCTGCCGCTGGAGAACCGCAAGGCCGACATCGCCCTGCTCCCCCCTCCGCCCGCAACCGGTCGGCGGATGAAGGGGAGGGGCCTTGGGAGTGCGGAGAGGGCAGCTGGGAGTGCGGAGGGGACAGTTGGGAGGACGGAGAGGACAACTGGGAGTGCGGAGCGGACAGCTGGGCCTGATCGCGCCGGGGCCGACCGTACGTCTTGGCGAGCACCAGACGGCGCCCGCCACTGGACCCAGACCGGTTCCGGCAGGTCCCTGGCGCGGCCGCACTGCCCAAGACCTCGAAGCAACTGTTCACCTAAGAATTCCTTCAGAGGGTGCGCCACCCCACGGGGGGATCTGCGACGCAAACTGGAGGTGATGGACACCACGTGTGACTGGCGGCCCGACGCCCCAGTGCACCTCTTTCACGCCAGGGGCGACAAGGACGTCTCCTTTGCGAACTCCCTGCGCTGCCAGCGCCAGCTGACTGCCAACGGGGCTGGCCAACAGCTCAGTGATGTCGGCGAGTTCGACGTGAGAGCGGGTTCTGGCTCACTTTCCGTGGAGGGCTGACTGGCCGTAATGTCATGTGCTCGCGATGCTGGCCGATATGACCAGCAGGGAGGGGCTGCATTGAGTCAGTACTACGACATGGGTGACCAGACCCTGTGGAACCCGTCCAACGGTGCTTCCCGGCTGTTCCTGGGCCAAGTGAGCGTCTACCAAGCCGAACTGGGTCTGCCGTCCGGCATCGGCCCCATGCAGGCTGACGAGTGTCACATCGACCCTCTCGTGTTCAAAGAGTTCGTCGACGCCCTCCTCGCATGGCACCGGGAAACGAGTCACGCCGTCATGGCTGCCTTGTCCGAGGGCTTCGTCGCCACGGTGCTGGTCTTGGCGGAGAGGGCAGGCATCGAGGTGAACTGGCAGCCAGCAGGCTACGCCGTGGAGGGCGGCCTCAAGGATGTTCAGGTGCCAGCGGCCCCGGTTTCCTCTGAGGAGGCTTGGGCAGCCGCCCTTCAGTACAAGTCACGCGAGCTGGGCCGCTTCATGGCGGCCTGAGCCTGGTCTGTCCCGCGAAACGCCTGAACCCACCAGAAGGCGATGTCCCCTGTGCAGAGCAGGACACTCTTGTGCAGAGCAGGACACGCTTGCGGAGGAGATCGAAACCGGCTCGGCCGAACATCTGGCGCTTGAGCATCTTGATCCGGTTGACGTGTCCTTCGACGACGCCGGAGTTCCAGGCAGGGCGAGGCCGGCTACGGCGTCACGTTCAGGCAGCACGGGTCCCCTGCCGAGTCCAGCAGGGGCCCCGCGGTGTGGAGAGCTGTGGAGGGCCGGGACCTGTCCTCGATGAGCGGCATGCCGGCCGACATCAGCTACCGTCTGCTGCCGGCCTGACGGCCCGGCCTCACTTCAGATGTCGGGTGAAGAACTGGGCCGCGGCGTCTCCCGCGAACTGCGGGACGCCGGTGTGCCCGCCCATGTTGGCATGCAGGGTTTTCTCCGTGGAACCGAAGGCGTCGAACAGGTCCAGGGCCGCCTGCCGGTCGTTCCCTTCGTCGTCCCACTGCAGCAGGACGTGCAGGGGAATAGTGACCTGCCGGGCCTCTTCGAATATGGCGCGAGGCACGAAACTCCCGGCGAAGAGAACGGCGGCCACGATGCGCGGCTCGACCACCGCAAGCCGGATGCCGGTGGAGACCACGCCCCCCGAGTAGCCGACCGGGCCGCCGATGTCGGGCAGTGAAAGGAGGGCGTCCAGGGCGGTTTGCCATTCCGGGACCGCCTTTTCGACCAGAGGGAGGACGAGGGCGTCGACGATCTCGTCGCTGACCGGCTCGCCGGCCTCCATCGCCCGGCGCAGATCGGCGCGGGCCTGCTCGGCGGCGGGCCAACGGGGCCGGTCGCCGCTTCCCGGGAGCTCGATGGTGGCCGTGGCGAAGCCCTCCGCCGCGGCGTGCCGGGCCCGGGCCACCAGCCGGGGGTACATCTTGCGCAGCCCGAGGGGAGGGGGGCCCAGAAGGACCAGCGGCACCGGTGCGGATGCGGATGCCGACGCGGGTGTCCACAGGATGCCGGGGATCTCGCCGAGGGTGAATTCGCGTTCGCGGACGCCGTCGTCGAGGCGCTGCTCGGAAGTGACATGCATGGTCGTGCCTTTCGGGAGTGCACTGAAATGGCGCTCCCGGACGACCTGTTTATCGTCCGACCGTGACCCCGGAGGGGAGCACCCATGTCGATAGTGCGTTCACGGATACCACCTCCTCGATCTCTCGCACGGCCTCCGGAAATGTAGCCTTGGCCGCCCCTCGTCTGCCAAAGGGTTTTCGCGGAGCCTCCGAGGCCGGATACCACGCGCACTACGCAGAGCCACTTGGGGTGGCGTCGCCACTTTCCGAGTGGCGGCTCCGCGGCGGCGGGGTGCACTGGCGCTGTCGTTTCTGTCCTGCAGTCAGCGGTTGTTGGGACTCAGCAGCGTGGCGGCCGCGGCGATGAAGGCGACGGACGCTTCCTTGGCCGCATGTCGCCGGGCATCCAGCTCGGTCCGGTCGATGGCCTTGCGCAGCGCGTACGTGGCATCCGCGGCCTGCTGGGCGGGGCCGGCCAGCTCGGGGACCAGGACCTGAAGGCGGATGTGGGGCGCGGTGATTGCCGCCCGGGTGTCGTGGGACCTCGTCTGGGCCTCAAGCTGGTGCTCGGTGCCCGCCTCGGTCAGGGCCAGACGCTCCCGATGGAACATCGCCGAGCGGTGCGCGTCCAGGGCGGCCGCGAAGTCGGTGACGGCGCCGAGCTGGTCCCGGCGGTGGCTGTCGGCGCGCTCCTCGGCGCGTGCGGTACGCGCCGAACGGTGCTGGAGGAGTCCGGCGGTCAGCGCACCGGCGAGGGTACCGAGTACGGCAACGATCGAAGGCCATATGGACATCAGGTGGTGGATCCTCTGGGGTAGTCGGTTTCGGTGGTGAGGTCGGCGGACAGCGAGGGACGTGCGGCGGCCATCGACGGCGGGGTTGCGCCTGCGGCGCTCGTTTTCCGTGGGTGCCTCGTGTTGTTCGGTGGGTCGGCGTAGCTTCAGGAGCGCGGCGGCTCTGCCGAGGAAGGCGGGCCGCGACCACATCAGTCGGCAACGGCCCGGTCCGGCGATGCCGGGCGTAATGCACAGGGAGAAGGCCCGGTTCGGCCGCCTCATGCTGTCCACTGCCGACACGCCCCTTCACCTCGGTCAACTGGTGTGCAAATGAGGTTAGTTCGACTCGACGTGCGGCCGGGTGCCACGCCGCGTCGACGTGCCTTCCGGCGACTGGGACGCCACCGTGCGATGCCGACGCGGCTTCCCATGTCACAGGTGGCCGGGCTGTCTTGTCTGAGGTAGTGAGGAAGAGACGCTCACGTCTGGGGGTGATGGTCATGCCGGGTGCGTGGCAGGGGGAGCCGGGTTCAGGGGCGGCGGCTGGTGTCTCAGCTCGCGGCCGTGGCCACCTGGTGACGGCCACGAGTACGGCCGAGCGGTCACGGCCACGAGTACGGCCGAGCCGGACCGGCTGGCGCGGGTGGCGGCGACAGCCTGGTGGAAGGCGCCTTGGATGCGGTGTCGGTGAGGCGGCGGCGGCCGCCAGTCCCAGCCGGATGCGATTGCCAACGCTCGACGGCTCGACGTCTCGACGGCTCGAAGGCACACCACCGAACGCAACCACGGGTGACGGGGGGGGGACCACTTCGCTCGCCGTGACTCAAAGGCGTCCCGACCTCGCACACGCCGCCCCTCCACACCACAACCAGAACCAGAACCAAAAAAGGATCGGACATGATCAGGATCGGCATCATCATCGGCAGCACCCGCCCCGGCCGCAACGGCGACCAGGTGGCCCACTGGGTACGGAACCTGGCAGCCGACCACGCAGGCAGCACCGCGGGCTTCGAACTCGTCGACCTGTCCGACTACGCCCTGCCGCTGCTCGATGAAGCCACCCCGGCGGCCAAGGCACCGGGCCGCCATCCGCACACCCGGCGATGGGCCGAGCGCATCGGCTCCTACGACGCCTTCATCATCGTCACCCCCGAGTACAACACCGCCCCGCCCGCCGCCCTGACCAACGCCATCGACTACCTCCACAAGGAGTGGGGCGGCAAGCCGGTCGCCTACGTCGGTTACGGCATCTTCGGCGCGGTCATGGCGGTGCAGAAGCTACGCGCACAGGCAGGCGTGCTGCGCATGGCCGACATCGGGCCCCAGATAGCGCTGTCGCTGCGCGAGGACTTCGTCAATGTCACCGACTTCCGCCCCCGGGAACTGCACACAACCCAAGTACACCAGCTCATCGACGAGCTGCTGGCCTGGGCACAGGCACTCGCCCCGCTCCGCACCACTCCCCAGGTCGCCCACCACAGCGCGTAGCAACGAGGAAACGCCCCAGGAAGAACACTCGGCATGCGCATGCGCATCACAGCCCGCAGAGCCAACGGTCCCACCGGCCATCTGCTCACAGCACAAGCATGCGCAGCCGAACCCCGCCCCGGCCACCGCGGCCAACCGCCGGTCATGGTGGCCGGGTCGATGTCGGGGTTGGCGTCGCAGTCGAAGGTCCGCAGCGACTTCTCCCGGGGGCCGGCTGCCTTGATCCGCCTCTTCGAGCTTCGTGGGTTTCGTGGTCGTAGGCGGTCAGTGCGCGCATGACCGGCTGGCCGCACATGAACTGGCTGCCTTCATCAGGCCCTTGGGGTCGATCCTCTACGCTGGCGCAGTGACTGGTGAGCAGGAGCGGGTGCAGCCGTCGGGAGTGTGGGCCACGGCGGTGGGGGTGGCCAGGGTGCGGGCGCTGGAGACCGAGCGGGAGAACGCGCTGTTCCGCGACCCACTGGCACGGGCCTTCGCCACCGCCGGCGGCCTGTGGCCCTCCTCGCCGCCGCTGCCCGATGACGAGGCCGCGCGACGCCGCCGGCTGGCCGTGTCGTACTCCATCGTCATCAGGACGAAGTTCCTCGACGACCTGTTGCAGCAGGCCTCCGCGTCCGGAGTCCGGCAGGTCGTGCTGCTCGGCGCCGGCATGGACAGCCGGGCCTTCCGGATCGACTGGCCCGAGGGCACCCGGCTGTTCGAGGTCGACACCGCCGCGCCACTGGACTTCAAGGCTTCGGTGCTGCGCCAGGAGCGGGCCGTCGCACGCTGCGAGCGGATCACCGTCGCCGTGGATCTGCGTGACGACTGGCCAGCCGCGCTGGCCGCCGCAGGGCACGACCCGGCGGTGCCGACCGTGTGGATCGCCGAAGGACTGCTGATCTATCTGCCCGAGGACGCGGTGGAGCTCCTGCTGTCCCGGATCAGCGCGCAGTCGGCAGCAGGCAGTCGGATGGGGCTGACGTTGGGCTCGCGCGGCGTGATCGAGCGCTTCGGCGCGGACGCCGCGCAGGGATCGGCGGCGTCCATGTGGGTCTCGGAGATGCCCGACGACCCGGTGGGCTGGCTGGCCGGGCACGGTTGGGAGGCCGACAGCCACACCCTGCGCGAGCGCGCTGCCGCCTACGGCCGTCCGATCAGCACCCCGCCGCAGCGCGAGGAGCGGCCCGGCGGGCTGATCTCGGCGGTCCGCCGGTAGAGCGCCTCCCGGTTCCCTAGTGCCGCGTCAGGCACCGTTCGCCCTGGCTGCCGGACGCCGCGCGGGCGGGTGTAGGTCGCCCACCGTCGGGGCCTGGGGGCTTGGGCTCGCGGTCGGGGTCCTTGTGCCGGCCGGGGTGGGGCTGCAGGTTGAGCGGTCCGCACTGGTGAACGTCACCCCGGCGGGATCTTTGCCACGGGCATGCCCTGCGCGGACAGCAGCACCATCCGGGCTCGCCGCCAGGTCACCACTGTCCCGGTGCCTGCTGCGGACGATCCGCAGCAGGCGCTGCCCCTCGTCGTCATCGATCTCACGGACGCGTGCTCGTTGTGCCGCCAGGGCAGCCTGCCGCCTGCCGAGACCGCGCCACCTGCGCGGCGGATGCCGCACTATGGGCGTGTCGCGTGCATCTCCTGAAACAACTCGAACTCGCCATCAGGGGCGGCGCTGAACCCTTGCCAGCGGAATGAGGTCGGCGTGACCTCCGTGAACGTCCACCGCGACCGCCTGCCCTGGGAGTCGGTGCCCTCCTGGATCATCCCACCGGCGCCGTCAGGCCGACCGACCTGGGAGAAGTGCGAAGGAAGCTTCGGTGAGATCCACGTAATCTGCCACAGCCCGGTCGTGACGTCGTACATGCGGATGGTGGTGCCGGGGTACCGGTCGTGGAACTCCGGGCAGAAGAGCACATCCTGCACCACCCTCCCACCCAGGGCCCAGCCGAAGCGCCACTCGCCCACTGCTGTGCGCCACGAACCGTCACCAAACCGGTACCGGTTGCTGATCTTCCACGTTCCGACCAGCCTGCCGTAGAGCATCATCGCCTCCGCGTGGTCCGGATCCGGACCTGGCGCCGACAACAGCTCCAGCATCGAGTCACGAAACGACACGGTCATCAGGGCCTGCAACCTCCCGCCTGTGCGCCACAGTTGATCGGTCCGAGGATAACCATCCCCACTGACAGGGCGAACGTTGCCTGACGCGGCACTAGGGCGCGTATCGAGTCGTGATCAATCTGTGTGATGTGCCTTCGTGGCACGGCCTGGTCCGGTAGACCGTCGTATGTGACGCGAGTACAACTG
>NZ_JBFACE010000034.1:0-83657 GCF_040640655.1 Streptomyces sp. NPDC021749 | reverse complement strand
CCCAAAACCTCATCCAACGCCGCAGCGAACACCCCATCCGACGCATACAACTCACGCCCCATACCAGCCCACTGCGCACCCTGACCCGTAAACAACACCGCCGTCCCACCCGACACAGCCGTGCCGATGCGCACGCCGGCCGTGGTCTTGCCGTGGGCGAGTGCGTCGAGGGCGGCGACCAACTCCTCGCGGTTGCCGCAGGGCAGCGCGGCGCGGTGCTCGAAGAGGGTGCGTGTGGTGGCCAGGGAGTAAGCGACGTCCTGCGGGTCGGCGGCAGTGCGGCTCAGGTGGTCACGGAGCCGCGCGGCCTGGGCCAGCAGTGCCGGGTGGGAGCGGGCCGACAACAGCAGGGGCGGGGCCGGGTACGGGGCGGCGGTTAGGTCTTCCCGTGTGGTCGGGGCCGGCTCGGGCAGGTGCTCCAGGACCACATGGCAGTTGGTGCCGCCGATACCGAAGGAGCTGACGCCCGCCAGTAGGGGGGCGCCGTCCGGATCGGGGTGCAGCGTGGTCGGGGTCGTCTGCACCTTCAGCCGGAGCCGGTCCAGAGGGATGGCGGGATGGGGGGTGACGAAGTTGAGCGAGCCGGGCAGGGTGCGTTTCCGCAGGCAGAGTGCGGCCTTGACCAGTCCCGCGATGCCGGCTGCGCCTTCCAGGTGGCCGATGTTGGTCTTCACGGAGCCCACCAGCAGGGGGGCGTCCGCCGGCCGACCGGAGCCGTGGACCGCGCCCAGGGCCTGCGCCTCGACCGGGTCGCCCACGGGCGTGCCGGTGCCGTGCAGTTCGACGAAGCGCACCTTTGCGGGGTCGACTCCGGCCTCGATGCACGCTGCCCGGAGCACGGCTTCCTGGCCCTCGTGGTCGGGGGCGGTCAGCCCGGGGCCACCGCCGTCGTTGCCGATGGCGGCGCCGCGCACCACGCAGTACACCGGATCGCCGTCGGCCAGGGCGTCGGCGAGCGGCTTCAGCACGACGGCGGCACCGCCCTCGCCACGCACATAGCCGTTGGCGCGGGCGTCGAAGGTGTGGCAACGCCCGTCGGGAGAGAGCGCGCCGAGCCGCTCCATGGTGGCCGAGCCCTCGTCGGCGAGGATCAGGTTGACGCCGGCCGCGATGGCCATGCGGGAGGTTCCGGCGCGCAGGCTCTGGACCGCGAGGGCCACGGCGACCAGCGACGACGACTGCGCGGTGTCAACGGCCAGGCTGGGGCCGCGGGTTCCCAGGACGTAGGAGAGCCGGTTGGCGAGCATGGCGCGCTGGAGGCCGGTGGCGGTGTGGGCGCCGGCCGGTGCGCCGGCCCGGTGCAGCAGGGTGGCGTAGTCGTCGTGCATGGCACCGACGAAGACGCCGACCGCCTCGCCACGCAGGGATCCCGGGACGATTCCGGCGTCCTCCAGGGCCTCCCAGCCGAGTTCGAGCAGCAGGCGCTGCTGCGGATCGGTCTCGGCGGCCTCGCGCGGTGACATGCCGAAGAACGCGGCGTCGAAGTCGCCGACCGCCTCGATCATGCCGCGCCGACGGCCGTCGGCCGCGCGGCCGACGGCTTCCGTTCCATCGGTCAGCAGTTTCCAGAATTCGTCGATTCCCGGCGCGCCGGGAAATCGACAGGACATTCCGATAACGGCAACGGCATCGGATCGGTCGTCAATTCGGGAAGTCACGAGATCTCCAGACACCAGCATTCCTCAAGCTCTCGCCAGGCCACAGAATTCCTGCCTCTTCTGATCTTCACGATCGTACTGCGCCCAATTGGCCGCACGAAGGGAACGGCTGGCATCGAGAATCAATTGTGTCAAGTTCGCGGATTCCGGGCAGCTACCGAGGCGGGGCCGCCGACACCGACGGAACGAAATCCTCCGGCGGATTTTCCCGGGAAAAGGAGGCGGAATTGTGTCAGGTCTGCCGTGCCGACGGTGCCGCCGTGTGCGTGCGGCCGCCGATTACGCGCGCGTGCCTCGCCGGTGCGCATCCCACGCGGCCAGCAACTCCCGCTCCCGCTCGGGCGGGAGGCCCGCCCGCAGGCCCCAGGAGTTGACGAGCGGGAGCTGGGGCGGCGTCCGGTCGCTCAGGACCGCCCAGGCGTCGCGCACCGTCTCGGTGATCGGGCGGCAGGTCAGGCCCGCGGCCTCGGCCCGGTCGGCGGCGGTCGTCCACATGCGCAGGGCGTCCGGCCAGGGAACCCACATCGCGAGATCGCTCCACGGCTCCACCTCGCGCTCCAGGAGGAAGGCGTCGTCGGCCCAGACCAGTTCCGCCCGTGATCCGGTGGCGGCGGCGCACGCGGCCAGCAACTCGCCATAGGTGGCGTGCCGCTCGGGCGTGACGACCACGAAGGGGCCGGTGCGCCGCTCCTCCAGGCAGCGCAGGCCGAAGAGGGCGATGTCCCGCGCGTCGATGATGCGTATGCCGACGTCCGGGGTGCCGGGCGCGAGCACCCGCCGGCGCTCACCCTCGGCCGTGCGCAGCCGCCACAGCCAGGAATCCAGCTGGCCGACGTTGTCGTGCGGGCCGACGATCACTCCGGCCCGGAAGACGAGGGTGTCGCCGGCGAAATCGCGGACGACGGCGCGTTCGCAGCCGGCCTTGAGGACGCCGTAGTCGCCGTCGTCCGGTCCGGCCTCCGGGGAGCAGTCGTGGGTGGGGGAATCGTCGTTGATCGAGGGCGCCGTGCCCCAGTCCCGGACGGCCGCCAGGCTGGAGACGTAGAGGTAGGTGTCGGCATGGCCGGAGAGTGCGCGGGCGGCGGCGCCGACGACCTGCGGCACATAGCCGCAGGTGTCCACGACCGCGTCCCAGCGGCCGCCCTGGTCGACCAGCCGCTCCAGGTCGGCGGGCACCTGTCGGTCCCCGCGGATCGCCTTGACACCCGGCAGGTCGGCGGCGCTGACACCTCTGTTGAAGGTGGTGACTTCATGGCCGCGGCCCAGGGCCTCGGCGACGAAGGCCCGGCCCACGAACTGTGAGCCTCCGATGACAAGGATCTTCACGGGTTGTACCGCCTTCCTATGGTTCTGCCCGGACCGTGGGCCGGTCGGCTCCGCACGGGGCGTCCTCGTGCGCGCTGGTGGGGGGAGAGCGCCGGCGGGAATCGGTGCCGCGCACCCCGTTGACCCGTGACGGCTACTTCGGTGAGTCGATCACCCGCGGACTCCGGCCGGTGCACCGCGGACCCGTGCATCGGCGTCGACAAGGGGGAAGGGAGATGTCCAGCGGGTCGGGGTTCCGCTGCCGGTTCGCCGTGTTCTCCGGCGCGGAATTCCGTTAATTTCTCCATGCATCCCTCTCGCACGTGAACAGTGAATTGTTCAGCACCGGGACGGCTGGAACAACCGGCGAGCGATGAATGTGTCAGGTTGCCGGCGCCGCTGCGGCCGCCCCGGCGGTTTCCCGTCCGGGGGGCTCGGACTGGGATGTCATTGTGTCAGGTCTCCCTTGCTGGCGATCTTGAGCGATTCATAGGCTCACCGGCGTCGAGGGACCGAAGTAGCCGCGTCGCGCGCTCGGTCCGCCGTACCACTTTCCAAGGAGAATGGCCGATGTCCGAGGCCCCGACAGCACCACTCGAACTCAGCAAGGAGGCAAACGCCCAGGAGCTCCTGGACTGGTTCGCCTTCAACCGGACCCACCACCCGGTCTTCTGGGACGAGAGCCGGCAGGCCTGGCAGGTCTTCCGTTACGACGACTACCTGACGGTCTCCAACAATCCGCAGTTCTTCTCCTCCGACTTCAACGAGGTCATGCCGACCCCGCCCGAGCTGGAGATGATCATCGGGCCGGGGACCATCGGCGCCCTCGACCCGCCCGCCCACGGCCCGATGCGCAAGCTGGTCAGTCAGGCGTTCACCCCGCGGCGGATGGCTCGTCTGGAGCCCCGCATCCGGGCCGTCACCCAGGAGCTCCTCGACGCGGTGCGCGGCCAGGAGACCATCGACGTCGTCGGCGACCTCTCCTACGCCCTGCCCGTCATCGTCATCGCCGAGCTGCTGGGCGTCCCGTCCGGTGACCGCGATGTGTTCCGCGGATGGGTCGACACCCTGCTCACCAACGAGGGCCTGGAGTACCCGAACCTCCCGGACAACTTCAGCGAGACGATCGCGCCCGCCCTCAAGGAGATGACCGACTATCTCCTGCACCAGATCCACGCCAAGCGCGAGGCCCCGGTCGACGACCTGATCAGCGGTCTGGTCCAGGCCGAGCAGGACGGCCGCAAGCTCACCGATGTGGAGATCGTCAACATCGTGGCCCTGCTGCTCACCGCCGGCCACGTCTCGTCAAGCACGCTGCTCAGCAACCTCTTCCTCGTACTGGAGGAGAACCCCGAGGCGCTGGCGGACCTGCGCGCCGACCGCGAGCTGGTGACCGGTGCGGTTGAGGAGACGCTGCGCTACCGCAGCCCCTTCAACAACATCTTCCGCTTCCTCAAGGAGGACACCGACATCCTCGGCCCGGAAATGAAGAAGGGCCAGATGGTCATCGCCTGGAGCCAGTCGGCCAACCGCGACCCCGAACACTTCCCGGACCCCGACACCTTCGACATCCGACGCTCAAGCGGCTCCCGCCACATGGCCTTCGGCATCGGTATTCACCACTGCCTGGGCGCCTTCCTGGCACGTCAGGAAGGCAAGGTGATGCTCGAACTGATGCTGGACCAGATCAAGGAGTTCCGCATCGACCACGGCAACGCCCGCTACTACGAGGCCGATCAGCTCACCGCGAAGTACCTGCCCGTCCACGTCGAGTGGCGCTGACCGAGCCGCCGGCCCCCGGGTTCCGCGGTCCGCATCAGCCGCAGAGCCGCGCCCATCCCGAGAGGAGCGCCGCCATGGCCGAGAACGCAGCCGAGTCCTCCCACGCCGTGCGAGTCGGCAGGATCAAACCGTGTCGGCTGATCAGGCTCGAACAGCACATCGACCCGCGCGGCAGCCTCTCCGTGGTCGAGTCCGGCATCACCGTAGGCTTCCCCATCAAGCGCGTCTACTACATGCACGGGCAGTCGGAGTCGTCACCGCCCCGCGGGCTGCACGGGCACCGCACTCTGGAGCAGCTCGTCATCGCCGTGCACGGCGGATTCTCGATCAGCCTGGACGACGGCTTCCAGAGCACCACGTACCGGCTTGAGGAACCGGGCGCCGGGCTCTATATCGGGCCCATGGTGTGGCGAGTGCTCAAGGACTTCGCACCGGACTCCGTCGCCCTCGTCCTCGCCTCGCGGCACTACGAGGAGTCCGACTACTACCGCGACTACGACACATTCCTGCGCGACGCATGGAGCATCAAGTGAACGTGCCCTTCCTCGACGCGGGTGCGGCCTATCGGGAGCTGCGGGCCGACATCGACGGGGCCCTCCGGCGGGTGTCCGCCTCCGGACGCTATCTGCTGGGTGCGGAACTGGCGGGATTCGAGGCGGAGTTCGCCGCGTACTGCGACAACGACCACTGCGTGGCGGTCGGCAGCGGCTGCGACGCCCTGGAACTGGCGCTGCGCGCGCTCGGCATCGGCCCCGGTGACGAGGTGGTGGTGCCCGCGCACACCTTCATCGGCACCTGGCTGGCGGTGTCCGCCGCCGGGGCCCGGCCGGTGGGTGTCGACCCGACGCCGGACGGGCTGTCCATGGACCCGGCGCAGGTGGAGGCGGCGATCACCCCCCGTACCAGGGCCGTGATGCCGGTGCATCTGTACGGGCATCCGGCTGATCTGGACCCGCTGCTGGCGATCGCCGAACGGCACGGCCTGGCCGTGGTGGAGGACGCCGCGCAGGCGCACGGCGCCCGCTACCGGGGGCGCCGGATCGGGTCAGGCCATGTGGTCGCGTTCAGCTTCTACCCCGGCAAGAACCTCGGCGCCATGGGTGACGGCGGGGCGGTGGTCACCGGTGACGCCGCCGTGGCCGACCGGATCCGGCTGCTGCGCAACTGTGGCTCCCGGGAGAAGTACCGGCACGAGGTACAGGCCACCAACTCGCGGCTCGACGAGTTCCAGGCCGCCGTGCTGCGCGCCAAACTGCCGCGGCTGCAGGCATGGAACGCCCTCCGGGTGCACACGGCCGAGCGCTACAGCCGGGCCTTGGGGGCCCTCCCGCAGATCGCCGTCCCCGCCACCGCCCCCTGGGCCGACCCGGTGTGGCACCTTTACGTGATCCGCTGCGTGGAACGCGACGAACTGCGCCGCCGAATCGAACGGGCCGGGGTGCAGACCCTGATCCACTATCCCGTACCGCCCCACCGGACCCCGGCCTACGCCGACGACCCGGCCGGCGCTCCGGCCGGCACCCACCCGCTCAGCGAACGCCGTGCGGCGGAGAGCCTCAGCCTTCCCCTCGGGCCCCACCTCGGGGACGACGCGTTCCAGGCCGTCGTAGCGGCGGTCCGCGCGGCGGCCGCGGGACTGCCGGCGTATCCGGCGCCGGACGGCATGGAGCGCGCGACGCCGGGCGGCCACCGTCTTCCTCTATCGACGGAGATACGATGACCGAGACCATATCGGGGTGTCCCGGAATGAAGGGAATCATCCTCGCCGGCGGCGGTGGCACCCGCCTGCGCCCCCTGACCGGGACGCTGTCCAAGCAGCTCCTCCCGGTCTACAACAAGCCGATGATCTACTACCCGCTGTCCGTGCTGATGCTGGGCGGCATCCGCGAGATCCTGGTCATCTCGTCGTCCCAGCACATCGAGCTCTTCCAGCGACTGCTGGGTGACGGATCCCGGCTCGGCCTCGACATCACCTACGCGGAGCAGCCCGAGCCCCAGGGCATCGCCCAGGCCCTCACCATCGGTGCGGACCACGTCGGCAACTCCCCCGTGGCGCTGATCCTGGGCGACAACATCTTCCACGGCCCCGGATTCTCCTCCGTGCTCCAGGGCAGCATCCGCCACCTTGACGGCTGTGTGCTGTTCGGCTACCCGGTGAGCGATCCAGGGCGCTACGGCGTCGGGGAGATCGACCAGGACGGGCTACTGCTCTCCCTGGAGGAGAAGCCCGTTCGTCCCCGCTCCAACCTGGCCGTCACCGGGCTGTACCTCTACGACAACGACGTCATCGACATCGCCAAGAACATCAGGCCGTCCGCACGCGGCGAGTTGGAGATCACCGACGTCAACAAGGTCTATCTGGAGCAACGGCGCGCCCGGTTGATCGAGCTGGGCCACGGCTTCGCCTGGCTGGACATGGGCACCCACGACTCGCTGCTCCAGGCCAGTCAGTACGTCCAGCTGCTGGAACAGCGCCAGGGCGTGCGGATCGCCTGCGTCGAGGAGATCGCCCTGCGGATGGGGTTCATCAACGCCGACGAGCTGTATCTGCTCGGCTGCGAGCTGGGCAACTCGGGCTACGGCTCCTACCTGATGGAGGTGGCCTCCCATGCTGGCGCTGCCTGAGACGGAACCGTGGACCAACGCCCGGCGCACCAGCCGGCGGCCGCTGCGGATCCTGGTCACCGGAGGGGCCGGTTTCATCGGCTCACGCTTCGTGAACGCCCTGCTGAACGGCTCGATACCGGAGTTCGGCAAGCCCGAGGTGGTGGTGCTGGACGCACTTACCTACGCGGGCAACCTGGCCAATCTGGCGCCGGTGGGCGACTGTCCGCGGCTGAGGGTCGTCCGGGGCGACATCTGCGACCGCGGCACCGTCGCCCTGGCCATGGCGGGCGCCGATCTGGTGGTGCACTTCGCGGCCGAGTCGCATGTGGACCGGTCGATCGACGACGCGGACGCCTTCGTGCGCACCAATGTGCTGGGCACCCACGTCCTCCTCCGGGAGGCGCTGGCCGTGCGCCCGGGCCGGTTCGTGCACGTCTCCACGGACGAGGTGTACGGCTCGATCCCGCACGGATCGTGGCCTGAGGACCACCCGCTGAGCCCCAACTCCCCCTACGCCGCTTCCAAGGCGGCCTCCGACCAGCTGGCGCTGGCCTTCCACCGGACACACGGGCTGCCGGTGTGCGTCACCCGCTGCTCCAACAACTACGGGCCGTACCAGTACCCGGAGAAGATCATTCCGCTGTTCGTCAGCAATCTGCTTGAGGGGGCGGCCGTCCCGCTCTACGGCGACGGCGGCAACCGGCGCGACTGGCTGCACGTGGACGACCACTGCCGGGGCATCGCCCTGGTGGCCCGGGGCGGCCGCCCCGGCGAGGTCTACAACATCGGCGGCGGCACCGAACTGACCAACACCGAGCTCACCGAACGCCTGCTGAAGCTGTGCGAAGCCGACTGGTCGGCGGTGCGGGAGGTACCGGACCGCAAGGGTCACGACCGCCGCTACTCCGTCGACTACGCCAAGATCGCCAACGAGCTGGGCTATGCGCCGCGGATCGGTATCGACGAGGGACTGGCGGAGACCGTGCGCTGGTATCGCGAGAACCGCGCGTGGTGGCAGCCCCTCAAGAAAGGACGATGAACCTTCGTGTCCGCATCGACAGATCCGCGACTCCTGAGCGACCTGTGGCTGCGCCGGTACCGGCCGCGCGCCGCACCCGCGGTGCGGCTGGTCTGCTTCCCGCACGCCGGCGGCTCGGCCACGTCCTTCCTGCCGTTCGTCCAGAGGCTGCCCGACCAGGTCGAGGTGCTGGCCGTCCAGTACCCCGGCCGCCAGGACCGTCGCGGCGAGCCGCTGATCGACACCATCGAGGGCCTGGTCGAGCCCCTGGCCGAGGTGCTGGCGACACACTCCGACCGGCCCCTGGTGCTCTTCGGGCACAGCATGGGCGCCACCGTGGCCTACGAGGTCGCCCGCGTGCTCCAGCAGCGGGGGGCGGCGCCGGCCGGGTTGGTGGTCTCCGGCCGGCGGGCCCCCATCGTGAACCGTCCGATGACCGTGCACCTCTACGACGACGACCGGCTGCTGGCCGAGCTCCGCTCGCTCGAAGGCACCGACGAGAGTCTGCTCAACGACCCCGAGCTGCTGCAGCTGGTGCTGCCCGCGATCCGCAACGACTACCGGGCCGTGGGGACCTACACCCACCGCCCGGGGGCGCCGCTGGCCTGCCCGCTCACCGTGTTCACCGGCGCCAACGACCCCAACGTCACGGCGACCGAGGCCGCCGCATGGCAGGCCGTCGCGGAGGCCGGCGCCCAGGTGCGGACCTTCCCCGGCGGCCACTTCTTCCTCTACCAGCGGGCCGCGGAGGTGTGCGGGTCCCTCATGGACACCCTCGCACCGCTGCTCCCCGCGGGCTCCAGGGGGAGCCATGCGGCCTGAACCGGGGTCCGTCGCCGAGGCCGACTACGCCGACCGCCTGCAGACGGCCGAGCGGGTGCGCCGGTCGGCCGACGTGCTCGACAGCCGGGTGACCCCCATGGCGGAGGTGACCGGCTGGCTGGTCGAGTACCAGCGGGCCCACCACTTCCGCACGGAGCCGATCCCCTTCCACGACCTGCAGCGGTGGTCCTTCGAAGACGGCACCGGCAATCTGCGCCACGAGACGGGCCGCTTCTTCTCCGTCGAAGGTCTGCGCACCAGCTCCGACCTCGACCCCGTCGACCGCGTCCAGCCGATCATCGTGCAGCCCGAAGTGGGGCTGCTGGGCATCCTGGCGCGCGAGTTCGACGGGGTACTGCACTTCCTGATGCAGGCGAAGCCGGAACCCGGCAATGTCAACGGGCTCCAGCTCTCCCCTACGGTGCAGGCCACCCGCAGCAACTTCGACGAGGTGCATCGCGGCCGCTCGACGCCGTTCCTGGACCGCTTCATCCAGCGCCCGGGGCGCCGGGTGCTGGTCGACGCCATTCAGTCGGAGCAAGCCGACTGGTTCCTGCACAAACGCAACCGCAACATGGTCGTCGAGATCGACTCGGCCGTGCCGGAGCACTGCTCGTTCCGCTGGCTGACGCTCGGCCAGATCCGTCGCCTGCTGCTCCGGGACGACCTCGTCAATATGGACACCCGCAGCGTGCTGGCCTGCCTGCCGACTGCGCACGGCGCACCCGGCGACGACGACGAGGGCTTCCCGGCGGCGCTGAGGCGCTCGTTCTACGGGGAGACCGAGCCGCTGCACGAGCTCAACGCGATCACCGGCTGTCTCACCGACGTCCAGGCGCTGCGTGTGCTGCGCCAGCAGAGCGTCCCGCTCGACCAGGTGTACGAGGACGGCTGGCAGCGGACCGGGGCCACCATCCGGCACCGCAGCGGCGAGCGCTTCGAGATCATGGCGGTCGAGGTCACCGCGGAGCAGCGCGAGGTGGCGTCCTGGACCCAGCCGCTGCTGCGCCCGTGTTCCCAGGGGCTGATGGCCCTGGTCGTCCGGCGGATCAACGGGACGTTGCACGCCCTGGTGGCGGCCCGGTCGGACGTGGGCACGCTGAACTTCGCCGAGTTCGGCCCCACCGTGCAGCTCAGGTCGGCGTGGCCGCGCGGCGAGGGCAACCCGCCGCCGTACCTGGAGTACGTGCAGTCCGCTGCCCCGGGCCGCGTACGGTACGACGCGGTGCTCTCGGAGGAGGGCGGGCGCTTCTACCACGCGCGCAACCGGTACACGGTCGTCGAGGCCGGCCCTGAGCTGACGGTGGACTGCCCGCCCGGCTTCCGCTGGGCTACCCTCGGGCAGCTCACCGAACTGCTCGCGCACGGCAACTACCTCAATGTGGAGCTGCGCACACTGATCGCCTGCGCACACGCCTCCTACTGAGACACGGAAGACCGGGGTTCCGGTCAGCGAAAACCCTGCGGGGCGCGCCATGTGGCGCGCCCCGCACACTGTTGTGGCGCCGGACCCGCTCAGGACGGCAGGGGCGCCGACGGCTCGGACTGCGGGACCTTGGACGCGCGGGACGCCTTGCGGGAGCGGCCGAGGGCCCGGACGACCGGCTTCTCCACGAAAAAGTGGAGGAGCGCGGCGAGGCCCAGGCTGAGCCCGAGGGCGAGAACGGTCAGGCCGATCGCGGCCGGGGTGTCCCACTGCCGGTAGTAGCCCAGCTCACCGCCGAGGAAGCGGTGCCCGTACTGGATGACGAGGTAGTGGATGACGTAGAAGGCGAAGGTGAGTTCGCCCAGCAGCACCATCGTCCGGGTGCCCAGCCACGACCGGGTACCGCGTATGTCGCCGACGGCCAGGGAGCCGAGCAGCAGCGCGATCAGCGGGACCGTCGCCGTGACGCGAGCCAGATACGACGGCAGTGCGAAGGACAGCGCGAACGCGCCGGCGAACAGCAGCGCACACACCCCCGGGGTCGGGCCGGCCCAGCGGCCGCGCCTGACGATCTGCGCCATCAGGACGCCGAGCGCGAATTCCAGGAGCCGCACCGGCGGAAGCATGTAGATGAACCAGTACTGCAGCTCCGGCATCTTCGGGTCCCAGGGCAGCGCGGAGTCCGAGGGCAGCAGCAGGGCGAGGGCAGGTACGGCCGCGACGACGACGGAGATGCCCAGGACCCAGGACCACAGCCGCTCGGCACGCATCTTGGAGAAGAAGGCGAACAGGAACGGGAAGGCGGCGTAGAACAGCATCTCGCAGGAGAGGGACCACGCCACCGGGTTCATGCTGCCGTACTGGTGGTAGTCGGGGAACCACGACTGGACAAGCAGCAGGTTGCTGACGAAGCCGTCCCAGACCGACCCTCCCATGTTGGGTTCCTTCAGCCACAGCACGATCGCCAGTGTGAGCAGCAGGACCGGCAGGTGCAGCGAGTAGGCCCGAACGCAACGGCGGCGCCAGAAGGCGGCCTTGGACGGGTCGGGCATGCCCGCCCAGGTGAGCACGAATCCGCTGAGCATGAAGAAGAACGAGACCGCCAGCGGCCCCAGGGCGTCCAACGGGACCTGTGCGGTGGAGTTTATCTCGGCGTTGCGGAAAAACGGCTGGGAAGCGATATGAGAGCAGAACACCACCAGTGCGGCGATGGCCCGCATGCCGCCGAGCGACGGCAGGTGTTTCGGCAAGGGCATAGCAGTACCTCGAAGGCGAATAGGAGTGGATGAGAGGGGATTTCTAGGGCATGGACACTGAGCCGGCAAGCGACAGCTGACACAGTGGTGTCGGCGTCCGGAAAACGTCAGCAAAAATAGATTTCGTGATCACCGGCCGTAGCGGCATCGTTCCGTAGCGCCATTCGATGAGGTGCCCCAACACCAACTACCGGTCTGCACAGGTGAGTTGGTCATCAGGTACGGGTGCGCTGCCGGCCGCCCGCCCGTTGCTCACCGCGGGGGCCGAGGCGGCTGCGAAAGTGTGTGCCGAGCGCATCTGGGAGGGCCCCGAGCATTCCGGAAGGCTATGCCACATGCAGTTGCCGGAATTCGAACGCCCTGCGAGGACCGCGATGCTCGTTACCCCCCTTGGCCCGAAACCGCATTCCCCCCACTCCCTTGCCGGTTCCGTCGCGCACGACGGTGTCGAATCACTGGTGAACGAAGCGTGCGAAGAACTGCTCGGTTCGCTGCGCCGCGCCGACCAGCGCAGAAGAGGTGGCCAGTACTTACGCGGCTTACTCACCGCCACTGGGCGCAAGACCGCCCGGAACATCGCCAACTTCGGCGGGACGGGGGCCTCGGCACAGAGCCTGCACCACTTCGTGGCCAGCTCGACCTGGGACTGGCGCCCGGTGCGCGCGACCCTGGCCCGCTACGTGGACGACGGGCTGCGCCCGAACGCCTGGGTGATCCGGCCGATGGTGGTCTCCAAGACGGGGGTGCGCTCCGTGGGGGTACGACGGCGCTTCGTTCCCGACCTCGGCCGGGTGATGAGCTGTCAGCGCAGCTTCGGACTGTGGATGGCCTCCGACGCGAGGGCCGCGCCGGTGAGCTGGCATCTGACGCTGGACGGCGAACCGGGCGGCGAGGCCGACGGACGGCCCGACGCGCCGGGCGAGGAGAGGGATGTGGCGCGGCTGGTGACGGAGATCGCACAGGCGAACCGGACGGTGGCACGCCCGGTGGTGATGGACGCGCGGACCGCCGCGGTGCCGCCGCTGGTGCGCGCGCTCACCGCGGCCGGCCTGCCCTTCATGCTGCGGGTGGGCGGTGAGCTTCCGCTGGACCCGGCTGCCGGCCGGGTCCAGCTGGGCCAGCGCCCGCAGACCGCGCCCGCGCAGCACCTCATGGAGCAACTCAAGCGGCTGGGCCGCCCCGTGGAGTGCCATGGCGCGGTCAACTTCGTCACGCCGCTCGCCGTGGTGCTGCCCGGCGCGCTCCCGCGGCGGACACTGCTGCTGATGGGGGTGTGGCGAGCCAACCGCCGGCGCCCCGCAGACCTGTGGCTGACCGACCTCACCTCGTCGGGGCACAGTGCGCTGCTGCGGCTGGCGATGCTGACCGAACGGGTGGACTCCGACTTCGCCGCGGTCAGTGTCGATGTCGGCATCCGGGACTTCGAGGGACGCTCGTTTCAGGGCTGGCACCGGCATGTGACGCTGGCTTCGATCGCCCACGCGCTGCGGCTGTCGCAGGACGGGCAGTGGTGCGAGTACCAGGTGCCCATCGCCGGGTGACCACGAACGATGGTGCGGCCACCGGCAGGCCACGCGCCGGCCGGCCCGCCGACGGTCACTCGGGCAGTGCTCAGAGTGCGGCCCGGGAGACGGACGCGAGGCGTGGGGAGAGGACGGAGCGCACCTGATGCAGCCGCAGGGCCAGTTGGATGTCCAGCACGCGCTGTGGGCACTGCCAGTCCTCCCCCAGCAACTGGCCGATGCGCTCCAGTCGGCGCGAGACGGTGTTGGGGTGCACCCGCAGTGTCTCGGCGGCGCGGGTGGGGCTCCTGCCCGACTCCAGATACGCCCTCAGCGTAGCGATGAGATCCGTGAAGCGGTGGGTGTCGTAGTCGACCACGGGCCCGATGGTCGACGTGATGTAGCCGGGGACATCGTTTTCCTCGGCCAGGAGCATGCCGAGGAAGCCCAGGTCAGAGGCGCATGCGGTGCCGCCGTCAGCGCCGAGCGCGCGCAGTGTCTCCAGGCACTGTGCGGCCTCGCGATAGGCGTCGCCGATGCCGTCGACGGTCGAGGCGGGGCCGGCTGCCCCAACGGTGATCGCGCGCCCCACTCTGGTGGTGAGTTCCCGGGCGGCGGTCTGCGCCACGGCCTCGGGGGCCTCGCCGGGCAGCAGCAGGACGACCGCGCCATCCGGTACGCTGCACAGCCCGCCGAGCTCCTGCGCGTAGTCCGCGGCGGAGGTCTCCAACCGCGCCGCGGCGCCGTGCGGTGCGCTCGCCACCAGGACGACGTGCGGGCGGCGGAAACTGAGGGAGAACAGGAGGGCGCGCTCTCTGAGGAGGGCGGGCGAGCGCGGCGCCCCGACCAGGTCGTCGAAGAATTCCTGGTGACCTGGGGCCTTGGCGGAGTTGTTGTGCTGGATGCGTAGATGAAGTGCCAGCGCACGGGCGACAACGAGGAGCAGCGGTACGACGGAGTGGTCCGCCGCGGGCCCGACATCCGTTAAGAGGAAGCCGGAGTTGCACTCCCCGGGGCACAGCGGGACCACCCATAACCCTTGGTCGACGGGGGTAGGGTGGCCGGTCTCGGCGGCCCTGTCGCAGGCTGCGCGCAGGTCCGCGGTGGGTACGGGGCGCAGTTTCCCGTACTCGGCGAGTGGTCGGCCCAGCGGGTTGCAGATACCGGTGCCGCCGCCTAACGCCTCCGCGGCGACGGCCAGTAAAGCGTCGACCTCGCACCGCTCCAGGATCAGGGCGATCAGGCGCGCCTGGAGGTCGGCGGACCTTCGGGTGACCGTGAGGGCCGCGCGGGCCTCACCGACGTCCGCGTGCAGCCGCCCGATGTCGTTCCGGAGCTCTTCGACCAGCACGATGCGCTCGATGGCGGCGGCGGCCAGATCGGCGAGCGAGCACAGCAGGGTGATTTCGTTGGGCGCGAGATGCCGGACCTGCCGGTCGGCGACGTAGAGCACCCCCACCCCCATGGACTCGTCCCTGACGCACAACGGCACGCCCAGGACCGCGCGCAGCCCCTCCGAGCGGATGACGTTGTCGATGCTCTCGACGTGGTTGATGCTGGTGTCCGCGAGGTAGTCGGGCGTCCAGAAGGGAGCGCGGCAGGCGCGCACCATACCGCCCAACCCGCCGCTGACGGGCAGCCGGAGGCCGACGGCGACCGAGACCGCGTTGCCGTCGGCGCTCTGCACCTCCGTGTCAGGCTCGCCCTCCTTGTGCAGGCTGACGTAGGAGACATCCAGCTTGAGCAGCAGCCGTGCCCTGCGGGCGACCGAGTCGAGCAGGTCCTTGTAGTGCCGGGCACGGACGAATTCATGGGCGGCCTCGACCAGCGCCGCGAGCTCCGCCTCGCGGTCGCGGCGGTACTCGATCATCGACTGTGCGGTGAGGGCGAGCCGGTTGAAGCGCTCCAAACGGCGCATCCGTTCCTCGCTTGCGCCTTCGCTTTCCGCCCGCGCCATGAGCCGGTCGTATTCACCGCGCGGGGCCGAGCGGGCGACGAATTCAAGGAAGGTGATTGCGTCACCTTCCTGGTCTTTTCCAGCCAGTTCTCCACCAGAATCCAGGCCACTCATGCCGCAGGCGCCCCCATCTCCGTGCCTTTACCAAACCAATGGAACGCTATTACATTCCTGCTACACCCGTCCACAGATCTTCAGAGCCCTGTGAGGGCCACCACAGCCCCTCCGCGGGCGTTCCCTCAATACCTACTCGCCATAATGTTTCATCCTTTTCGCCCGATTCCGATGGGGTCGTTGGAGCGGCGGCCGCTTTACCGACCGGAGAGCCGGTGAGCAAAAGCGCGGGGATGTGTGGCCGGACCACCATCCACGCCCTGGAAGTGTTGCCACACCACCACCGGCCACGACACTCAAGCGGCCCGGACGGACCCCGCAGACAAGGTCAGGTTTCCGTAGACGCGCCCTGGAGGGCTCGGCACGCTGAGCGGCACACAGAGGGGAGAATGTGTGAAGCTCACTACCGAGTTGTTCAAGCGGTCGCACCATCCGCGCGGGCCATTGGTCACGGTGCTCGGCGCGTCGGGATTCCTCGGGTCCGCCGTGGTGACCGAACTCGCCGCACTGCCACTGCGCTTGCGCCTGGTGGCGCGCGGCCCCAGCCGTGTGCCGGCCGAGCCGGTGGCGGACGTCGAGGTGCGCCGGGCGGACCTCGCCCGGCGGGACGCCGTCGCGGCCGCCGTCGAGGACGCGGACGCCGTCGTTCATCTCGCGGCGGGGATCGGCGGACAGCAGTCGTGGCGCGCCGCCGACGAGCACGCGGAGCGGGTGAACGTCGGCATGATGCGCGACCTCGTCGATGTGCTGCGCGGCCGGAGCGGCGTCCGACCGACCGTGGCTTTCGCCAGCACGCTCCAGGCCGGGTCGCCCACGGGCAACGCCGCCCCCCTGGGCGGCTACGCATCGCAGAAGATCGCCGCCGAGGGGATCCTGCGCGAGGCCACGGCCGAGGGCGCCGTCCGCGGCGTCGTGCTGCGGCTGTCGACCCTGTACGGCCACAGCCCGCTCTCCGACGGCGCCGGGCGCGGCGTGCTCGCGTCGATGACCCGCCGCGCCCTCGACGGCGAGGCCCTGACCATGTGGCATGACGGATCGGTCGGGCGCGACTTCCTCCACGTCCGGGACGCGGCCGGCGCCTTCATAGCGGCCCTGGAGCACGCGACGGAGCTGCAGGGCGAGCCCTGGATCGTCGGAACCGGCCGCCTGGAGCGGCTCGGCGACGTGTTCACCGCCCTGGCCGGTCTGGTGGCCGAGCACATCGGCGGGACTCCGGTTCCGGTCGTCGCCGTGCCACCCCCCGCTTACGCCGAAGCGGGTGATTTCCACAGCCCGGAGTCCGACTCCGCCGCCTTCCGGGCAGTGAGCGGCTGGGCTCCCCGGGTGCGGTTCTCCGAGGGGCTGCGGGCCATGGTCGCGGCGATCGCCGCCGCGCACCCCGCACCGCCGGCTGCGCACCCGGCGGTGCGTTCTTGAACGGGTCGAGTCCGAAGGGAGGACCGCGGATGAGTGAGGACCGCACACCAGCTAGGCACACATACCGGTACCAGCCCCCGCAGCGGCACACGCATACCCGGCTGGGCCGCAGCGCGACGCTGGTGAGCCGGCTCTGGCTGGGCACCGTGAACTTCAGCGGGCGCGTCGAGGACGCCGACGCCGTGCGGCTGATGGACCACGCGCTCGACCGGGGCATCAACTGCATCGACACCGCGAACATCTACGGCTGGCGTCTCTACAAGGGGCACACCGAGGAGCTCGTCGGGCGGTGGCTGGGCCAGCGCCGCGGTCGACGTGACGACGTGGTGCTCGCGACCAAGGTCGGCGAGGAGATGAGCGACCGGGTCAACGACCACGGCCTGTCGGCCCGGCACATCATCTCCGCCTGCGAGCAGTCACTGCGCCGCCTCAACGTGGAGCACATCGACCTCTATCAGATGCACCGCATGGACGACGCCGCTTCCTGGGAGGAAATCTGGCAGGCGATGGACCGGCTGGTGGCCGACGGCAAGGTCCGATACGTCGGGTCGTCGAACTTCGCGGGCTGGAACATCGCGGCCGCCCAGGAGAACGCGGCGGCCCGGCGCTCCCTCGGTCTGGTGTCGGAGCAGTGCCTCTACAACCTTGCCGACCGGCACGTCGAACGGGAAGTGCTTCCGGCTGCCCGCGCCTACGGTGTGGGGGTCTTCGCCTGGTCGCCACTGCACGGCGGTCTGCTGAGCGGGGCACTGCGCAAGCTGGCGGCCGGTACGGCGGTGAAGTCGGCGCAGGGCCGGGCGCAGACGCTGCTGCCGGAACTGCGGCCCACCATCGAGACGTACGAGCGGTTCTGCGACCGTATCGGCGAGGACCCGGCCGACGTCGGCCTGGCCTGGGTGCTGTCCCGGCCGGGGATCAGCGGCGCGGTGATCGGTCCGCGGACCACGGAGCAGCTCGACTCGGCGGTTCGCGCCCTCGGCCTGGTCCTCGGTGACGCCGAACTCGCCGAACTCGACGCCCTCTTCTCCCCCGCCGGCGGCCGGGCCCGGGAAGCCTGAGCCGCCCGGGACCGGCGGGGCGCCGGCCGGCAGCGGGCCGGCCGGCGCCCCCTGTCACACGACGCTCAGCCGGGGCAGCGGGAAGACCAGTTTGCCGCCGGCCTCCCGGTAGGCCCGCTCCCGCTCAAGGAAGCCGTCGCGATAGATCCACGGCAGCACCAGGAGTTGGTCGGGCTTGCGGAGCTTGGCCTCCTCCTCGGACACGATCGGGATCGCCGATCCGGGGGTGAAACGCCCCGCCTTCTCCTCGCTGACCTCGCCGATGCAGGGCAGGTCCCGCTCGGTGAGACCGCAGTACTGGAGGATCACATTGCCCTTGGTGGAGGCGCCGTATCCCACGGTGAGCAGCCCCGCCTCGCGAGAGCGGTCGAGGAAGCCGACCAGGGCGTCGCGCTGGTCCTGGACACGGCGCGCGAACGCCTCGAACGGGGCCATCGTGTCGAGCTTGGCCTCGGTCTCACGGGCGCGGATGCGGGCCAGGCCCGCCTCGTCCTTCGGGTACCGGCTCGCGCTCTTGGCGAGGGTCACACAGAGGCTGCCGCCGTAAACATCGGTGAGTTCAGCCTTGATCACGGTCAGCCCGACCCGCTCGGCCATCCACTCGATCTGCCGGAGAGCGTAGTACTCCAGGTGCTCGTGGCAGACGACGTCATAAGCGTCGGCTTCCAGCATGGCGGGCAGGTAGCTCTGCTCCATGACCCAGATGCCGTCCTCGGTGAGGACGTCGTGGACGTCCCGCATGAAGCGCATCGGGTCCGGCAGGTCGTAGAACATCGCGATGGAGGTGACCACCTTCGCGCGCCGGGAACCGAAGCGGTTCGTGAACGCCTCGCGCGAGAAGTAGTCGACGACCAGCTCCACGTCCGCCGGGTACAGCTCACGGAACTTCTGGCCGGTCGGATCGATCCCGACCCTCCGCGGACCGTCCGCGGGATAGCCGCGCAGCAGCGTGGAGTCGTTGCTGCCGATGTCGAGGACCAGGTCCTGGGGTCCGAGGTCGACCAGTTCGCGGATGGCCGCGACCTTGCTCCGGAGGTGGTTGACCATGAACGGCCGGATGCCGGAGCGGTAGCCGTAACCGTCCCCGTACATCAGAGCGGGGTCCGGGGTGTGGCGCAGCTGCACCAGACCGCACCCGGCCGGGGAGCACTTCACGAGTTCGAGCGGCACCGAGGGGACGGCCTCGTCACAGCTCGCCGGGAACACCCCGGTGAGCGCCTGGTCCCCCAGGTCCAGCACGGGAAGCAGCTCACGATTGTCGCAGATGCGACACGCAGTGGTGATCATGTGGTCCTCTCGGGAGGTACAGAGGTGAACGACGACGGCCGATCGGACGGTCCGCGGCCGGACGCTTCGGCCTCGCAGACCGGGGCACTTCGCCGTCCGAGACCGGGGGCCGGCCTGGGACGGGATCAGGGGTCAGCCCCGGACGGGGGCCAGTTCGGGGGCCTCAAGGCGGAGGGTGTCGGAGGCGGGCTGAACGGACGGCACCAGATGCAGCCGGCTGACGCCCTCCGTGCGGCCCAGCGCGGCCTGGCAGGCACAGGACTCGTCGGAGAACCCGGCGAAGCGGTAGGCGACCTCCATCATCCGATTGCGCTCGGTGGCCCGGAAGTCGGCGGCCAGATGCACCCCGGCCCGGTGGGCCTGGTCGGTCAGCCAGCGCAGCAGCGCGGAGCCCGCGCCCAGGGACACCACCCGGCAGGACGTGGCGAGCAGCTTGATCCGCCAGATGCCGGAGGACCGCTGGAGCAGGATGACGCCGACCGCGCCGTACGGGCCGAAGCGGTCGGTGACCGTGGTGACCAGCACCTCGTGGTCCGGGTCGTCGATCAGGGCGAGCAGATCGGCCTCGGAGTAGTGCACGCCGGTCGCGTTCATCTGGCTGGTGCGCAGGGTGAGTTCCTCCACCCGGGAGAGTTCTCCAGGGGTGGCGCGGGCGACCCGCATCCGGATGTCCAGCGAGCGCAGGAAGTCCGCGTCGGGGCCGGCGAATTCGGCGCGCTCGGCGTCGCGCTGGAACGACGCCTGGTACATCGAGCGGCGGCGGCGCGAGTCGACCGTGATCGTGGCCGGGCTGAACTCCGGCCGGGTGACGAGGTCGACGGCCTGCTCCGCGGTGTAGGTGCGGACCTCGGGCAGCACGTGGCGGACCTCGGCGCGCTCGAACGGCTGGTCGTCGATGAAGGCCATGGTGCTCGGCGCGAAGTTCAGCTCGTCGGCGATCTCGCGAACCGACTCCGACTTCGGCCGCCATCCGATCCGCGGGAGCACGAAGTACTCGGCGAGGCCGAGGCGCTCCAGCTGCGCCCACGCGTGGTCGTGGTCGTTCTTGCTGGCCACGGAGTTGAGGATGCCGCGCGAATCCAGCTCGGCGATCGTCTCGCGCAGGCCCGGCCTGAGCCGCACCTCACCGTCTTCCAGCAGCGTGCCCTGCCACAGGGTGTTGTCCAGGTCCCAGACCAGGCACTTGACCGTGGTCGTGGCAGCGCCGTCCGCCATTGCGTTCTCCGGGTCCACTGTCGTTCCTTCCTTCCCGGGGCCGCGGCCCCGCGGAGCCGGCGTCATCCCGCGGTCGCCAGGGCATGCTGCGCAAGGATGAGCTCGCAGATCTCGCTGCTGCCCTCGATGATCTCCATGAGCTTGGCGTCGCGGTGGGCCCGAGCCACCACATGCCCTTCGCGGGAGCCTGCCGACGCCAGCACCTGAAGCGCCCGCGCCGAGCCGCGCGCCGCGCCGGTGGCCGCTACGTGCTTGGCCATGACCGTGGCGGTCACTACATCGGGGCTGCCCTCGTCCCACAGATCGCTGGCGTGCTCGCACGCCCGGCTGGCGGTCTGCTCGGCGATCAGCAGTTCGGCGAGGTGCCTGGCCACGAGTTGGTGATCGGAGAGCCGGGTGCCGAACTGCTCCCTGCCGCCGGCGTGCCGGACGGCCGCGGCCAGACAGGCGCGCAGAATGCCCACACAGCCCCAGGCCACGGACATCCGCCCGTAGCTGAGTGCGGTGGTCACGAGCAGGGACGCCGTGCGGTCCACACCGTCGAGCAGAGCGTCGGCCGGCAGCCGTACGCCGTCCAGCCGGATGTTGGCATGGCCGGCCGCGCGGCAGCCGTACGGATCGGTGATCCGCTCGATACGCACCCCGGGAGCCGTTGCCGGCACCACGACGGCGCCCGCGCCGTCCTGGGTGCGGGCGAAGACGATCAGCAGGTCCGCGTAGGCGGCGTTGGTCGACCACACCTTGGCCCCGTCGACGACGATCTGATCGCCGTCCCGGGTGATGCGCGTGCGCAGAGCGGACAGATCGCTGCCGGCCTCCGCCTCGCTGAAGGCCACGGCAGCCAGCTCCCCGCGGGTCAGCCGGGGGACGAACGTGGCCTGTTGCCCCGCGCCGGCCAGCCGGCGCAGCGTCCAGGCGGCCATACCCTGCGAGGTCAGCACGCTCCGCAGGGAGCTGCTCAACGAGCCCACGTGCGCGGTCAGTTCGCCGTTGTGCCGGCTGGTGAAACCGAGCCCGCCATGGGCCACGGGCACCTGCGCGCAGAGCAGGCCCTTGGCGCCGAGCCCGCGCAGCAGGTCCAGCGGTATCTCGCCGGTGCGCTCCCACTCCGCGGCCGAGTCGCCGACCAGATCGGTGAAGAGCCGTTCCTCGGCGCCCGGTTCGGCCGCCCTGATGGCCGTCGCCTCACTCACTGTTGTTGCCACCCGCGCCGCCGGTGCCGACGGCGCTCGGGCCCAGCCTTCGCACCAGGCGGACCATCGCATCGACCGTGCGGAAGTTGTCGAGCATCAGGTCGGCGCCGCTGATGGTGATGGCGTAGGTCTTCTCCAGATGGACGACGAGCTGCATGGCGAACAGCGACGACATGCCGCCGACGGCGAAGATGTCCTGGTCCGCCTCCCAGTTCGTCCTGGTTTTGGCCGTCAAGAACTCCAGCAGTTCGGCGGCGACGTCATGGTCGGCCGGCGCCACGGCTGCGCCCTCCGTCGGGTCGGAGGTCTCGATCATCGCGTGCTCTCCTCGTAGTCGTAGAATCCCCGGCCGCTCTTGCGGCCGAGCTCTCCCCGCCGGACCTTCTCAAGCAGCAATTCGCTCGGGCGGAAGGCCTCGGAGCCCGTCCGCGCATGCATCACCAGGAGCGAGTCGGCGAGGTTGTCCAGGCCGATGAGGTCCGCAGTGGCCAACGGCCCGGTGCGGTGGCCGATGCAGTCGCGCATGAGCCGGTCCACGGTCTCCGGGGCGGCACGCCCCTCGTGGACCACCTCGATCGCGTCGTTGATCATCCGGTGCAGGAGCCGGCTGGTCACGAAGCCCGGGCCGTCGCCGACGATGATGCCCTCGCGCCCCAGCCCCGCCAGCAGCTTCTGTGCCGCGGCCGCTGCCGCGTCCCCGCTGTGCGGCCCGAGGACCACCTCCACCGTGGCGATGAGGTAGGCCGGATTCATGAAGTGCACACCGACGAGGTCCTCCGGGCGCGGCACCGCGGCGGCCAGCTCGTCGATGGGCAGCCCCGACGTGTTGCTGATCAGCAGCGTTCCGGGGCTCACCGCGGCTGCGAGGCCGGCCAGCACCGCGACCTTCTCCCCGGGGTCCTCGGCGACCGCCTCGATCACGGCGCACGCACCCGCCGCGGCATCCGCCGTGTCCGCCATGGTCAGTTCGCCCACGGGCCGGCCGGCGGGCAGCGCGCTCATCATCCGGGCCGTACGCACCTGGAGTTCGACCTTGTCGGGGGCGGCCGCCCGGGCCTCGGGGGAACGGTCGATCAGGGTGACCCGGTATCCGTGGCCGACGGCGAGCGCAGCGATGGCTGTGCCCATGACGCCGGCTCCCATCACGACGAGCGGGCCCTCCGCGTTGCTGTCGGACACAGAACCTCCATGTTTCCCGGGGACAACGGCGGAACTCTGGGATGCCTTCGGCAGGCCTCGAATGAGGCGCCATTCACGGCAACAATTCGACACTCTCTCTCAAGAAATGCACGCAATCCATGAATTGCCGTGGACTTTGTCATCTAGTGCGCGTCAAGCACTTTGTCATCTCGGACTTGCCCCATTCCGCCGGCCACTCCTAATGTGCGGGCGTCGCGAACCTTCCGGAGTTTCTCGCCGTTCCCCCCACGTCATGACGGCACTTGCCCCGAGCCCTCACGAAGGATTTCATCATGGCCCATATCGCGTTCTTCATCCTCCCGGTCGCCGGGCATCTGAATCCCACGCTGGGGGTCGCCGAGGAACTGGTGGCTCGCGGCCACCGCGTGACCTATGCGCTGCCCGAGGAGATCGCGGACCGGGCCCGACGGGTCGGCGCCGGGGTCGTCACCTACCCCATGGACAAGGAACGCTTCCTTGCGCAGATGGTGCCGCGGCAGGACTCCGAGGAATACACCGACGAGGGCGAGTTCATCCGTGTGCTGGAGTGGCTGCTGGACATGACCACGTCCACCCTCCCGCTGCTGGAGCCGCACTTCGCCGCGGACCGCCCCGATGTGATCGTCAACGACCCGTCCTCGCTGTGGACCGGCCGGCTGCTCGCCGACCGGTGGGGCATCCCCGTCATCCGCAGCACCCCCACCTACGCGGCCAACGAGCACTGGTCGCTGCATCCGCCGGTCGACGCCGCCGAGCCGCCGGACGACCCCGCGCTGCACGATCTGCTCGCCCGGATCGGCCGGTTGCTCAAGGAGCAGGGGGCCGAGAACGATCTCGCCGCGTTCACCAAGGTGATCCACGGCGGCCCCGCCCTGCTCTACATGCCCCGGTCCTTCCAGTATGCCGGCGACTCCTTCGACGACCGGCACCACTTCGTCGGCCCGTGCTCGCCCCGGGTGGCCTTCCACGGCACCTGGCAGCCGCCGGAGGGCGACCGGCCGCTCGTCATGGTGAGTCTGGGCACCCTCTACAACGAACGGCCGGAGTTCTTCCGCACCTGTATCGAGGCGTTCCGCGACGAGCCGTGGCACATCGTGCTGGTGCTCGGCGGCGGGGTGAGTCCGGACGAGTTGGGCCCGCTGCCCGACAACGTCGAGGTGCACGACTTCGTGCCGCACGGCGACCTGCTGCCGCACGCCGACCTGGTGGTGAACCATGGCGGGATGAGCACGGCCATGGACACGTTCTCGCACGGCGTCCCGGTCGTGGCGGTGCCGGTGATGCCCGAGCCCCGCGCCACCGCGCGCCGGATCGCCGAACTCGGCCTGGGTGCACAGCTTCTGACGTCCGAGGTGACGGCCGAGAGCCTGCGCGAGACGGCACGGCGGGTGCTGGCCGACCAGGGCATCAAGGAACAGGTGGCGGGCATGCGCGCCCAGATCCGTGCCGCCGGCGGCGCGGTGGCAGCCGCCACGGCCGTCGAGGGGCTGCTGCCCTGAGCGGCAGAAACGGCGGGGACACCATGCGCATACACGAAATGGCGGTGCGCGACGCGTACCGCATCGAACCCGAACCCATTCCGGACCACCGCGGTCTGTTTTACGAGGCGCTGCGATATGAGTCGCTTCGGGCGGCCACCGGCCAGGCGATCGAGATCCGGCAGGTCAACTACACCGTATCCGGGCGAAATGTGCTGCGCGGTATCCACAGCACCACCGTGCCGCCGGGTCAGGGAAAGATCGTCACCTGTGTCCGGGGCGCGGCGCTGACCATGGTCGTCGACCTACGGGTGGGATCGCCCACCTTCGGCAGGTACGACGTGCTCGGACAGGACCCGCGCTCCAGCACCGCGGTGTACCTGCCCGACGGGATCGGCCTGGCCTATCTCGCGCTGAGCGACGACACCTGCATGAACTACCTGTGCACCCGTGAGTACGTGCACGGCACCATCATCGACGTCGACGCCCTCGACCCTGAGCTGGGCCTGCCCTGGGACCTGACGGCACCGCCGGTCCGATCCGCACGCGACGCGGCGGCCCCCACGCTCGCCGCGGCGGTGGCCGCGGACCTGCTGCCCATGTACGAGGAGGTTTGTCCCCGCTAGCTCATCCAGGGGCATTGACCCGTGACACGCACACGTTCGACGCGAGTGGGCACCGCACAATCCGGTGGTAGCGCGAGAATCTCTTCTGGATGGTGGAAATGAAACGCGATCTCGGGGATCTCGCGCTGTTCGGAGGGCGCGCCGGTTTCCTTCAGCCGCTTCTGGTGGGCCGCCCGAACCCCATCGACCGTTCCCGGTTGTTCGACCGACTGAACTGGGCACTGGACAACCAGTGGCTCACCAACGGCGGGCCCCTGACCCAGGAGTTCGAGAAACGGGTCGCCGATCTGGCCGGGGTCCGGAACTGCGTGGCGACCTGCAATGCGACCGTCGCACTGCAACTGCTGGTACACGCCTGTGCGTTGACCGGAGAAGTGATCATGCCAGCGCTGACGTTCGCGGCGACCGCGCACGCGGTGCGGTGGCTCGGACTGGAGCCGGTCTTCTGCGACGTCGATCCACTCACCGGATGCGTGGATCCCGAGCAGGTGCAGGCCGCCATCACCCCGCGTACCTCCGCCATCTTCGCGGTGCATCTGTGGGGTAGGCCGTGTGATGTCGACGGCCTGGAGAAACTGGCCGCGGACGCCGGTGTCCGGCTGTTCTTCGACGCGGCGCACGCGATCGGCAACACCTCGGCAGGAAGACCCGTCGGCGGGTTCGGCGGCGCCGAGGTATTCAGCTTTCACGCGACGAAAGTGGTCAATTCCTTCGAGGGCGGTGCGGTCGTCACCGACGACGACGAACTGGCCCGTCGTGTCCGCGCCCTTCACAACTTCGGACTCGGCCTGGAAGAAGTCAGCTCCGCCGGGGGGACCAATGCGAAGATGAGCGAAGCCTCGGCGGCCATGGGGCTGACCTCCCTCGACGCGTTCGAGGAAGTCGTACGGCACAACAAAAGCAACTATGAGCACTACCGCACGGAACTCTCGGGAGTACCGGGAGTGGCCGTCCTCGCCTTCGACGAGAACGAACAGAACAACTATCAGTATCTGGTCGTGCAGATCGACGAGGACGTCACCGGGCTCCATCGCGATCTGCTGCTCCGCCTGCTGCGCGCCGAAAATGTGGTGGCCCAGCCTTACTTCTCGCCGGCCTGCCACCAACTGGAGCCGTACCGGTCCCGCCGGAACGTGCACCTACCGCACACCGAGCGCCTGTCGGCGCGGGTCATCGCCCTGCCGACCGGGTCCACGGTCTCCCGTGAGGACATCCGCCGGGTATGCGACATCGTCCGGCTGGCCGCCACCCGCGGGGCCGAGCTGACCGCCCGCTGGCGTCAGGCGCACTCCGATGACCAGCCGACGGCCCGTGTCATGCGGGACATTTCCGAATGGACGAGGGTGGGATGACTCATGATGAGGCAAGAAGCGGTGGCGAACACCGTAGCGGTCTGCACCCTTCCCGACAGCGATCCGGCGGCCGCTTCCGCGGTTCTCCGGCACGAACTGGTCAGTGTCGGCCATATGACGGACGCGGATGCGTGCGAGGCCGCGGGCCATTTGGTGCGGCTGGCCCGGATCTACGGTGCCAGCCCCTTCACTCCGCTGGAAAAGGCCCGTCGTGAACTAGGAGTCGACCGATCTGCCTTCCGCCGTCTGCTGGACGTGTTCGGCAGAGTCCCGCAGTTGCGCTCGGCCGTTGAGAACGGCCCCTCCGGCAAGTACTGGACGAACACCCTGCTTCCACTGGAACGCAAGGGGGTTTTCGACGCCGCTTTGCACCACAAGCCGGTGTTCCCGTATTCGGTCGGGTTGTATCCGGGCCCGACCTGCATGTTCCGCTGCCACTTCTGCGTACGGGTCACCGGTGCCCGCTACGAGCACTCCGCCCTGGACGACGGCAACAAGATGTTCGCCGCGCTCATCGACGACATGCCGACGGATGACGCCGACGCCATGTACGTGTCGGGCGGTCTGGAGCCGCTCACCAATCCCGGGCTGGGCTCCCTCGTTCAGAGGGCCGCCGGCCGCGGATTCCGCCTCACCCTGTACACCAACGCGTTCGCACTTACCGACCGGACGCTGGAAAGGCAGGACGGCCTATGGAACCTGCACGCGGTGCGGACCTCGCTGTACGGGTTGAACGATGCCGAATACGCGGCAACCACCGGAAAAAAGGCCGCGTTCGGACGGGTGAAAGCCAACCTGGAACGCTTCCAGCGGCTGCGTTCCGCACGCGCCGAGCCGGTGAAACTCGGCCTCAACTACATCGTCCTGCCGGGGCGGGCCCGGCGCCTGCTCGATCTCGTCGACTTCATCGCCGAGTTGAACAGCGCGGCGCCGGACCGGCCACTGGACTTCGTCACCCTCCGTGAGGACTACAGCGGCCGGCCCGACGGCCTGCTGTCCGGTGCCGAGCGCGCGGACCTCCAGGAAGCGCTGACCGGCTTTCGAGAGAAAGTCGCGGCCATGACACCCACCCTGCACGTCGACTACGGGTACGCGCTGAACGGCCTCTCAGCCGGAGCCGACGCCGAACTCGTGCGCATCAGACCGGAAACCATGCGGCCGACCGCGCACCCACAGGTGGCAGTCCAGGTCGATCTGCTGGGCGACGTCTACCTCTACCGCGAGGCCGGCTTTCCGGGGCTGCCCGGAGCGGACCGCTACAGCATCGGCAAGGTCTCCCCCGGAACACCCCTGGCCCAGGTGGTGGAGCGCTTTGTGACCAGCGGTGGGCAGATTCCTCCGGCGGAGGGCGACGAGTACTTCATGGACGGGTTCGACCAGGTCGTCACCGCGCGGCTGAACCAGCTCGAAGCCGATACCGCCGACGGGTGGGCGGACCAGCGCGGCTTTCTTCGATAGGCCTGCCCCTGCCTGGTGGTGCTGCCTCTCTTCTCGCTGCTCGGAGGAAAAATGACGCAACGGCGGCTGCTGCGCGACATGGTGCGCATTCGGTGTGTGGAGGAGGAACTCGGCGATCTCTACCGCGACGAACAGGAGATGCGGACGCCCGTCCACTTCTCCATCGGCCAGGAGGCGACGGCGGTCGGTGTGTGTGCGGCCATGCTCCGTAAGGACGTGGTCTACGGCGGGCACAGGTGCCACGCTCAGTACCTCGCCAAGGGAGGTGATCTCACCGCCATGGTCGCGGAACTGTACGGGAAGCAGAGCGGCTGCGCAGCAGGCCGCGGCGGATCCGTGCACCTCACCGACGAGGCCGCCGGATTCGGCGCGTCGTCCGCCATCCTCGGAGAAATGATCTCGGTCGCCGTCGGGGCGGCCTGGTCCTTCGCCCTGCGCGGTGAACCTCGGGTCGCGGCCACGTTCTTCGGCGACGGCGCCTCCGAAGAGGGGGTCTTTCACGAGTCGCTGAACTTCGCCGCTCTGCACCGTCTCCCCGTCGTCTTCGTGTGCGAGAACAACCAGTACTCCCTCTCCTCTCCGATCAACGCTCGCCAGCCGGCGGGAACCAGCATCAGCGGGCGCGCGCAGGGCTACGGGATCTCGACACAACGAGTCGATGGAAACGATGTGTTTGCCGTCTTCGAGGCAGCGCAAAAAGCCGTACGGCAGTGCCGCCAAGGGAACGGACCGTATTTCCTGGAACTCGACACCTACCGCTGGCGCGAGCACGTCGGCCCCCACTGGGACTACGACGTCAGCGGCCGTTCGAAGGCCGACGTCGAATCCTGGGTCGCACGCTGCCCGATCCGCCGCGCGCTGGAAACCCTCAGCGTCGCGGACCCGGACATCACGGCAGAACTCGCGGGCTGGGAGACCGAATTCCGCGCCGAGTTGCACGCAGCCGTGACCGCGGCCAGGTCGAGTCCGTTCCCCGCCGTGGCGGACCTGCTCACGGGCACGTACGAGAGCTGAGTGGAGAAGACAGCGACATGCGGAAGATCACCTATTGCCAGGCGATAAGTGAAGCCACGGTGCAGTGCATGACAGCCGACCCCGACATCATTCTCGCGGGGCAAGGCGTCGACGACTACAAGGGCATCTACGGGACCACCACAGACGCCTTCCGAAAATTCGGCCCCTCTCGTGTGATGGACATCCCCAACGGCGAGAACGCCTTCGCGGGCATAGCCGTCGGCGCCGCTTCGATGGGCATACGGCCCATAGTCGTCCACACCCGGGACGACTTCATGTTCCTGGCCATGGACGCCATCTTCAACCTCGCCGCCAAGTGGCGCTACATGTACGGCAACCAGGGCAGTGCGCCGGTCGTGATGCGCGGTCTGGTCGGCCGCGGCTGGGGACAGGGCGCTACCCACTCGCAGAGCCTTCAGTCACTGTTCGGACACTTCCCCGGGCTCTACGTCGCCACCCCCGCCTCGCCCGCCGACGCGAAGGGCCTCCTCGTCAGCGCCCTGCAGGCCGAAACGCCGGTCGTCCTCCTGGAGAACCGCGGCCTGTACGGAATCGAAGGGGAAGTACCCGAACAACCCGTTGCGGTCCCGTTCGGAGCCGGAAGAATCGCGCGCACGGGGGGTGACATCACCGTGGTCGCCGCGTCCCTCATGGTCCACGAGGCGGAACGCGCGGCCGACGCCCTGCGGGAACAGGGCATCGGCGTCGAGGTGATCGACGTACGAAGCATCCGTCCCTTGGACGACGCCCTCATCTGTGCATCAGTGGCGAAGACGGGACGCCTGGTCGTGGCCGACACCAGCTGGGCCCGTTACGGATTCGCCGCGGAAGTCGCCGCCGTAGTGGCCGAGAACGTCTACGACTCACTCCGGGCACCGGTCCGCCGAGTAACCCTG
The DNA here is from genome assembly GCF_040640655.1 of Streptomyces sp. NPDC021749. Taxonomy (NCBI): domain Bacteria; kingdom Bacillati; phylum Actinomycetota; class Actinomycetes; order Kitasatosporales; family Streptomycetaceae; genus Streptomyces; species Streptomyces sp. NPDC021749. The sequence continues at coordinate 54,038 of NZ_JBFACE010000034.1, read as the reverse complement.
CCCGACTGCCCCGCCCCCGTGTCATGGCCGTTGGAGGAGGCGTTCAACCCGAATGCAGAAGCCGTGGCGCACGCCTGCCTCGAAACGCTGCACAGCGGTCAGCGCTCCGTACCGAGAATGCGTGACGTCATGTCGGGGTTCACCGGGCCGTACTGAAGGCTGTCCGCTGACCACGCCTCGCCCGGCACGGGACCGTCACGACCGGCGGGCCCCACTCAAGTCCCCCACTCACGTCCTCCCCTCAAGGCGCCCGGTCAGCCGTGCGGCGGCGGGCGGGTGGCGAGTACCGCAGGACGCGCCGCGGCCGGTGATAGTCGGATGTGATCGGCCGGAGATTCCTCTATGGTGGACAGCGTGTGAGATTCGGCATCGACCTTGTGACGCGGCGCTGAGCGCGACGCTCATAGCGGCCTTCTGTTGAGCTGTCCGGTGGGATAAAGCCTTCGGGCAGGGCTCGACGGCCGTGTCGTTAGCATGCCCGCCCCGTCATTCGTCGACGAGATGCCCTCCGGCCTTGGCACCCTCCTTTGCCTTCGGCCCTCCCCCGTTGTGCCGTGTCCGTCTCTTCGGCGGGCTTCCCGCGCCTCCGGCTGTGTTCGTTCCACCCGGTCGCCCCGGGACCCTGCCGGCGCCCCGCCCACGGTCCCCTCCCGCGAAAGGATCCACATGACTCATTCCGAAGGTTCCACCGCCCAGCAGCAGCGTGCTCATGCCCTGATGGACGAACGCCTGACGCCGGCGGACAGCGAGGTTCTGGACGGCGAGCAGTACGACCGTGACGACCGGGCCGCGCTGCGCCGGGTCGCCGGGCTGTCCACCGAACTCTCCGACGTCACCGAGGTGGAGTACCGGAAACTCCGCCTGGAGCGCGTCGTACTCGTCGGTGTCTGGACTTCTGGCACTGCCGACGAGGCCGAGAGCTCCCTCGCCGAGTTGGCCGCACTCGCGGAGACGGCCGGCGCCATGGTGTGCGACGGGGTCATCCAGCGGCGGCAGAAGCCCGACCCGGCGACCTACATCGGATCGGGCAAGGCCGCCGAGCTGCGGGAGATCGTGGCGGAGACCGGCGCCGACACCGTGGTCTGCGACGGGGAACTCAGCCCCAGCCAGCTGGTCCACCTGGAGGACGTCGTGGGCGTCAAGGTCGTGGACCGTACGGCGCTGATCCTGGACATCTTCGCGCAGCACGCCAAGTCCCGGGAAGGCAAGGCTCAGGTGGCGCTGGCCCAGATGCAGTACATGCTTCCGCGGCTGCGCGGCTGGGGCCAGTCGTTGTCCCGGCAGATGGGCGGCGGGGGCGGGGGTGGCATGGCGACCCGCGGCCCCGGTGAGACGAAGATCGAGACCGACCGGCGACAGATTCACGAGCGGATGGCCAAACTCCGCCGCGAGATCGACCAGTTGAAAACTGGACGGGAGGTCAAGCGCGAGGAACGGCGGCGCAACCGGGTGCTGTCGGTTGCCCTCGCGGGATACACCAACGCAGGAAAGTCCTCCCTGCTTAACCGGCTCACCGGGGCCGGAGTTCTGGTGGAGAACGCGCTGTTCGCGACCCTGGACACGACCGTGCGCCGGGCGGAGACACCGACCGGCCGCACGTACACCATCACCGACACCGTCGGTTTTGTACGGCACCTTCCGCACCACCTCGTGGAGGCGTTCCGCTCCACCATCGACGAGGTCGCGGACGCGAACGTGGTGCTGCACGTGGTGGACGGATCGCATCCGGAGCCGGAGGCCCAACTCGCCTCCGTGCGGGAGACTTTGCGCGCGGTCGGGGCGGACGACGTCAAGGAGGTCGTGGTCGTCAACAAGTCGGACGCCGCCGACCCCGACGTCGTGGCCCGCCTGCTGGCGGCGGAGCCGGGATCGATCGCTGTGTCCGCGCGTTCCGGACAGGGCATCGAGGAACTGCGGGACCTCATCGACTCCCTGCTGCCCCGCCCTGACGTGGAGGTGGCGGCCTTGCTCCCCTACACCTCGGGCGACCTGCTCTCGCGGGTCCACCGGGAGGGCGAGGTGCTCTCCGCCGAGCACACCGAGCAGGGCACCCGGCTCAAGGCGCGGGTGACCCCGGAGCTGGCGTCCGCGCTACGGGCCTACCCGCAGCCGTGAACCGGGACGGGAGGGCCGGTCAACCACCCGGCCCTCCCGCCGGACCGCGCCGGGTCCGGGCCGCAGGCCGGCAACCGGGTAGCGGCTTCGGCCGCGTGGGGTGACACGGGTCGGGGCAGGCCGGTGGTCGGATACCAGGTGTTCTTGTGCGCAGCGTGGCCGGGTCGGTGGTGGCCGCCACAGCTTCAGCACCCTCAGTCCTCGCCGGTGACGACGATGACCACGGCATGGCCGTTGCCGATGCCGACGACCGCCGCGTCGAGGGTGGCCTCCGTGACCGGCGCCCACGAGACGTTGCCGCTGGCGCCCTCCTGGTAGGCGGCGTAGCCGTTGGCGCGCCAGTCAGCGTCCGGGCCGAGCAGTGCGATCAGCCCGTTGGCGAGGGCGTCGGCCACGGGACGCATCGGGCCGTCGTGGCCCGGGTGGACGAGCTTGCGGATGAGTGTGGCCGCTATCCATGGCGACAGGTGGTCCGGGGGGATCCGGAGGCGCAGGGCGGACTCCATCTTCTGCGGATTCCGTGGGCCGCGGTGCCCGTGTTTGCAGTGCCCGCAGTGCGGCGCGAGCAACCCGGTGGACGCCAGGACGTCCCAGCACAGCTGTCCATGGTTGCGGCCGTCGTCCGGCCCGTGGTGGACGATCCGATCCGCGTACTCAGCCCACTCGGCCAGCCACATACCGAGGTCCGCATCGGCCCCCAGGTCGTACGGCTGCGGCGGCTCGAATGACAGCTTCATGACCTTCCTCCCCCTGCTTCCGCAACCTTATGCGAGCCGATGGCAACCGGACACCGTGGTTGGGTGTCTTGACCTGCGGCGTTGCAGCCGTGCCGGCCGAGGAACGCCATGCGGTCAGGCGATGGATGTCAGACCTGTGTGCTGTCGTTGACGCAGTGATGTCCGGCGACGTATTCGATGTGAAAGGGCAGTTCATGGAGCACGAAGAGTGGCGACCGTTCCTGAAACTCTGGAGTGAGGAGTGGATCGTTGGGCACGACCCCGAGCGGGACGCACCCTTGCCTGACGAGGTCGTACGGGACGGCTGGCTGGGGTTCGCCCCGGCGAGCGCGGATGAGGTGGCGGCAGCCGAGGCACGCCTGGGCCGGACGTTGCCGCCCTCGCTCCGCGGGTTCCTGCTGACGACCAACGGGTGGCGGGACGCGGGGAACTTCATTTACCGGCTCGCGGGCACCTCCGAGCTCGCCTGGCTGGCCGATACCGACGAGGGCTCCAGCTGGATCGATGCCTATAGCGACACCGAGTTCGCTGACGAGGACGAAGACGAAGAGCCTGAAGGCGACATCCTGGCCCGTTCCCTGTGCCTCTCGCTCGACGGCGACGCCGCGGTCATGTTCCTCGACCCCGAGGACGTCGATGAGCGCGGTGAATGGGCCGGATACTGGCTCGCCTCGTGGTCAGGGAGGGGGCCGGAACGCTTCGATTCCTTCTACGACCTGATGCACAAGCAGTACACCTCGTTCCACAAGCTCCGCCGTCCGGAGGGCGAGAACGGGTCCTGAGCAGAGCCAGAGCCGAACCGCAGTCGCAGCCGCAGTAAGGCAGGTGAGCCGCCGGCCGCGGCACAGCCCGGTAAAGAGCTCGGCTGGGGTGTCCCAGCCGAGCGTCCCCCGGCGGGGCTGCGCCGTGTGACCCGCGCGCGCCCGCATGTGGCTCTCCGTACCGCCCGCGTCATCCGCACCATCGAGCGCGCCGCTCTCACACCGCGCGCCGCCTCGGCTTCCTCGTACGGATTCCACGAGCTGACGGCGCGGCCGTCCCTGCACCACGAGGCGCGGCGGCGCGGCGCCCACCCACTGAGGGTGGGGCCGCTCCTGGTCCTCACGTCCTCACGTCCTCACGATCCTGCTGTCACCGTTCGGCCTGCTGCTCTTTCTGCTGCTGTGGGCGGTGGTCCTGCTGCTGCGGGCGGTCGCCCCGCTGCTGCGGGCGGTGGTCCTTCTGCCGTGGGCGGTGGTCACGTGACGGCGCGCCGCTGACGGCGCCGCCCCGGTGCCGGGACGTCTTCCCCGTCTCCGTCACCGGCCGGTCGTACCGCAGGTCGTCGAAGAGCCGGGCCGACCTCCTGGGGTCCCACTTCAGTACGTTGCCCTTGGACGTGGGAACACCGATTCCGGACACGGGCACGTGGATCTGCTTGCCGTGTCCGCCCGTGACACTCTGCACGGCGCGGAACAGCCTGCTGAGATCGCGCAGGCTCATGTCCTTGTCGACGATGAGCGTGTCGAGCCCGGCCTGCACGGCCGGTCCCATCACCATCGGGTCGAAGAGGGTGTCGGGCCGGGCGGCCTGGTGGGCGAGGGTCGACAGGAACTTCTGCTGGTTCCTCGACCGGCCCAGGTCGCCCTCCTTCTCCTGGTGCCGCTCGCGGACGAAGGCGAGCGCCTGCTTGCCGTTCAGGGTGTGACAGCCCTTGCGCAGATCGGCGCCCGACTTCTCGTCCTTGATGTCCCGGTCCAGGCACATCCGAACGCCGCCGATGGCATCGACGATGTTCACGAACCCGGCGAAGCCGATCTCCGCATAGTGGTCGATGCGCAGCCCGGTGTTCTTCTCGATGGTGTGCACGAGCAGTTCGGGGCCGCCGTAGGAGAAGGCGGCGTTCAGCTTGTCCCCCTCGGGCCGCTTGGTCTTGCCCGTCGTCGTGTCGAGGCGGCCGGGCACGGTGATCCAGGAGTCGCGCGGCAGGCTGACCATGCTGGTCCCGTGGGCCCCGGTGTGCAGCAACATCATCGAGTCGGTGCGCCGCCCGCCGCCCCCGCCGGCGTGCAGGTCCTTCACGTCGCCCTCGGAGAGCCCGTCGCGGCTGTCCGAGCCCACGATGAGGTAATTGGTGCCCTCGCCGGGCGGCGGACGGTCCCCGTACGCGCCGAGGTCGACATCACGTTGGAGCCGGGTCTCGGCCCAGCCGTACGTGCCGCCCGCCGCGACGACCACAACGGCCAGCACGACGAGCACCGCCCGCCGCAGCCTCCTGCGCTTCTTCGGCTGCCGGGCGTGGGCGCGCCGGGGCCCGTAGTGCGAGCTGGGGCGTTCGGCGAACCGCTCACGCGCGGCGGCGCCTTCCGGAGCCGCGTGCGGGGCCGGACCGGCGTACGGGGCCGGGCCGGCGTGCGGGGCCGGGCCGGCGTGCGGGGCCGGGCCGGCGTGCGGGGCCCGATCGGCGTGCGGATCTGGAGCGGAGTACGGACCTGCATCGGCGTACGGACCCGGATCGGCGTGCAGCTCCGGCTCGGCGTACGGCCCCCGGTCGGCCCCCGGCTCCGGGCGCCACAGCTCGCCCGTCACCCGCACCGGCCCCCGGCCCCCGGGACGGCTCCCGGCGTCGCCGTGCCCGCCCTGCTCCCCCGTGGGTGTGGTGTGTCCGGCCCGCTGGTCAAGCGGGTCTGTCATGGTCAACTCCCTTGGTCACGTCCCAGGTCCGACTCGCGCGGCCGCTCGCCGGTTCCCCTCCCGTCCCCCCGCCCCTTCCGTCCCCTCCGCCCCTCCGTCCCCTCAATGCGAGGACAGGCTCCGCCGCGGGGGCAGCTCCTCGGGCGGGTCTCCGGACGTCCCTGCGGACGGCGCTTCGAGCAGATACGGATCGGCGGTTCCGGTGCGCTTCATGCTGTGCCACTTCAGGCGGGTGCCGAGCAGCGCCGTGATCACGGAGTGGATGACCACCAGGTACATCAACTGCCGGTAGACGAACTGCTGGAGCGGCAGCACCCACAGCACCCGCAGCCGTTCGCGGTCGAGCCGCAGCGCGTACGCGGCGGTGACCAACTGGACGGCGAGGAACCCGAACCAGACGAGGGCGGCCTCCATGGGGTCGCGGAACAGCGCCCCGAAGAGGGCGAACAGGTCCACGACCGGTGCGCACAGCGGCAGCACGATCTGGAACAGCGTGACGTAGAGCATCACCCGACGGCCGAAGCGTCCGGCGGGGCCGACCTCCGTGACCGCGTGGCGGTGCTTCCACATCGACTGGAGGGTGCCGTAGCACCAGCGGTAGCGCTGGCGCCACAACTGCCGGACGGTGCTGGGCACTTCGGTCCAGGCGACCGCCGATTCCTCGTAGACGACGCGCCAGCCGGCCCGCCAGAGCGCCATCGTGAGATCGGTGTCCTCGGCCAGCGTCTCGTCGCTGACGCCGCCGACGCCCATCAGCGCGTCCCTGCGGAACGCACCGATCGCCCCCGGCACGGTCGGCATGCACTCCAGGACCTCGAACATCCGCCGGTCGAGGTTGAAGCCGAGGACGTACTCCAGGTGCTGCCATTTGCCCAGCAGGCGGCGCCGGTTGCCGACCTTGGTGTTGCCGCTGACCGCACCGACCGCCGGGTGGGCGAGCGGCTGGACCAGCCGGGCCAGTGCCGCGGGTTCGAAGATGGTGTCCGCATCGACCATGACGACGATGTCGTGCCGGGCGTGCGCCAGGCCGGTGTTGAGGGCACTGGGCTTGCCGCCGTTGGGCTGCCGGATCACCGTCACCCGCGGGTCGTCGATGCCCTCGGCGATGTCGGCGGTGGCATCGGTCGAGCCGTCGTCGATCACGATGATCTGCACGTGCGGGTAGGTGGAGGCGAGCAGCGAGTACACGGTGGAGGCGATGCCGGCCTCCTCGTTGTACGCGGGCACCAGGACCGTCACCGGGTCCTGCACCGCGCGCAGCCGTGGGGCGCCGGGCCGGTACCGGTGCAGCCTGCGCACGTGGAGCCGGGCGAACACCGCGAACAGGAGCATCCGCAGGACGCCGAGCACACCCGTGAGGGTCAGCGCCCACACCATCACGGTGAGGAAGGCGTGCCCGAGCCGCTGCGACCAGATCAGGCCCTCCCCGTTGATCTTCTGGGCGACCGGGACGTGTTCGAGGAAGGAGGGACGGCCGAGGCCGCCGCTGATGGTGGTGAACCGCTTCACCCTGCGGTCCTGCAGCAGGTCCTCGGCCTCGTGGTAACCGAGGTCGGTCTGGCTGTGCTGTGTCACCACTCCCCGCCACGGCTTGCGGTCCTTGTGGTCCGAGGCGACCACCAGGTACCCCTGCGCTGCCGCGCGCTTCGCGGCCGGCCACTCGGGGCCGCAGAGCGTGTCCGCGGCCGTGGTGTGCGGCAGCCGCAGCAGGGTGGTGTTGATGCCGGCTGCACCCGCGAAAGCGGCCTGGGTCAACGGCAGTTCAAGACGTGCGCGCAGCGGCGAGGCGACACCGAGGTCGCCGCCGCTGTAGGTGTACGAGCCGATCTCGTGCCCCTCGCGCAGAATGCGCCGCATCAGCTTCGGGTGCTGGGCCGCGTCCTTCCCGTAGACGAAGAAGGTCGCCCGCGCGTGGTGCCTGCGCAGCAGGTCGAGCAGGCGCGGCGTCCACACCGGGTCGAACCCGCCGTCGAAGGTGAGCGCGACGGTCCCCGGCGGCATGGCCGCGGTGGTGACCCCGTTCGGGCCGAACCGCAGCAGCGGCTTCCCGTCGTCCGCCTCGCGCGGGATCGGCCGGTAGCACAGCGGCTTGCTGCGCGCGGCGTCGACCTGATGGGTCGTCCAGCCCTCGAAGAGGAGGGTGACGGCGACCACCAGGAGGGCCAGCAGGAGGACGAGCCAGTGTCCGCGCGGCGGGCGCCGAACGGCGGCGGAGTGCCGGCTCACCGCTCCGGGCCTCCGGCCGACGGCGCGGATCTACCGGCCGGCGGGCGGCGGCGGGCGTCGCCGTTCGCGCGGGCCCCGGCCTGCGGGCGACGGCGGGCGTCGCCGTTCGCGCGGGCCCCGGCCTGCGGGCGACGGCGGGCGTCGCCGTTCGCGCGGGCCCTGGCCGGTGGCTGGTGTGCCTCGGCTCGGGCCGGTGCGCCGTGGCCGTGCTGCGACGTGCCGGTGCCCGGGCCGGAAGGTACCGGTCCGTTCATACTCGGCGGGTGCGTGCCGACGGACTGCCGGAGTCCGCTGATCAGCGTCCCGACGAACAGCAGATACCCGAGGCAGGCGCATCCCAGGGCCAGCGCCAGGCCTTGCAGCGTCCGCCTGCGCCAGCCCGACTTGCCGATGAAGACGGGGAGTTGGGGGGCCTGCTGGGAACGCCGTGCCGCCGGGGTCACGCGCGGCGCCGCGACCCGGTACGGCATGGGCTGCGTCATGTCCCACCCGGTGTGCTGCGCCGGGTACTGCTCCCTGCGGGCAGGGGGCACGGACGACAATCGCCCGTCGTGCGGTGTGCTGGCTATGTGGGGGATGCCCTGCACTGGTGCTCCTGATCTGCGGCCGCGCACGCGCGACTCTTTGTGTGGGGGGACGGACCCGGGGGTCCGCTGTACTGCCCGTGAGACGTCGGATCCGCATCCCGGTGCCCGGCACGTACGGACTGTTCCCGTACGTGCGCATGCCATGCGCCCTTCCCGGGTGGGGCCGGGAAGGCCACGTACGCATGTGCCCTCACACACGTACGCATGTGCCCTCACAGGGCCGGGAGGCCAGGGTGCAGCCCTCAGCCATCACGCAGCCCCCGACCCTACTCGGGCACCCGGGTGGCACGGCAACAGCCCGTCCTGGCCTTCGACACCGCGCTGAACGACACCCACGGCGTCGACATCACGCTCCCCCTCGACGCCGCGCCCCCTCCCTCCTCGCCTGGCGCCTGACCCCCCACCGCGTCTCCATCCCCCCTGCTGACCAGGGAACTTCCAGACCGCGGCACCCTGTCAGCGCCGCCCCGGCGCCGACCCGACCGCGGCTTCCCGAACTCCCGGAAGGCTCCCCTGACGACTCGTCAAGGGCCTGCAGCAGGCCACAGGTGTGGGCAATCTCAACTCGCCAGTAACCTTCTGGACACGCGGCCCCGGTTCCGATGAAGCCGAAGACGCTTCCCTTGAGCAACGCGGTCCGATGAAGTCCAGGGTGGAATGCACCATCCAGGGCCTCAAAGCCACAACGAGCCGGAAACAAACCGACCGCGAGACGTCCGCTTCCCTCGTGCCGCAGCTTGACGTCCTGGGCCCCGGACGCCCGGCAGTTCGCCGGTCGCCTCGCCGAACCGAGCGCCGGTCCGCGAGCCTGACGACCACGCCATCGGCCGGTCCCGCGGCGGACGATAGCTGCATCCTTGAGGCATCGGACGACTGTGGACGGACCAGCCGAGCAGTGGCGCAAGGGGTTCCCAGCAGTGCACGCCGGAAAGCCACCCCAAGGACCGGCGAGGGCATCGACGGTGACCTGGACGGTCCGCACGGTGGACGGGTCGGCCGGCATGTCCGAAGCGTGCGAGCAGCGAGGAACGAGGACGTCACCACGGTGTCCGGGCGCGGTCAGCGGTGGGGCGCCGCGACCGTGGCCGTCAGAACGTGACCGTCGAGACCGTGTACACCACGGGGTGCCCCGGCTCGTCGTAGCTGACCATGATGCGCTGGGACGGATGCGGTGCGCGGCTGGTGGTCGTGGTGCCCGCCCAGGGCCAGTCGACACTGAAGTCCCAGCCGACCTTCGCCGCCTGGTCCGGCGGGATGGTCTTGCGGTCCTTCTTGAGGGCGGCGGTGCTGGTGCCGACGGCCGCGAGGTAGTGCTCCAGGCCCCACTCGTTGGTCCGGAACTGGACGAACAGCGAGCTGGATTCCCAGGAGTTGGTCTCGTAGTAGTAGACCGGGGTCGAGCCGATGGGTACCGGGACGTTGTAGATCCGCTGCTGGACCTTGGAGGGGAAGGCGTTGGTCAGGCCGGTGGCGGCGGCCTCGGCCTCCTTGCCCTCGCCGCTGTCGCGGCTCTGCTCGGCGGAGATGACGATGTAGCCGGCCGGGATCGCGATCAGCAGGAAGACGATCAGCGCCATCAGCACGGGGCGGCGGCGCTTGGCCTGGGGCGGCAGGGCGGTGTGGTGGTCGTCGCGCATGGTGGGGGCTTCGGTTTCGGTCATCGGCGGCCGGCCCGTTCATAGCGCTCGTAACGCTCGACCCGGCGGCGGTTGGCACGGCGGAAGCGGCGGGCGACCAGGCGGGCGAGGTCCGCGGCGCCCACCATGCCCGCCTCGGGGCCCAGCTGGGCCTTGGCGATGGTGGCTTCGGGGCGGTAGCCGCGGCCGGTGAGGTGGCGCCGGAAGGCGTCCCGGGCCGGGGCGATCAGCAGGTCGTCGGCGGCGCTGACCCCGCCGCCGATGACGAAGCAGGACGGGTCGAGGGCGGCGGCGAGGTTGGCGATGCCGACGCCGAGCCACTGGCCGATGTCCTGCAGGAGCTCGACGCACATCGCGTCGCCCTCGCGGGCGAGCTCGGTGATCAGCGGTCCGGTGATGTCGCCGACCCGGCCGCCGACCCGCTCGATGATGTTGTACGCGACCGGGGAGTCGGCCGCGGCCAGCTCGCGCGCCTCGCGCACCAGGGCGTTCCCGGAGCTGTACTGCTCCCAGCAGCCGCGGTTGCCGCACGGGCAGCGGTGGCCGCCGGGCACGACCTGCATATGGCCGAATTCGCCCGCCACTCCGTATTTGCCGCGCTTGACGGCGCCGTCCTCCAGGATCGCGCCGCCGATACCGGTGCCGAGCGTGATCATGACGAGGTGGTCCTCGCCGCGGCCGGCGCCGAACCGCCATTCCGCCCAGGCGGCGGTGTTGGCGTCGTTGTCGACCATGACGGGGACCGCGAGGCGGCCCGCGAGGCGGTCGCGCAGCGGCTCGTTGCGCCAGTTCAGATGCGGGGCGAAGAGGACCTTGGAACGGTCCGCGTCGACCCAGCCGGCCGCCCCGATGCCGACCGCGTGCACATCGTGCCGGTCGGAGAGGTCGAGCACCAGCTCGGTGATGGTGTCCTCGACGACCTTGGGGCTCTTGGACTTGTCCGGGGTCTCGGTGCGGACCTTCTCCAGGATGGTGCCGTCCGCGTCCACCACGCCCGCCATGACCTTGGTGCCGCCGATGTCGATGCCCACCGTGGGCACGCGCGGGGCGGTCAGGTGGTTGCGCCGCTCGCGGGTGCCGACCGTGCGCAGCACGGTGGCCCTGGCCGATCCCCGGTGCACCCGGTCCCGGTACATGCTCATCGGCCCACCTCTTCGCCGTAGCTCCCCCGGTGCCTGACGGGCGTGGGTGGTTCCCCCATGCGGTGGCTGCGTGCTCGCAAGAGTCGTCTCGTCCCTAGGGGGTCTCGGGAGGCCGGGGCCTCGGCGTGCGGGTTCGGTGCGATTGTGCATCACCGGCGGCGTCCGGCGCACCGCGACCGGCAGTGCCGCGCCCCGCACGGCCGGGCGGCCGGTGCGGGGCGCGGCACCGTTCTGACCTGCTCAGTCGGGCCGGTGGCCGCCGGGGAATTCCGGGGTGGCGGTGCGGGCCAGCTCGTGGCTGAGTTGTTCCAGTTCGCTGCCGCCCGCCATTTGACGGGTCAGCTCCTCCAGGGCGATCTCCTTCTTGGTGTGGCTGCCGGCCATCGTGCCGCGCTTGAGGAGGACGAAGCGGTCGCCGACGAGGTAGGCGTGGTGCGGGTTGTGCGTGATCAACACCACGCCGAGGCCGGCGTCCCGGGCGGCCGCGACGTACTTGAGGACCACGCCGGACTGCTTGACGCCGAGCGCCGCCGTCGGCTCGTCCAGGACGAGGACCTTGGCGCCGAAGTAGACGGCGCGGGCGATGGCCACGCACTGCCGTTCGCCGCCCGAGAGGGTGCCGATGGGCTGGTCGACGTCGCGCAGGTCGATGCCCATCCGCAGCAGCTCGCTGCGGGTGGTCTCCCGCATGGTGGGAACGTCGAGGCGCTTGAAGGGGCCGAATCCGGTGGTCGGCTCGGAGCCGAGGAAGAAGTTCCGCCAGACCGGCATGAGGGGGACGACGGCGAGGTCCTGGTAGACGGTGGCGATCCCGCGGTCCAGGGCCTCGCGCGGGGAGGCCAGGGCGGTCTCCTCGCCCTCGATGGTGAAGGTGCCGCGGTCGTGCCGGTGCAGCCCCGCGATGATCTTGATGAGGGTGGACTTGCCGGCGCCGTTGTCGCCGAGCACGCAGGTGATCTCCCCCGCGTGCACCTCCAGGGACACGCCCTCCAGTGCCCGGACGTTGCCGTAGTACTTGCTGACGTCGGTCAGCTCGACCAGCGCTGTCATGCCTTGTCCTCCGCCCGCTTGCGGACCCATGCGTTCAGGAGTGTGGCGAGCAGCAGCATCGCGCCGAGGAAGAACTTGTACCAGTCCGGATTCCACTGCGCGTAGACGATGCCCTTGCTGGCCATGCCGAAGATGAAGGCGCCGACGGCGGCGCCGATCGCCGAGCCGAAGCCGCCGGTCATCAGACAGCCGCCGACCGCCGCGGCGATGATGTAGAGGAATTCGTTGCCGACGCCGTCGCCGGACTGGATCGCGTCGTACGAGAACAGCAGGTGCTGGCCGGAGATCCAGGCGGCGAACGCGACGCCCATGTAGAGGCCGATCTTGGTCTTGGTGACCGGGACGCCGACCGCCCGCGCGGCGTCGGCGTTGCCGCCCACCGCGAAGATCCAGTTGCCGACGCGGGTGCGCAGCAGGATCCAGGTGGCCAGGGCGACCAGTGCGATCCACCACACGATGGTGATCTGGATGTCGACGCTGCCGACGGTCAGGTGCGAGGCGAAGAGCGTACGGGCCGACTCGAAGCCCTCCATGTCGGAGATGGACTTCGTCGAGACGGTGCCGCTGATCAGCTTGGTGAAGCCGAGGTTGAGGCCGGTCAGCATGAAGAAGGTGCCGAGCGTGATGATGAAGCTGGGAAGTTTGGTGCGGGTCAGCAGGAACCCGTTGAACGCCCCGATGGCGAGGGTGACCAGCAGGGACACCCCGACGCCGACCCAGGTGTTGGCGGTCATCTGGTAGCTGAACATCGACGAGATCAGCGCCGAGCTGACGACCATGACGCCGGCCGAGAGGTCGAATTCCCCGCCGATCATCAGCAGTGCCACCGGTACGGCCATGATCCCGATGGTCGAGGAGGCGTAGAGCACGGTGGAGAGGCTGGACGCCCGCAGGAAGGGCTCGGCGACGATCGAGAAGAAGACGAAGACCGCGGCGGCGCCCACGACGGAGCCCAGTTCGGGGCGGCCCATCAGCCGGCGGGCCAGGGAGCGGTGCAGCAGCCGTTCGTCCTGGACGGGTGCCTTGAGGGTGGTGGTCATCGGGTACCCCGCTTCGTGTAGTCCTGCAGGGCGCCGGCGTCCTTCTTGGTGATCACCTGGGGCCCGGTGAGCACCGGTTTCCCGCCGCCGAGGGTGTCGGAGTTGTACTTGTACAGCCAGAGCAGGTCGACCGCCTCGTAGCCCTGGAGGTAGGGCTGCTGGTCGACGGCGAAGCCGAGGGTGCCGTCCTTGAGGCCGGCGGCGACCTGGGCGTTGAGGTCGAAGGTGTCGATCTCGGCCTTGCTGCCGGCCTGTTCCCTGGCCTTGACGGCGGTGGGCGCGAAGGGTGCGCCGAGGGTGACCACGGCGTCGATGGACGGGTCGGCCTGGAGCTTGGACTCGATGGAGGACTGCACGTCGGGCATGTTGGTGCCCTCGACGTAGAGCTTCTCCAGCTTGCCCTTGAAGGTCTTGGCGGCGCCGTCGCAGCGCTGTTCGTGGCCGACGTTGCCCTGTTCGTGCAGGACGCACAGGGCCTTCTTGCGGCCGCGCTGGTTCAGTGCGTCGCCGACCGCCTCGCCGGCCACCGTCTCGTCCTGCCCGATGTGGGTGAGCGCGCCGAACGCCTTGGACTCCTCGGCGCCGGAATTCACGGTGATCACCGGTATGCCGGCCTTCTCGGCCTTTTCGACGACGTCCTTCATGGCGTTGGGCTTGGCGAGGGAGACGATCAGCCCGTCGACCTTCTGGTCGATGTAGGACTGCACCAGCTGGCTCTGCCGCTGGGCCTCCTCGTCGTGCCCGTAGACGAACTTGATGTTGTCCTTGAGGGCGGCCTGCTGGGCGCCGTTCTGCACGATGTCCCAGAAGGTGTCGCCGTCTCCCGAGTGGGTGACCATCGCAAACGTCCACCTGGGCGTGTTCACCGCGGCCTTGCCCCCGGCGGCCTTGGCGGCGCGCTCTTCCTCGGCGCGCAGGCCGCCGGTGGCGCTGCACCCCGCCAGGGAGGCGCCGAGCGTCGCCGCCAGCACGGCGCTGATGACGCGTCCCCTTCTTTGAACCCTTGCCACGAGGACTCGCCCTTCCCGCTGATCTCGCCGTGTCGGCTGCGTCGGTCGTATTCGCTGTGTGGGCCGCCCGGTCCGGGCGGGTGCGGTGCCGCACTCCGGCGCCGGCCGGCCGGGGCCAACCGGCCAAGTATCCGTTACCGGTGATCTGTCCCGGTTCATGGGGTCGTCCCGTCTTCCCTCTGCTCTCACCTGGTGCCTCGCCCGGTGTACTCGGTCAGCTGGGGTACGTCCTTCTGCGTCACCAGCGCGGGCCCGGTGAGCACCGGCTTCCCGCCGCCCAGGACGTCGGCGTTGGTCTTGTGCAGCCAGAGCAGGTCGACCGCCTCGTAGCCCTGGAGGTAGGGCTGCTGATCGACGGCGAAGGTGACGTCCTTGGCCTTGAGCAGCTTGACCACCGCCGCGTTGAGGTCGAAGGTCGCGATCTGCGCGCTGCTGCCGGCGTCCTGCTTGGCCTTGACCGAGAGCGCCGCGATCGGGGCGCCGAGCGTCACGATCGCGTCCAGCGACGTGTCGGACTGCAGCTTGGCCTCGATCGAGGACTGGGCGGCGGGGGCGTTGGTGCCGTCGACGTTGAGGTTCTCGACGGTCCCGTGGAAGCCCTTCTTCACACCCGCGCAGCGGTCCTCCAGGGACACGTTGCCCTGCTCGTGGAGGACGCAGAGGGCCTTCTTCGCCCCCCGGTGGTTCAGCTCCTCGCCGACCGCGCGGCCGGCCACCGTCTCGTCCTGCCCGATGTGGGTGAGCGCCCCGTACGCCCGGGAGAACTCACCGCCGGAGTTGATGGTGATCACCGGGATGCCCGCGGCCTCGGCCTTACGGACCGCGGCCTTGACGGCCTGCGGTTTGGCGAGGGTGACGATCAGCCCGTCGACCTTCTGGTCGATGTAGGACTGGATCAGCTCGGCCTGCTGGCCGCCCTCCTTGTCGTGGGCGTAGAGGAACTTCACGTGGTCCTTGGCGGCGGCCTGCTGGGCGCCGTTCTGGACGATGTCCCAGAAGGTGTCGCCGTCGCCGGCGTGGCTGACCATGCCGATGGTCATGCGGGTGCCGCCGGCCCCCTCGTCCTTGGCGTCCTGGCCGCCGGTGGCGCTGCACCCGGAGACCAGTGCGACGGTGGTCAGTAAAGCGGCGGCGCTGCGGAGGGTGAGCCGCCGGACGCCGGTCGTACGCACGCTGATCATCGTGGAACCGCCTTTTCTCCACGGCCGCCGGAATGCGGCTGGAGGAGTTGTAACGGCCTGCGCGGAGCCACGTCAATGCTTTGTCAGAACATTCTGACGAAAGCACATGGCTGGGTGAACGTGGGCAGGGCGCGGCCGCGACGCGGCTCCCGGGGCCGCCCGGCGCCTCGCGCGGCTCCGGGAAGCCGCCGGGCGCCCTCACGGCCGTACGAGCAGCTGGAACTCGAAGGCGTAGCGCGACGCCCGGTAGACGTGCGAGCCGAACTCCACGGCGCGTCCGGTGTCGTCGAAGGTCGTCCGCTGCATCGTGAGCAGCGGGGCGCCCTCGGGCTCGTCGAGCCGCTGCCCCTCCTCCGCGGTGGCCGCCCGGGCGCCGACGGCCTGGCGGGCACTGTGCAGGGTGATCCCGGCCGACCGCATCAGGCGATACAACCCGGTCTCCTCCAGTTCGGCGGTGTCCAGCCTCAGCAGGCCGGCGGGGAGGTGGTTGCGCAGATGGGCGACCGGTTCGCCGTGGGTCAGCCGGAGCCGCTCGACCAGCGCGACCTCCGCGCCCTCGGCGATGCCCAGCGCGGCGGCGACCTCGGCGTCGGCCTCGATGGTGGTGTTGAGCAGGACCCGGGTGGCCGGCTTCTGCCCGGCCGCCTCCAGGTCGTCGTAGAGGCTGCTCAGCTCCAGCGGGCGCTTGACCTGGCTGTGCACGACCTGGGTGCCGATGCCGCGGCGGCGCACCAGCAGTCCCTTGTCGACCAGCGACTGGATGGCCTGGCGGACCGTGGGCCGGGACAGCCCGAGCCGGCCGGCCAGCTCGATCTCGTTGCCCAGCAGGCTGCCGGGCGCCAGTTTGCCGGTCTCGATCGCCGCCTCCAGCTGCTGCGACAGCTGGAAATACAACGGGACCGGACTGCTCCGGTCCACGCTGAACTGAACGGGGCTCTCGGCGCCCAGGGCTTGTTCCGTATCGCGTTTCCCCACGTTCGCGAGCGTATCCGCCCGCACAGATGACGGGAAGTCCGGAGGTCACATTGTCCGGACATGGGGGGCAGCGGTGCGGCGGTGTCCGGACATGGGGGGCAGCGGTGCGACGGACAGGCGTGATGCGGACGAGCGCCGGCCGGGGGCGGTTCGCGCCGCGGCAGGCTACCAGGGCAGCGGGCGGCCGTCCCGGAAGAAGCCGCCCGTGGGACCGTCGTCCGGCAGGGTCGCCGCGTGCACCACGCCGGCCGCGCCCTCGACGACCGGCCGGCCGCCCGGCCCGCCCATGTCGGTGGCCACCCAGCCCGGGCAGACCGCGTTGGCCAGCACACCGTCGGCCCGCAGCTCGGCGGCCAGCATCCGGGTGAGCGCATTGAGCGCCGCCTTGGACGCGGAGTACGCGGGGGTGCCGCCGCCCATGTTGGTCAGCGAGCCGGCCTCGCTGGAGACGTTGACCAGCCGCGGATGGTCCGAGGCGCGCAGCAGCGGGGCGAACGCGATCGCGGTGCGCCACGGCCCGTAGAGGTTGGTCTCGGCCACCTCACGCACCCGCGCGAGATCCGCGGTGACGGCCCGCTGCCCGGTGTCGTAGCCGATGGCGGCGTTGTTGACCAGCACGTCCAGCCGGCCGAAGCGCTCGGCGACCTCGGCGGCGGCCGCCGCCACCGCGGCGTCGTCGGTGACGTCCATGCACAGCGGCCGGACGTCCCGGCCCGCACCGGGGGAGCCGCGCAGTTCCCCGGCCGCCCGCCGCACGGCGTCCGGCGAGCGCCCGGTCAGCAGCACCGTGTACCCGCGCGCCGCCAGCTGTCGGCACACCTCGCGGCCGATACCGCGGGTGGCGCCGGTGACCAGGGCGACGGGTCCGGCGGGAGGGTGGGCGTCCACCGGGTCGGCGTCCACCGGGTCGGCGTCCATAGGGTCGGCGTCCATAGGACCATGTTCCGTCGCGGGATTCCTGCGCGTCCAAGGTCATTTCTGATAACCCATGGCTATGGACGCTCGTCTGCGGGACCTGCGCTACTTCGTCGCCACGGCCGAGGAGTTGAGCTTCACCCGGGCCGCCGAGCGGCTGTTCATCTCCCAGCCGGGGCTGAGCAAGCAGATCCGGCAGTTGGAGGCCGGACTGCGGGTGAAGCTGTTCGACCGCGACCGGCGGGCGGTGGTGCTGACCGCGTCCGGCGCCGCGCTGCTGCCCAGAGCGCGGGAGCTGGTCCGGCTCTGGGACGAGGCGCAACGCGCGGTCAGCGACGCGGCCGCCGCGGAGGCCGCCGTGCTGGCCCTGGGCATCTCCACGAGCATAGGCCGCGGACTGCTCCCCGCGATCCGCGCCCGGCTCGCCGAACGCCGCCCCGACTGGCGCATCCGGGTACGGCAGATCGACTGGGCGGACGCCACCGCCGGACTCGCGGGCGGCGAGACGGACCTGGCGCTGCTGTGGCTGCCGTTTCCCGGGCAGGAGGGGTTCGCCGTGCAGGTCGTGGCCACCGAACCGCGGTGGGTGGTGCTGCCGGTCGGCCACCGGCTCGCGGAGGCCGCCGAGATCCCGTTCGCCGCGCTGCTCGACGAACCGTTCCTGGCACTGCCGGAATCCGCGGGGGCCCTACGGGACCACTGGCTCGCGCTGGACGAACGGGGCGGCCGGCCGGTGCGCATCGGCGGGGTGGTCGCCAACGCGGACGAGACCTTCGAGGCGGTGGCCGAGGGCCTCGGGGTGGTCCTGCTGGCGGCCGGGAACGCCGCGATCTACCAGCGGCCCGGCGTCGTCGCCCGCCCGGTCACCGGCCTCTCCCCCACCCGGCTCGCATTGGTCCG
This sequence comes from Streptomyces sp. NPDC021749, assembly GCF_040640655.1. Classification (NCBI taxonomy): domain Bacteria; kingdom Bacillati; phylum Actinomycetota; class Actinomycetes; order Kitasatosporales; family Streptomycetaceae; genus Streptomyces; species Streptomyces sp. NPDC021749. Next base: position 35,850 of record NZ_JBFACE010000034.1, on the reverse strand, counting down.
CCGCCCGGACGACCACCGCGCCGTGCTGCGCGACGTCTACGCCACCCTGCGGGCCGCGGGCGCCGCGATCGTCCGGCCCCTCGCGGACGAGGAGTGGGGCGTACGCCGCTTCTTCGTCCGGGACCCGGACGGACGGGTCGTCAACGTCCTCGGGCACACGGCCGGTCGTCCCTGACGGCGAACGGACCGCCGTCCCCGAAGACCCGCTCGGCGAACCGCTCGCCGATACGGCGGTGACCCGCCGCGTCCGGGTGGAGCGCGTCGGGCAGCGGCAGTTCGGCGTGGTCCGCCTCGCCGTAGAGCACCCGGCCGTCGAGGTAGTGCAGGTTCGGGTCGTCGGCGGCCCGTGCGGCGGTGATCCGGGCCAGCTCGTCCCGGATGCGGTTCAGCGTGAGGCGCCCGGGGTCCTTGGGGTCGCCAAGGGCCGTGAAGCGCAGTGTCCCGGAGCTGAAGTCGGGCGCGCCGGGCCCGGGGGTGTCCTCGTGGACGGGGCACAGGACGGCGGAGACGACCAGCAGCGGGGCGGTCGGATGCCCCTCGCGGATCGTGTCGAGGAAGCCGTGCACCGCCGGCCCGAAGGCGCGCATCCGCATCAGGTCGTGGCCGACCAGATTGATGCCGATCTTGACGCTGATCAGGTCCGCGGGGGTGTCCCGCATGGCGCGCGCGGTGAACGGGTCCAGCAGGGCGTTGCCGCCGAATCCAAGGTTGATCAGCTCCACCCCGCCGCGGGCGGCGGCCAGCGCCGGCCAGGTCGCCGTCGGGCCCTCGGCCGAGGAGCCGTGGCTGATCGAACTGCCGTGGTGCAGCCAGACCCGGCGGCCGCGGTCCGGGGCCGCCTCGACCGGTGCGTCGGTGCGCAGCGCGATCAGCTCGGTGGTCTCCGTCTGCGGCAGCCAGATCTCGACGTCCTTGGCACCCGCGGGCAGCTCCGTGAACCGCAGGGTGCCGGGCGGGCCGGGGCGGGTGACCATCGACTGGGTGGTCAGGTCGATGGTGCGGACGTTGCCGGCCGGGACGCCGGCCCGGGCGGTGAGCCGGCCGTCCACGACCAGGTCGTACACGCCGTCCGGCTGTGGCGGGGCGCCCTCGTAGACCGTCTTGGTGGGGAGCGTGTCCAGCTCGACGGCGGTGGCGCGGGTGCGGAACACCAGCCGGACGCCGGACGGCTGGGACTCGACCATGGCCAAGTAGTCGTCGGGCCACTGCTTGCGGGCCCAGGTCGGCAGCCGGTGCGGCAGCACGCCGCGCGCGGTGCGTTCCAGCTCCAGGGCGCCGCGCAGGAGGTGCGGTTCGACGGGGGTGGTGATCCAGTCGGTCATGCGCGCCTGCCTGCGGGGATCGGGAGCGTCCCGGGGACGCCGTCGAACGCGAGGATCATGACCATCAGCCTGCCCGCCGCCTGCCCGTTCCGCACCCGCATTTCTCAGCCGCCGCCTGTCGGACCGTCGCCGACCGGCCCCCCGCCTACCCGTACTGCTGCAGCAGTTCCTCGCGGATGTCCAGTTCCAGCGTCGCCCCGCCGTCCCCGAAGGCGGTGAGCCGCGCCCGCAGCAGCCTGCTGAACGGCTGCTGGTCCAGGGCCTTTTGGGCCAGCGCGAGATCGAAGGCCGCCGCGGTACCGACCTCGTCGCCGCCCCGTTCGATGTCCGTCATCACTTCCCCATCCAGGCGTTCTCGTACGTCCGGTACGTTCCGTCGTGCGTGGCCAGATGCACCCACTGGTTCACATAGGCCGTGAAGTCGTGGTCGCCCCGGGGCAGCGCGTAGGCCTTCTCGGAGAAGGTGAAGGGCTTCTCCGGGTGGAGCGAGCAGAGTTCGGGGTGGACCTTGGCCTGGTAGCGGGTCTCGCTGGCGTCGGTCATCATCACGTCGGCGCGGCCCGCGATGATCTCGTCGAAGATCGTGGTGTTGTCCGGATGGACCTTCAGGGTCGCGTGTTTGATGTGGGCGCGGGCGAACTCCTCGTTCGTGCCGCCCGGGTTGACGATGACGGTCGTGCCGGGGCGGTCGATCTGCTGCAGCGTGCCGTACTCGTCCTTGTCCGCGCAGCGCACGATCGGGGTCTTGCCGTCCGTGCGGGTGGGCTCGCTGAACGCGACCGAACGGGCCCGCGCCAGGGTGATCGAGATGCCGCCCATGGCGATGTCGCAGCGCCCGGCCGAGAGGTCGCCGATCAGCCCGGCCCAGGTGGTCGGGACGTAACGGGGCTTGGCGTCCAGGCTCCGGGCGAGGTTCCGGGCCATGTCGATGTCCACCCCGCGGTAGGTGCCGGTCCCGGGGTCGCGGTAGCTGAAGGGGCGGTAGTCGCCGGTGGTGCACACCCGCAACTCCCCGCGCCGTGGAACGGTGTCGAGCGCCGACGCCTGGTGTCCGTGGGCGGGTTGCCGCGCAGGGGCGGAGGCTCCGGATGCCGCTGGGGCGGAGGCTCCGGACGCCGCCGGGGCGGCTGCCGTGACGGTGAGCAGACAGGCGAGGGCGGAGAGGGTGACGGCACGCTTCATCGGGTCTCCTGTGGCTCCTTGGGCTGGACGCGGCGCTGACGCCTCATCGGGTGAGCGCGCGCTCAGCCTGGCAGAGCCGGTGATCGACGTGAAGCCCCTGCCCGGGGACCGGGACGGAGGGCCGGGGCCGTGGGGACAGCCCCGGCGGAGACGGCGTCGTGACCGTGTGCCGGCCCGTCAGTCGCCGTACACGCCGTCCTCGTCATCGCCCGCTGCCCCGTCCGCGGTGGCTTCGGCGAGACGGGCGAGGAGCTCGGCGGCGCGCTTGGCGACGGTGTCGCGGTCGCCTTCGGAGAGGGCGGCACCCATGCCGACGGCGACCGCGCCGGCGGCGATCCACTCGGGCGCGCTGTCGACCGTCACCCCACCGGTCGGCAGCACCGGCGCCTGCGGCAGTGCCGCCCGGACCTCCCTGAGCCAGGACGGGTCGTGCGTCGAGGCGGGGAAGAGCTTGAGGGCGTCCGCGCCCAGCTCCAGGGCGCGGACCATTTCGGCAGGCGTCGAGACGCCGGGGAAGACCGGGACGCCGTAGCGGTGGGCGGTGCGGATGACCTCGGGGTCGAGGCTGGGCGAGACCAGGAAGCGGGCGCCGGCGTCGACCGCCATCCGGGCCGACATCGCGTCAAGGACCGTGCCCGCGCCGATGACCGCGTCCTCACCCAGCTCGCGCGTCAGCGTCGTGACCGCCTCCAGCGCGAAGGGGGTGGTCATGGATATCTCCAGGGTCGTGATGCCGGCCGACAGCAGGGTGTCGGCGGTGGCGCTCGCCTCGTCGTAGGTCTTGCTGCGAACGATGGCGAATACGCGCTGCGCCAGTGCGGCCCGGGTGATCTCCCAGCGATACACGGCAGTTCGCCGTCCTTCCTTGTCTGCGACGCGCCATGCCGGACCGCCCGGCCGTGGCGGATACGGCACTTTCCCGGGCGCGCCGCAGCAGCTGACCCCACATGGTCCCTTGTCCGCCGATGCCCGCCCGCTCCTCGTTTCCACCGAAACGCTACCGGGAGCCACCGACAATCCTCTCTCGGGGGGTGCGCCCCGCGCGCCCCTTCTGCCAAGAAATGCGAGAAGAGCCAGGCCAGAGGGGGCGCACGGCAAAGCGGCGGCCGGGGTGCGAAAGGCACCCCGACCGCCGCGGCGGATGGTGTCCGGGTCGTTCGGCCGACCCTGTGCGCCGGTTGAGCCGGTCTCAGCAGTTGCGGTCGACCAGGTCGAACGTGGAGTAGTGGTCGGCGGTGTAGTAGTCCTCGTCCTTCTTCTCACCGGCCACGATGCGTCGGGCACCGCGGTCGGGCGAGCCCGGGGTGATGACCGTGTACTCGTGGTAATAGCCGGTGCTCTGCTTCGGCAGGATGCCCTCGCGGTTGTCGAAGACCGTCCCGTCCTTCGGATACGGGAAGGGGCCGCCCTTGGCGATCAGGTCGAGGGTGTCATGGGCCTGCGAGGGCAGCTTGGAGTAGCAGACGCTGCCGACGTCCTTGACGTGGACGGCCGTTGCGTACGCCGTCGTGGCGTGCGGGGCGGCCGTGGTGGAGGGGGTGGCGGCGACCGCGGTCCCGCCGAGGAGAAGGGCCGATGCGAGGGCGCCCGCGGCGCCGATCCTGGTAATCCGTGGGGGGATTCTCATGCCTCCCAGAATGACGCGCGTAGACATGGCCCTGTCAATCCCAAGCGGGCGAAGTTTCCCCGGAGTTCACACGGTCACCCCAACTGGAGGCCGGAAAAATCCGGATGTACCCGTTGACCACCCACCAGGCATGATGAGCGCGCGGACGATCACCGAAGGATGTGGGCGGACCGTCGGTGCCATGGACGGTCCGGAGCACCGTGTGCGACGAACGGGAGGGTATTTCCCATGCGGGTCAAGGACTTCGACCACCTGGTGCTCAAGGTGCGGGACATCGAGCGGGCGCTGGACTTCTACTGCGGTCCGCTCGGACTGGAGCCGGTGCGGGTCGAGGAGTGGCGGGCCGGCGAGGCCCCGTTCCCGTCGGTGCGGATCAATCCCGTCACGATCATCGATCTGATCACCCGCCCCGAGGACGGGTCGGACGCGGCACCGGCCACCAACGTGGACCATATCTGCCTGGTCGTGGACCCGCTGGACTGGCAGGAGGTCATCGACTCCGGCGCCTTCACCGTCCTGGAGGGCCCGGTCGGCCGCTACGGCGCGCGCGGCGATGCCCAGTCGATCTACGTACGGGACCCGGACGGTAACACCGTCGAGCTGCGGTGGTACCCGGAGGACGCCGAGCAGTCCTGACCGGGGCCGGGACCTGGCCGGGACCGGATCCCGGCCAGGACCGGGCACCCCGACCGGGACCGGACACCCCGCGGCCGGGACCGCCGAGTGCCCGGGCGCGGGATGCCGAACCGGGGGCTCGAAAGGGCGGGGGCTCGGGGCGATGCGGGTCTTTGCCTCTGAGGCAAAACTTTTGCCCGCCAGGCCGTATCTCGCTATACCAGGGATATGTCCGAGCTCCCCGACGAGCCTCCCGGCGTCCCGCCGGCCGAGCTCCCCACCGTCGCGCCGCGCCTGCGTGACCTGCGGCGACGCAGTGGTCTCACGCTGGAGACGGCGGCCCGGCTGGTGGGGCTGTCGCCCGCGCACCTGTCCCGTCTGGAGACCGGCCGGCGGCAGCCCTCGCTGCCGATGCTGCTGGCGCTCGCGCGGACGTACGGCACCACGGTATCCGACCTGCTGGGCGAGACCGCCCCGGAGCGGGACCCGATCGTCCGGGCGGACCGCGCCGAGCCCTCGGAGGCCGGCGGCTGGACGTACTGGACGGTGGGCGGCGCCGGCCGCGCCATGCAGGCGCTCCGGGTGCATGTGCCGCAACGCGCGCAGGGCGAGCTGGTGCGGGTGCATCCCGGCGAGGAGTGGCTCTACGTCCTCAAGGGGCGGCTGCGGCTGACGCTCGGTGCGGCGGCGCACGTCCTCGCCCCGGGGGACGCGGCGCACTTCGACTCGCTCACCCCGCACCGGATCGCCGCCGACTCCCGGGGCGGCACGGAGCTCCTGTTCGTCCACACGCTGCTGCAGAGCGGCGCCGCCGAGCTGTGCCTGGGCGACGACGCGAGGTACCGCGGGGTGTGAGCCCGCGCGCCGCCCGAACGAAAGGACCGTACGCCGTGCCCGACCAGACCCCGGCCGACCTCCCCTCCGGCCCCTCCGCCGCCCCTGCCCCGTCCCACTACAGCGAGAACAAGCCACCCCGCGGCCTGTATGTGCGGGTGTTCATCTACGTGGTTGCCACGCACGTACTGCTGGCCTTCATGAGCCTGCTCGTCATCATCGCCAAGTCACGCTGACCCGCCGACCGCCGACCGCCGCGTCCCCGGCCCGACAACGCCCGGTAACGCGCGGCGACGTCCGGCAACGTCCATCCCTTCCGTCCGAAAGTCCATTGCCCCGGCGCGCCCCGCGGGTGAAGCCTGCTGCCGCGAAGTCCTGGCACCAGACTCGTGCCCGTACCTCGTCCCGTACCTCGTCCCGTACCTCGTCCCGTACCTCGTCCCCGTACCTCGTCGCACCGAGGAGGACCGAAGGATGCACCGTACGCGCACCGCGGCGGCCACCGCGCTGGCCACGGCACTGGCCGTCCTGCCCCTCACGGGCATGGCCGGGCAGCCGGGCGGCGGCCGGAGTGCGGACCGGGAGAGCGCCGGCGACCGGCCCGCGGCGACCGGCGCCCTCACCCCCGTCCCGCAGTCCGTCCACCGCCTGCCCGGCCGGGCGGTCATCACCCCGACCACTGCCGTCGTCGCCGGGCCGAAGGCCGATCCCGCGGCGCTGGAGCTGGTCGAGCGGTCCCTCAAGGCCGCCGGCGCCGACCGCGTCGTACGTACCGGAGTCGTGCGTACCGGAGTCGTACGTACCGGACAGGCGCCCGCGGGCGGGCAGTTGACGGTCTACGTGGACGGACCGGAGGCCTCCCGGGCGCTTGGCGAGCTGGGCGCGCAAGGCACCGGCGGACTGCCCGCCGAGGGCTACGCACTGGCCGTCGGCACCGGCCGGATCGCCCTGGCGGGCAAGGACGCCACCGGCACGTACTACGCCGCGCAGTCGCTCCGGCAGCTGCTGCCGCACCGCGACCACCCTGGCGGGCAGGTGCCGGGCACCGCCGTACGGGACTGGCCGGCCACCCCGCGGCGCGGTGTCATCGAGGGCTTCTACGGCACGCCGTGGTCGCACCGCGCCCGCCTCGACCAGCTCGACTTCTACGGCGCGCACAAGCTGAACACCTACGTCTACTCGCCGAAGGACGACGCCTATCTGCGGGAGAAGTGGCGTGATCCCTACCCCACGGACCGGCTCGGGCAGCTCAAGGAGCTGGTGGACCGGGCCCGGGCCCGCCATGTGGACTTCACCTACGCCCTCTCCCCCGGCCTCTCCGTCTGCTACAGCTCGGACACCGACCTCAAGGCGCTGACCGCCAAGTTCCAGACACTGTGGGACATCGGCGTGCGTGACTTCGCCGTGCCGCTGGACGACATCAGCTACACGCACTGGAACTGCGCGGCCGATCAGGAGAGGTTCGGCACCGGCGGCGGGGCGGCCGGCGCGGCGCAGGCCCATCTGCTCAACCGCGTCAACCAGGACTTCATCGCCGGTCATCCCGGTGCCCGCCCACTGGAGATGGTGCCGACCGAGTACTACGACGTGAAGCCCACGCCGTACAAGAAGGCGCTCGCCACCCAGCTGGACGAGAACGTGGTGGTGGAGTGGACGGGCGTCGGGGTGATAGCGCCCACGATGACCGTCGCGCAGGCCGAGCAGGCCCGGGAGGTCTTCGGCCACCCGATCCTGACCTGGGACAACTATCCGGTCAACGACTACGTGACCAGCCGACTGCTGCTCGGCCCGTTCAACGGCCGGGAGAAGGGGCTGCCCGGGAAGCTGGCGGGGATCACCGCCAACCCGATGATCCAGCCCGCGGCGTCCAAGATCGCGCTGTACACGGTGGCGGACTACGCGTGGAACGACCGGGCCTATGACGCCCGTACGTCATGGGGTGCCGCGCTCGACGAGCTGGCCGGCGGCGACACGGCGACCCGACGGGCACTACGGGCCTTCGCCGATGCGAGCTACGCCTCGGCGCTCAATCCGCAGCAGGCACCCGAACTGGCCGCCGCCCTCGGACAGTTCCGCGAGGACGGGGACGCCGGGCGGCTGGACGCGGTGCTGCGGACCCTCCGGGACGCCCCCGCGGTGCTGCGCGGCCGGCTGGCGGACCGCGGCTTCCTCGCCGACAGCGGGCCGTGGCTGGACGCGACGCACGCCTGGGGGGTCGCGGGGCGCACCGCGTTGGAGCTGATCGAGGCGAGGAAGGCGGGCGACGAGGCCCGGGCCGAGGAACTGCGGCAGCGGATCCCGGAGCAGGTGAAGACCGCCAAGTCCTTCGTGTACGTGGACCTGAAGGGGAAGCGGGTTCCGGTGGTGGTGGCGGACAAGGTACTGGACGCGTTCGTCGATTCCGCCGTGCGCCCCACGTCCTCGGCTGCGGCGCCGTAGTGGTGCCGTTGCGCGCAGTGCGGCGCCGCAGACAGCGTGGAAGGCCCCGCAAAGCGCAGCCCGCCGCCGGTCAGCCGGCCACGTGGGAGGCAGCCAGGCGGCGAACGCCGTCTTCCGTCAGGGAGCCGTGCAAGCGCAACCGGGCGATCCCGCCGTTCGGGAAGATGTCGAGCCGGACATGCGTGACGGCGGGTGCGCCGTCGAGAAGGAAGCGGTGCACGGAGTCGGGCTGGAGCCGGGTGCGGGGCAGGAGTTCGGTCCAGTCGCCGTGCTCTCCGTCGCGTCCGTACAGGGCCGCCCAGCCGGCCGCGTTTCCCTTGAGGTAGCCGGTGTCGATCTCCACCGCGCGGATCACGGACTGTTCCGTGAGCCGGTAGCGGACCCAGTCGTTGCCGGTGCCGCGGCGGCGCCGGGTCTCCCAGCCGTCGTCCATCTTGCGGGAGCGGCCCGGCTGGATGGTGTGGGTGGGCGAGGAGTAGAAGCGGTCCGAGGCGTCCTCGACCCGGCCGCCGTTCTCCAGCGCGACGAGGTCGAAGGTGCCCAGCGCGGCGAGCCAGTCGGGGGACGGGACGACCTCGCCGTACACCCGCAGGCGGGCGACGCCGCCGTCGGGGTGCTGGTTGAGCCGGAGGTGGGTGAAGCGCCGGGGGGTGTCCACGGCGAAGCCGTTGGCGGCGTGGCCGGCGATGGCGGTGCGCGGGACGAGCGGCGTCCAGGTCACGTCGGCGGCGAGCAGTTCCTCGGGCGAGGGCGTGCCCTCGACGCAGGTGCCCTCGATGCTGACGGACTGCGGGTAGTTGCCGCGGAAGTGGGCGGTGTCGACGACGATGCCGTGGATCACGCCGGGCGCGCCGAGCCGGATCAGCGCCCAGTCGTGGTCCTCGTCCGCCGGGAACGGGTGCGCGCCGTCGGTGCCGCGGCGGCGCCTGGTCTCCCAGCCGTCCATGATCTTGCCCTTGTGGCCGAACAGTTCGGGGTCGAAGTGGGCGGGCTCGGGCTTGAGGAGGTTCTCCCGCTCGGCGAAGAACTCGTCGTTGGCCGCGAGCACACCGGCGCCGAGCCGGCGGTCGGCGAGGTCGGGGAGGTGGGTGAAGGGGAAGCCGGCCGCGCCGGGGGTGCGGTAGTCGGCGTACGGGTCGCCGCCCTGGTAGGGGCCGGCGTCGCCGGTGTAGCGGGGTATGCCGTCGGTGGTCATGCGCGGTGCGGCCTTTCGAGCAGTTCGCCGGTGGGCTCGGCGAGGGTGGTGCCGTCGTTGATCTGCCGGCCGCGCAGCCAGGTGGACCGGACGACGCCGTAGAGGGTCTTGCCGGCGTACGCGGTGATCTTGTTGCGGTGCTGGAGGGCCTGCGGGTCGACGGTGAAGGTCTCGTCGGGGGCGAGCACCGCGAAGTCGGCGTCCCGGCCGGGCTCGATGGCGCCCTTCCGGTCGAGGCCGACGAGGGCGGCGGGGGCGGTGGACATCCAGCGCACGACGTCGTCGAGGCGGTGGCCGCGCGCGCGGGCCGCGGTCCAGATGGCGGGCAGGCCGAGCTGGAGGGAGGAGATGCCGCCCCAGGCCGCGCCGAAGTCGGCGGTCTTGAGGTCGGCGGTGGAGGGTGAGTGGTCGGAGACGATGCAGTCGATGGTGCCGTCGGCCAGGCCCTCCCACAGGGCGTCCTGGTTGGCGGCCTCGCGGATGGGCGGGCAGCACTTGAACTCGGTGGCGCCGTCCGGGACTTCCTCGGCGGTCAGGGTGAGGAAGTGCGGACAGGTCTCGACGGTGACCTTGATGCCCTCGCGCTTGGCGGCGGCGATCAGCGGCAGCGCGTCGCTGGAGGACAGGTGCAGCACGTGGACCCGGGCGTCGAGCTGCTTGGCGAGCACGATGAGCCCGGCGATCGCCTCGTTCTCGGAGACGCGGGGGCGGGAGGCGAGGAAGTCGGCGTACTTGGGGCCGTGCGGCCGGGGGGCGTCGTCGAGGTGGCCGGGGTCCTCGGCGTGCACGATCAGCAGTCCGTCGAAGCCGGCGATCTCCCCGAGGGCGGCGGCCAGCTGCTCCTGGTCGACCTCGGGGAACTCGTCCACGCCGGAGGGTGACAGGAAGCACTTGAAGCCGAAGACGCCGGCGTCGTGCAGCGGGCGGAGGTCCTTGACGTTGCCGGGGATGGCGCCGCCCCAGAAGCCGACGTCGATGTGGGCCTTGCTGCGGGCGACCTCGCGCTTGGTGTCGAGGTGGGCGGTGGTGGTCGTCGGCGGCAGGCTGTTGAGCGGCATGTCGACGAGGGTGGTGATACCGCCGGCCGCGGCCGCGCGGGTGGCCGTCCAGAAGCCCTCCCACTCGGTGCGGCCGGGGTCGTTGACGTGGACGTGGGTGTCGACGAGGCCGGGCAGCAGGACGTCGTCGCCGAAGTCCGTGAGCCTGGCTCCGGCCGGTACCTCGGCGTCGTGCGGCAGCACCGCGGCGATCCTGCCGTCCGTGACGGCGACGGACGCGGCGCGTGTGCCCTCCGGCGTCACGACGCGCGTGGAGCGCAGCACCAGCTCGATCTCGGACACCCGGTCCCCTCCTCGTATCGTGTCTTCATGGTCGCGTGGCGGCGCGGCGGACGGTCGCCGGCGGCGCAGCGGGATCCGGAATTCGGAATCTGGAATTCAGGATTCAACAGTCTGTTGAATGAGTCTTCACTCCGGACCCCGGCCCGTCAAGACCCTTCCGCGGCCACCGGTGCGACCGCCGGGCCGGCGCCCCGCGGGCCGTCCGTCCGCCCCGCCACTGCCGGGACGGCCTGCGCGGGGATGATCCCGTCCGGGATCGGGCCGGCCCCGGCCGGCACTCGTCCCCGCCGGGAGACCGCGGCGTAGATCCCGCCGGACAGCGCCATGCCGAAGACCCAGGAGAACGGTGCGACCGCGTCGAAGGCCGGCACCAGGGCGAGCGCGGCCGAGACCACGGCGGCGGGGAGGAAGGCGATCACGGCCTTCGGGTTGTAGCCCCGGCGGTAGTAGTACGCACCCGCGGCGTCGGCCGAGAAGAGCGCGTCGACATCGATCCGGCCCCGGCGCACCAGGTAGTAGTCGACGAGCAGGATCGCCACCAGGGGACCGAGGAAGGCGCCCAGCGCGCCGAGGAAGTACTGGATCACCAGCGCCGAGGAGTACAGCTTCCAGGGCAGGACGACGACGGCCAGCACCGCGGTGATCATGCCGCCGCGCTTGAAGTCGAGGTACTTCGGCGCGAGGTTGGCGAAGTCGTAGGCGGGCGAGACGAAGTTGGCGACGACGTTGATACCGATGGTGGCGACGATGAAGGCCAGTGCGCCGATGACGGTGACCACCGGGTCGTCGATCTTCTGGATCACCTTCACCGGGTCGTGGATCGCCTCCCCGAAGACCGCGATGGTGCCCGCGGTGACCAGGACGGCGACCACCGCGAAGGCGGTGAAGTTCACCGGCAGCCCGATCAGGTTGCCGCGGCGGTAGGAGCGGTGGTCGGGCGTGAAGCGGGCGAAGTCGGCGTAGTTGAGGACCAGGGTGAGGAAGGTGGCGACGGTCAGGCTGACCGCGATCAGGCTCTGCCGGAGCTGCGCGGAACCGCTGAGGCCGGTGAGGCTGCGGGTCAGCGAGATGTCCCCGTGCGCCTTGACCACCAGGTACACGGCGAGCGCCAGCACCACGAGCCAGACCACCGGTCCGGTCGCGAAGTCCTGCACCTTGCGGATGAACTCCATGCCCCGGGTCAGCAGTACGGCCTGCAGCCCCCACATCAGCAGGAACGCGACCCAGCCCAGGGTGGACAGGCCCAGCACCGAGTTGTGGTGGTAGGCGTCCAGGCCCGGCGCGATCTGCAGCGTCAGCAGGACCACGGCGGTCGAGGCGAGCCAGGTCTGGATGCCGTACCAGGCCACGGCCATCACCGCCCGGAGGAGGGCCGGGACGTTGGCGCCGTAGACACCCCAGCTCGCGCGGGCGAGCACGGGATAGGGCACGCCGGTCCGGTGGCCGGCGTGGCCCATGCGGTTCATCAGCCAGTGGACGATCGTGATGCCGACCAGCAGGGCCAGGAACACCTCCCAGGCCGGCAGGCCCAGCACGAAGAGGCTGGCGGCGAAGGCGTAGTTGCTGATCGCGTGGGTGTCGGACATCCAGAGCGCGAAGATGCTGTACGTGCCCCAGGTGCGCTCGGGGGCCGGCGCGAGGTCGGCGTTGAAGAGCCGCGGATCCGGCTGCGGGTGCTGCGGGGGTGTGGCCATGTGTCCTCCCAGGCAGGTTGGGTGGAGCTTAGGGGGTGGTTGTCAGATGTCTGATGTCTGTGCGGAAAAAACGGTGTGACACGAGGGGCCCGGGGCGCGCCCCAGACCGAGGTGGGTGCTCAGCGGCCAGGAGCCGATGGCCTTGGGCCGGGGCGGGGCGAAACTGCGCGCCGTGCTGGTGACCAGTCCGAGTCCGACGACCGCCTCGGCGAACTTCACCGCCGCCGCGACCCCGTCGACGACCGGCACCCCGAGCTCCGCCGCGACCTTCTCGTCCAGTCCGGCCATCCCGCCGCACCCGAGGCAGATGACCTCGGCGCCGGCCCGGACGACCGCACGGGCGGTCTCGATGATCACGGCGACGGTGCGCTCCGGGTCCTCCTCCAGCTCCAGCACCCCGAGCCCGGCGCCCCGGACGGCGGCGCAGCGCTGGAGCAGCCCGGCGGTCAGCAGCCGGTCCTGGATCTGCGGTACGGCGCGGTCGAGGGTCGTGACGATGCCGTATGCGTGGCCGAGCATCATCGCCATCTGGGCGGCGCTCTCGGTGATGTCCAGTACGGGGACGTCGAGCAGCTCCTGGGCGCCCTCCCGGCCGGGTTCGCCGAACCCGGCCATGACCAGGGCGTCGAAGGGCGTGTCGAGGGTGGCGAGCCGGTCGAGGACGGCCGCCGCACTGAGGTAACCCTCGAAATGTCCCTCGATCGACACGGGTCCCCACAGAGGTTCGGTGGCGAGGATCTCGGTGCCCGGGGCGGCGGCCGCGAGGGCGGTGGCGCGGATCGAAGCGGTCATGGAAGCCGTGGTGTTCGGGTTCATGACGAGTAGGCGCATGACACTCCCACGATTTGGAGGATTCCATAGAATGGACAGTAGGTTTCGCGCAGCAGAACGTAGCTACGGCCACTGGCACCGTCAAGGGATCGCGGCTACCGGCCTGCCCGACAGCCCCTACCGCGGGACAAAGAGGGCCTGACCGGCGAGAACGAGTGTGCGAAGGGCGATGTGTCAACGTAGGGGGACCGGTAGGCTGCTGCGGTCGGGCCCGGCGCCCGCAAGTCCCAGCCGAGACCGATCTGACCCGCCCCGAAAGGAACGCGACGTGCCGCCGTCCAGCGCCAGCACCTCCGCCGCCGAAGCCAAGCCCGCAGGCGCCAGCGGCGGCGTCCAGTCCCTTGAGCGCGCCTTCGACCTGCTGGAGCGGATGGCCGACGCCGGTGGCGAGGTCGGCCTGAGCGAGCTGTCCGGCAGCAGCGGACTGCCGCTCCCCACCATCCACCGCCTGATGCGCACGCTCGTCGCCTGCGGCTACGTCCGTCAGCAGCCCAACCGCCGGTACGCGCTCGGCCCCCGGCTGATCCGGCTCGGCGAGAGCGCCTCCCGCCTCCTCGGCACCTGGGCCCGGCCGTACCTGGCCCGCCTGGTCGAGGAGACCGGCGAGACCGCCAACATGGCGCTGCTCGACGGTGACGAGATCGTCTACGTCGCCCAGGTGCCGTCCCGGCACGCGGTCCGGATGTTCACCGAGGTCGGCCGCCGCGTCCTGCCGCACTCCACCGGCGTCGGCAAGGCCCTGCTGGCCAACCACCCGCCGGAGGAGGTCCGCGCGCTGCTCGGCCGTACGGGCATGCCCGCCGCGACCGAGAAGACGATCACCGAGCCGGACCGCTTCCTGGAGGCCCTCGCCGACGTCCGCCGGCTCGGCTACGCGGTCGACGACAACGAGCAGGAGATCGGCGTCCGCTGCCTCGCGGTGCCGGTGCCCAACTCCCCCACCTCCGCGGCCATCTCGATCTCCGGCCCGACCGGCCGGGTGACGGAGGCGGCAACGGACAAGATCGTGCCGGTCCTGCAGGACGTCGCGGCCCAGCTGTCGGTCGCGCTGGCCAACCAGACCCCGGCGTAACCGCCCCGGACAGCTCCCCGGCCGGGGCGGCGCGGCTGTCCGGCCGGGGCGGTGCGGCTGTTCTGGCCGGGACTACGCGGCTGTCCGGTCGGGGCTACTCGACTGTCCGGCCGGGGCTACGCGGCTGTCCGGCCGGCGGCACGGCCTTCCGACCTTGCGACTGTCCTCGCCCCTGGCCTTACTGAGCGCTGCTCGCCCTGCTCACCGGACCTACTGAGCGATGAATCGCCGTGCTCACCGGCCTTACTGAGCGCTGGTCGCTCTGCACACCGGACCCACTGAGCTCTGATCGCCCTGGTCACCAGCCTTACTGAGCTCTGATCGCCCTGGTCACCGACCGCCCGGCAGCGGGCCGAACCGGTCGATGCCCACACGCACCTCGCTCAGCGCGGGCGACAGCGCGCTCACCGAACCGACCGCCCCGGCGATCAGCAGTAACGAGCGGCGCAGCCGGGGCACCTCCGGCATCCCGTGACTGACCATCGCATCCAGCGCGGCCAACTCCTCGTCGGCGGCCGCCCGATCCGGTAACTCCCCCGGCAGCACGGCCAGTTGACGCCGCAGCCGGGCCACCGCCCCACGCAGCTCCGCCACCCGCGGGTCCCCGTCGGCCCTGCTCACCCGTACGTCCCCTTGCAGTTGTTCCACAACGACGGCGCCCTCCCAGGCCGCTTACCCGTCCCACAGTGCGGGACAGTTAACGCCACTGTGTGCTACCTGCGCCACACGGAACGCGAAAAAATCGCCGGACCCGAACTTCCGCCACCGCCGGCCGCCCTACCGCTCCCGAACACCCGTCCGGCATCTCTCGTAGGCGCGTCGGGATTCCGCGGGGCGTAGTGGGGCGTCGCGCGGGGCGTGGTGGGCGCGTCGCGATGCCGCAGGGCCTGGTGGGCGCGTCGCGATGTCGCGGGGCCCGGTGGGCGCATTGCGATGCCGCGGCTCCCACTGGGGCGTCGGGGTTCCGCGGCTCCTCTGTTTCCCCGCCGCCCACCCGCTGCTCCTCTTTGTTTGTTTTCCCCGCCGCCCACCCCCCTTCGGGGGGTGGGCGGGTGAGTCCGAGTCAGTCCTGCTTCGGCTGGACCGCGTTGCGCCAGACGCGGACGT
The DNA here is from genome assembly GCF_040640655.1 of Streptomyces sp. NPDC021749. Lineage (NCBI taxonomy): Bacteria > Bacillati > Actinomycetota > Actinomycetes > Kitasatosporales > Streptomycetaceae > Streptomyces > Streptomyces sp. NPDC021749. The sequence continues at coordinate 20,592 of NZ_JBFACE010000034.1, read as the reverse complement.
CGATGGTCATGTAGCTGCTGGGGTCGGACTTGGGTGCGAAGCCCTTGAAGGTGATCAGTGCGACATGGCCGTAGTCCGTGGTGAGGCAGATCTGCGCGCCCTTGGTGAGCTGCTTGGTCAGGATCGTCTCGGTGTACCGGGTCTCGTTGCGGCAGGTCTCCAGCGAGCCCTCCTCACCCTGGTTCAGCAGCACCAGCTTGCCGTTCTCAGTGGTGACCTGGTCGTCCGAGTAGCTGTTGTCCTGGTAGGAGAAGTCGACGTCGGTGTCGTTGTCCGAGTTCGTCGGCTTCATCGACTCGTCGGCCATCGACAGGTGGTAGTCGTCCGACAGGTTGACGTTCTTGTAGTCGGTCGGCGTCGGGTCCTGCACGGGCGCGGCCGGCGTGCCCGTGCTGTCCCCGCCCGGGGTCGCGGTCGGGTCCGCGCTCGGTGTCGGCGAGGCGGCGCTGTTCTTGGCCTTGGCGCCGCCGTCGGCCTGCTTGTTCTTCGTCTGCCCGTCGTCCTTCATCAGCGCGTAGACGACCCCGCCGCCGGCACCGGCGAAGGCCAGCAGGCAGACCAGCACCAGCGCCGTGACCAGGCCCTTGCGCTTCTTCTTCGGAGGCTGCGGGGCCGGCGCGGCGGCGGCCGGATAGGCGGCGGTGGGGCCGGTGGCCGTCGGACCGCCCGGGGCGGCGGCCGCGACGGGCGCGGTGGGCGTCCCCTGCGCGGTGGCGCCGACGGTCGGCGCGTACGCCGCGGGGCCGAAGCCCGGCGGCGGGGTCTGCGGGTGGCTCAGCTCGGTCGGCACCGGCGGGACGGCGGGCGCCGGCTGGGCCGCCGGCTGGGCGGGCGGTGCGGGCGGCTGCGCCGGCTGGGCCGGGGCGCCCGCGGTCGGGGCCTCCAGCGGGGGCGGCGGGGTCTGTACGGGCGCCGGGGCCGCGGTCCGCGTGGTGATGTCGGCGGCGACGGCGCTGGGCAGCCAGTCCTCGGGACGGCGCAGCTGCGTCTGCCCGGAGGCGGCCCCGCACAGTTCGATCACCTCGGCCACCGAGGGCCGGTCCGCGGCGTCCTTGGCCAGGCAGCGGCTGACCAACTCCCGCAGTTCCTCGGGGAGTCCGGTCAGGTCCGGCTCCTCGTGGACGATGCGGTAGAGCACGCCGTGCGAGGTGCCCTCGCCGAACGCCGGGGTGCCGATCGCCGCGTAGGCCGCGACCTGGCCCAGCGCGAAGACGTCGGTGGCCGGGCTGACGGTGCTGCCGGCGGCCTGCTCGGGCGCCATGAAGGTGGGCGTACCGACCGTGACGCCACTACTGGTGAGCGAGGTCGCGTCGGCGGCCCGGGCGATACCGAAGTCGATCACCCGCGGGCCGTCCGCGGCCAGCAGCACGTTGGACGGCTTGAGGTCCCGGTGCACGATGCCCGCGCCGTGGATGACCTGCAGCGCCTCGGCGATGCCGGCGACCAGCAGGAGGACCGTGGGGACCGGGAGCCGGCCGTGTGCGGCGACCGCCGCGGAGAGCGAGGGGCCGGGGACGTAGGCGGTGGCGAGCCAGGGGCTCGGGCCGTCCGCGTCGCTGTCGATGACCGGCGCGGTGAACAGGCCCTGCACCCGCTGTGCGGACTGCACCTCCTGCTTGAAGCGGCGGCGGAACTCCGCGTCCTCGCTGAACTCGGGACGGATCACCTTGATGGCCACCGGGCGCCCGCCGGGCGTGTACGAGAGGTAGACCTTGCCCATGCCGCCGGAGCCGAGCTTGGCCGTGAGGCGGTAGCCCGCGATCGCCCGCGGGTCGTCGCCCTCCAGCGGCTGGAAGATCCCGGACGAGCCCACACTGTTCACCACGAACGTCCCCCGACTTCAGAAAAGAGGCCTGATCTGCCCCACCGGCAGACAGCCACGATTGCCCGCAACGGGGCAGAACCTTATCCGGCCGCACGGCGCACCGTGACATCGCCGGCCGGCAGGCGGGCGCCTTGTCCGAAGAGCCGGTTTCGCGCCCGCATTTCACGGCAACTCCGGCCGTGATCAGGGCTCGGCGGCGGGCGCCACGGGGTGCGCCGGCACACCGTCACGCGCCCCTTCCCCGTATTGAACTGACCATGCGTCATGGGCCGTGTGTACATGCGTTCCCCATGCCACCCGTTGGCGTGGGCGTGGCCGAACCGATGCGTACAGGGGGGCAAGGCGGAGCATTCTCCCTTCCGAGGAAATATCCGGCATATCACTGGATCGGAGAACGGCATGGAGTCCCACACCGGACCCGGCACCGGACCGAACCGTCGCGGCATCAGCGTCGTCCAGCTCATCTGCCGTGCGTACGGCCTTTCCGACGCATCGGAAATCACCCTGGAGCACATACACCGTTACGTGGCCGAGCGCCGTCGCGCGGAGGAACGCACACACCACCTACGGGACCGGTTCCGGCCGAACATCCCGCGCCAGCGCGCCGCCGACGACGCGGCCTGACGCCACGGGTGACGACGGCCAACGGCCCACGTCGTACGGTGCCATGAGGTAAGCAGTCCCCATGGCACCGACATCGCCGATCGAAACCTCCGAAGCCGACGACACCTCGACAGCGATCGACACCTCCGCAGCACCACAGGTGCAGACGACGACGTCCCGGCCCGAGGGGAGGGTGGCCGGTCTGCTGCTCGCCGCGGGTGGCGGCCGGCGCCTGGGGGGACGGCCGAAAGCACTGCTCGACCACCGGGGACGGCCGCTGGTCGAGCACGCGGCACGGGTCCTGCGGGAGGGCGGCTGCCGGCCGGTGCACATCGTGCTCGGCGCGGCCGCCGACTCCGTACGAGCCCGGGCCGACCTCGCGGCGTACGGCATCTCGGTCAACCCCGACTGGGCGCAGGGCATGGGCTCGTCGCTCCGGGTGGGGCTCGCCGCGCTGACCGGCGAGGGGGCGGGCGCCGTGGTGGTGTCCCTCGTCGACCAGCCGGGCATCGGCGCCGCGGCGGTGGTCCGGCTGATCGAGGCGTACACCGCGGGCGCAGACCTCGTGGCGGCCGCGTACGACGGCCGGCGCGGCCATCCGGTCCTCTTCGGGGCCGGGCACTGGGCCGGGATCGCCGCGGCCGCGGAGGGCGACCGCGGCGCCCGCGACTACCTCCAGCAGCACGTGAACGCGCTCACACTCGTCGAGTGCGGGGACATCGCCGAGCCGTACGACATCGACACCCCCGAGGACCTGCACCGCCTGGAGTGAGGCCCGGCCGGCGCGGCTCCGCGGGCCGGCAGGCATGCGGGACGCCCGTCATGGAGAGTGACCGGGGTGGCACCGAGAGCCAATCGATCAGCACGTGTGTCGACTCTGAGAATCTCGACATCAACAAACCATTGAAGTTCCGCGATAAGGAAACTAGTCTCCACTGGTCAGAAGCGCCCTGAATCCAGACGGCGCCCGCGACCGTATCTCGGAGCCCGCGGCACCCCGTGCCGCCCGGCGTCCCGGCGGCCGCCAGGCACCGCCGCTGAATGGAGTGACAGCTCATGTCCGCACCAGCGCCGTCCCCGCTGGCCATCGTCGAAGTCGACCCCGCCCGCACCCCGGAACGGCAGGACGAGGTCCTCACCGACGCCGCGCTCACCTTCGTCGCCGAGCTGCACCGCCGGTTCACCCCGCGCCGTGACGAACTGCTCGCCCGCCGCGCCGAGCGCCGCGCGGAGATCGCCCGGACCAGCACGCTGGACTTCCTCCCGGAGACCGCGCACATCCGCGCCGACGACAGCTGGAAGGTCGCCGAGGCGCCCGCCGCGCTCAGCGACCGGCGGGTGGAGATCACCGGCCCCACCGACCGGAAGATGACCATCAACGCGCTCAACTCGGGCGCCCGGGTCTGGCTCGCCGACTTCGAGGACGCCTCCGCCCCCACCTGGGAGAACGTCGTCGGTGGCCAGGTCAACCTGATCGACGCCTATGAGCGCCGGATCGACTTCACCGACCCGAAGTCCGGCAAGTCCTACGCCCTCAAGCCCGCCGAGGAGCTCGCGACCGTCGTGATGCGCCCGCGCGGCTGGCATCTGGAGGAGCGGCACCTTCAGTTCGAGGGCCGCCCGGTCCCCGGCGCGCTGGTCGACTTCGGCCTGTACTTCTTCCACAACGCCAAGCGGCTGCTGGACCTGGGCAAGGGCCCGTACTTCTACCTCCCGAAGACCGAGTCCCACCTGGAGGCCCGCCTCTGGAACGACATCTTCGTCTTCGCGCAGGACTACGTCGGCATCCCCCAGGGCACCATCCGCGCCACCGTCCTCATCGAGACCATCACGGCGGCGTACGAGATGGAGGAGATCCTCTACGAACTCCGCGACCACGCCTCCGGGCTGAACGCCGGCCGCTGGGACTACCTCTTCTCCATCGTCAAGAACTTCCGTGACGGCGGCGCGAAGTTCGTCCTGCCGGACCGCAACGCGGTGACCATGACCGCGCCGTTCATGCGCGCCTACACCGAACTGCTGGTCCGCACCTGCCACAAGCGCGGGGCGCACGCGATCGGCGGCATGGCGGCCTTCATCCCCAACCGGCGCGACCCGGAGGCCAACGAGAAGGCCCTCGCCAAGGTCAAGAACGACAAGGACCGCGAGGCCGGCGACGGCTTCGACGGCTCCTGGGTCGCCCACCCCGACCTGGTCCCGGTCGCCCGGGCGTCCTTCGACGCGGTCCTCGGCGACAAGCCGAACCAGAAGGACCGCCTGCGCGAGGACGTCTCCGTCGCGGCGGCCGACCTCATCGCGATCGACTCCCTGGAGGCCAAGCCGACCTACCAGGGCCTGGTGGACGCCGTCCAGGTCGGCACCCGCTACATCGAGGCATGGCTGCGCGGCCTGGGCGCCGTCGCCATCTTCGGCCTCATGGAGGACGCCGCCACCGCCGAGATCTCGCGCTCGCAGATCTGGCAGTGGGTGGACGCCGGCGTCACCTTCGAGGACGGCCGGAAGGTGACCGCCGACCTGGTCCGCAAGATCGCCGACGAGGAACTCGCCGCCATCCGCAGCGAGATCGGTGCCGACGCCTTCACCTCCGGCAAGTGGCAGCAGGCCCACGACCTCCTCCTGAAGGTCGCCCTGGACGCGGACTACGCGGACTTCCTGACGCTGCCGGCGTACGAACTGCTCGGCTGAGCGCGCCGCGGGAACGCCGAAGGGCCGGTACGGACCGCCGTACCGGCCCTTCACCGCGCCCCCGGTACCATCGCTGGCATGCCGCCGACGCCCCTGCCGGAACCCGCTCCGAACTGCGGAAACGGCACATGGGCGGCGGCCCCCGACACTAAGATGGACGCTGCCGCAGCGGGCAGCGGGCAGCGGGCAGCGGGCAGCGGGCAGCGGGCAGCGGGCAGCGGGTCCGGTGGCCGCAGGGCGGTGCTCTTCGCGGCGCGTTCCGCGGTCGCGCTGCACCGGCTCCTGGACGTCCTGCCCGTCTTCTCCGGTGACGACCGCATCGATCGTCGCTTCTCCCTGATCCCCGGCTCCGAGTTCGCCACCGAGGCCCTCGCCGCCCTGGACGCCGCCGGTGCCCGCTGCGTCCCCTGGGACGAGGCGGTCCGCACCCCGTACGACCTGACGCTCGCCGCAAGCCCGAAAGGCGATCTCGACCGACTCCGGGGGCCGCTCGTCCTGCTGCCGCACGGAGCGGGCTTCGGCAAGGCGCTCCCCGACGAGGGCACGGCCGATTCCGCATCCGGTCTGGACGCCGCCTATCTGCTGCGCCGGGGCGCCCCACTGGCCGCGCTGCACGCCCTCGCCCACCGCAGCCAGGTCGCCGAGCTCGCCGTACGGTGTCCCGCGGCGGCCGAACGCGCCACCGTGGTCGGCGATCCGACCCTCGACCGGCTGCTCGCCTCACAGGGGCTGCGCGACCGATACCGCACCGCGCTGGGCACCGGCGGCCGTCGGCTGGTCGTCCTCACCTCGACCTGGGGAACGGCGTCCCTGCTCGCCCGCCACCCGGACCTGCCCGCCCGACTCGCCACCGAACTCCCGGCGGATTCCTACCGGTTGGCGCTCATCATGCACCCGAACGACTACAGCCGGAGCGGGGCACACGAACTCGCCGAGCGCCTCGCCCCGGCCCTGGACGCCGGACTGCTGACGCCCCGGCCGTACGAGGAGTGGGCGGCGGTCCTGATCGCCGCGGACGCGGTGCTCACCGACCACGGCTCGACGGCCCTCTACGCGGCCGCCCTGGACCGCCCGCTGCTGGCCGTCTGCGACGGCGGCGACGAGCTGATCCCGGGCAGCCCGATGGCCGGGCTCCTCGCCTCGGTGCCGAAGGTGGGGGACGTCTCCGGGGATCTCGCCCGGGCCGCCGAGGCCATCGGCCGTGCCGTCGAAGGGCACCGGCCGGGGGCCGTACGCGCCCTGGCCGAGCCCGCCTTCGCCGAACAGGGCCGGGCCCTGGCGCTGCTGCGCGCGGAGCTGTACGCGCGCCTCGGCCTGCCGCCACCCGCCACACCGGCCGAGCCGCGACTGCTGCCGGTACCCCGCGTCCCGGACCGGACGCCGGCCGTCCACGCGGTGTCCGCCTCCGTCTACGGCCGTTGGGTACGCGTCGAACGCCGGCCGCCGCACTACGACGGGCCGGTCGCCCACCTCGCCGCCGAGGAGGACGCGGCGAGCGTGCGGCACGCGCAGGGCGCGGCGGTCCTCTTCCGCCGGGCCCGCGGGGCCCCGGCGGCCGACGCCACCGCGGGGCCCGTGGACGGCTGGACCGTGGACGGCTGGACCGCGCGGACGCTCGACCGGTACCCGGGCCGACGCACCGCCGCCGTCGTGCTGTCCGCCGCCCGCTGCGTGCTGCGGCGCCGCGGCGGACCGCTGCTGTCGGCCCGGATCGGGGCGTGCGCGGAGGGCGGCCGGGTGTTCCGGCCGGATCCGGCGGCGGTGGTGTCCGCGGTGCACTGCTGGCTCACCGCGACCGGCTCACCGTCACTGCCGACGACCCTCGACTGCCGTATCGGGGAGCGCAGTTACCCGGTCCACCTGGCCCCGGCAACGGATGCCGAGGCGGCTCAGGAGTTCTGAGAGCGGTCCGGGTGAGGCGGCCGGGACGGACCGGACGGGCTGCCGCCGCCCCGGCACCGGAGGGCGCGGGCCGCGGCGCGGCACCGTTCGGCGGCGTCCGTGTCCCCTTCCCCCTCGGCCAGGCCGGCAAGCGCCTCCAGTACCCGCACCTCCTCGGAGGAGGACCCGCGCCGCCGCGCTCCTTCAAGGGCGGCCTCGTACAGCTGCCGGGCCTCCCCGGCCCGGCCCAGCCGCAGCAGCACCCGGCCCAGCGCGAAGCCGGTGCGCGCGGTCATGCGCTCGCGCCCCTGCTCCCGCGCCATTACATGAGCGCGCCCCAACTCCTCGGCGGCGCGGTCGAGTTCGTCCAGGCCCTCGCTCGTCTGCCCGAGCAGATAGGTCAGGAGCAGCTCGCCGTAGACGTTCCCGATCTCCTGGTGCACGCGCAGGGATTGTGCGTAGTCCGGTACCGCGGCGGCCCAGGCGCCCTGTTCGGCCTGGAGCCGGCCGCGGAATTCGAGTGCGGAGGCGTACAGCTTGCGGTGCGCCGGGGCGCTGCCGAGCAGGGCGGCCGCGCTCACCGCGGCGTCCAGCTCGCGCCCGGCCTCGGTGTAGCGCTCGCTCTCCCACAACGGCCGGGCGAGCTGGCAGCGCATCCGGATCGCGGCCGGCAGGTCCTCGGCGCGCAGTGCGGCGTCCCGGCCGGTACGGAAGGAGTCGATGTCGTCGGCGCTGCCCGGGTGGTCGAGCAGATGCGTCCACAGCGGTTCGCACAGCGCCCAGGATTCGGCGTACAGGCCCGCCTCGTAGGCGAGGCGGACGCAGGAGTGCAGGACCCGCCGCTCGGTGTGCAGCCAGCGCAGGGCCGCCGCCTTGCCGGTGAAGTCGACGTCCGGGGCGCCGGGCAGGGGTGGTACGGGTGCGGCGAGGGTCATCCGCTTCCCGGCGCCGCGCTCGTCGGCGCGCTGGGCCTGGCGCAGATGCCAGCGGACGGTCCGCTGCCGACCGCCGGCCGCCTCCCCGTCCGCCGCGTCGGAGGCCGCACGGCGGCGGGCATGGGCCCGCACGAGCGCGTGCATCCGCAGCCGGTCGGCCCGGTCGGCCCGGTCGGCCCGGTCGGCCCGGTCGGCGGCATTGTGGCCGGCGCGCTCGTCGCGGGAGCCGGGGGCCTTTGCCGCCGGCGTCGTGTCCTCGTCCAGATCCGGCACGAGGTCCAGCAGTCCGGCGCCCTCCAGCTCCTCCAGTGCCTCCTCGGCGGTGTCCTCGCCCGCGCCCAGGAGGGCGACCGCGGCTTCCGGGGTGAGGGCCGGGCCCGGGTCGGCGGCGAGCAGGCGGTAGAGGGTACGGGCCGGGGCGCTGAGGTCCTGGTACGTCGCGTTCCACACCAGCTCCGTCTCCGGCACCCCCTTCTCCTGCAGTTCGATGGTCAATCCGGCGATCAGCCGCGCCCAGCCGCGCCGCCGGTGCCTGCGGACCCACCGGCCCGCGACGCGCAGTGCGGCGGGCAGGCCGGCGCACAACCGGGCCAGTTCACCGACGGCTTCCGGGTCGGCGGCCGGGGCCGGATCGCCGGCGATGCGCAGCAGGAGCCTTACCGCGTGCTCCTCGGTGAGCGGTCGCAGCGGCAGCTCGACCGCCACGCCGGGGTCGAGGTCGGCGGGTGTCCGCGGGCCGACGAGGAGCACCGCGCTGCCGGCCGATGCGGGCATCAGCAGCTCGGCCTCCGCCTCGAAGCGCCGCACGTTGTCGAGGACGACGACGAGCCGTCGGTCCCGGGTCTCGTCGAGGTAGTGCCGGTGGCGTGCGGTCAGCGAGCGCTCGATCTCGTCCTGGGGGACGCCGAGCGCCCGCAGCATCTGGCGCAGCACATCGGCGAGGTCCGCGGTGCCGTCGCGCCGCCCCTCGTCGAGGTCCGCGTACAGCACTCCGTCGGGGCAGCTCTCCTGGAGCCGTCGGGCGAGCCGGAAGCCGAGCGCCGTCTTGCCCACGCCGGTCAGTCCGCTGACGCTGACGATCAGCGGACGCTCCGGGTCGGCACCGCCCTCGAACCACTCCTCCGTGGCCCGGAGGACCCGCGCCTGTTCGTCCTCGCGGTTCTCGAAGTGCTGGACCTCGGGCGGTAACTGACAGGGGATACGGCGCGGTGGCGCCGACGGCGGCCCGTGCAGGTGCACCGCCCCGATGTGCCCGGCCTGCACGAGGCTTCCCACCTGTGCTTGCCCGTCCACGCTGTTCCACGTCTCTTCGGCCACGGGCCAACTGTAGGCCGGGGAAGGGGCGGTGGGCCGCGGCCGGGCGGCGTGGTCCGGAGCCGGCGGCGCCGGCGGAGGGGGCGGGCGCCGGCGGCGCCGGCGGAGGTGCATGGCGACCGCCCTCGTGGGAGCGGAGGGCCCGGGTGAGGAGGCTGCCACGTACGCTTGCGCCGTGACGATGCACAAGGCGGTCGAGGTGAGTGTCGACGCGATGCTTGAGGACCTCAGGACACTCGTCGAGATCGAGTCTCCCTCGCGTGATATCGACGCGTTGCGGGCATCGGCGAATGCGGTCGCCGCGGTCGTCGAGAACCGCCTCGGCGGGCGGGCCGTCCTGGTGGAGAGCGAAGCCGGACCGCATGTCCGCTGGTCAGGGGGCGGCGAACCGAAGGTACTGATCCTCGGGCACCATGACACGGTGTTTCCGCTCGGCACCCTGGAGCGCCGCCCGTTCAGGGTCGAGGGCGGGAAGGCGACCGGGCCCGGGGTCTTCGACATGCTCGGCGGTTTGGTGCAGGCCGTTCATGGCCTGGCGGCGCTCGACGACCGGTCGGGCGTCGAGATCCTGGTGACCGCCGACGAGGAGGTCGGCTCCCGTTCCTCCCGTGCTCTGATCGAAGAGCGTGCGCGTGCGTGCGGGGCCGTGCTGGTCTTCGAGGGCGCGGCGGACGGCGGGGCGCTGAAGACCGGCCGCAAGGGCTGCGGCACGTTCCGGGTCGTCGTCAAGGGCCGGGCGTCGCACGCCGGTCTGGAGCCCGCGGCCGGGGTCAACGCCCTGGTCGAGGCGGCACACCAGGTGTTGGACATCGCGGCGCTCGGCCGGCCCGCGCTCGGCACGACCGTCACCCCGACCGTCGCGTCCGCCGGCACCCTCGACAACGTCGTCCCCGCGGAGGCGACCGTGATCGTCGACGTCCGGGTCGAGTCGGCCGGCGAGAAGGAGCGCATCGAGTCCGCCTTCGCGGCTCTGACCCCGCATCTGGACGGGGCGGAGGTCACGGTGGAGGGAGGCATCGGCCGCCCGCCGATGCCCGAGTCGGCGTCGGCCGAGCTCTTCGCGCTGGCCCGGCGGCTGCTGCCCGGCCTCGAAGCCGCGGCGGTCGGCGGCGGAAGCGACGGCAACTTCACGGCCGCCCTGGGCGTGCCCACGCTCGACGGCCTCGGAGCGGTCGGCGGCGGCGCGCACGCCGACCATGAGTACCTGCTGGTCGACACCATGGCGGAACGGGCGAACCTGGTCGCCGGCCTGGTGAAGGCGATTCAGGTGCAGGCGATTTCGGCGGCGTAAGAGGCCCAGGCAGCCCAGGCGGCCCATGTGGCGCAGGCGGCCCATGTGACCCAGGCGGCCCAGGGGCCGTGGTCCGCCGCCGGGTCGTCCGATGACCCGGCGGGGCTTTCCCCCACCGGCCGTCAGCGTGTGGTGAAGGCTCCGCCGTTGACGTGGAGGGTCTGGCCGGTGATGTGGCGGGCGCCCGGAGAGGCGAGGAAGTACGCCGTCTCGGCGATGTCCTCGACCGTGCCGGGGCGCTTGTTGTGCGTTTCCGCCACGAGCGCCTGCGCACGCTCGTCGGCCAGTCGGCCGTGGAAGAAGTTGGTGCCGGCGATGTAGCCCGCGGAGATGACGTTGGGGAAGCTGTTCGCCAACGACCGCAACCGGGTGCTGCGCGAAGCGGGGATCGATGCGGCCACCCTCGACCTGCTGTCCGTCATCCGGCGTTCCGGGCCGCCCTACACCCTCAGCACCCGTGAGATCGCCGAGCTGACACTGGTGACCGCCGGAGCCGTCTCCCAGCGCGTCGCCCGGGCCGAGCGGGACGGCCTGGTCCAGCGACGACCGGGAACCACCGGCCGCCGGACCGTACTGGTGTCGCTGAGGCCCGAGGGCCACGCGCTCATCGAGCGCTCCGTCGACGCCGTCCTGGGCCGCGAGGCCACCCTCGTCAGCGATCTGTCGGCCCGGGAACGCGACGTACTCATCACGTTGCTGGACAAGCTGATGGCCGACGTCCGACGGCGCACGGCCCACGTCGAGGACTGAGCCGGCCCGTCAAGCGCGGTGGGCGGCGGCGTATTCGGCGAAGAAGGCCGCCTCGGCGAGCAGGGCGGCGCGGAGTTCGGAGAGCAGCACGCGCTCGTCGGGGGCGTGCAGGTGGCAGAGGTTGTCCTCGGCGCCGAAGAGCAGGACCTCGGCGTCCGGTACGGCCCGGGCCAGGCCGTTGACGAGCGGGACGGAGCCGCCGGTGGCGGTGTGGACGGGGTCGGCGCCCCAGGCGCGGCGCAGGGCGGTGCGGGCGGCGCGGTAGGCGGGGCCATCGGTGGCCGCCTCGTATCCGGGGGCGGCGTCGCCGGGCGTGACGGTGAGCGGGATGCCGAAGGGGCGCAGGCGCGTCAGGTGTCGGACGAGCGCGTCCTGCGCCTGGTGCGGGTCCTGCCGGGGATGGATGCGCAGGTTGAGCTTGGCGCGGGCGTACGGGACGACGGCCGAGGCGCCGCGCTCGACGGACGGCGCGTCCAGGCCGGTGACGGTGAGGGCGGGGCCGCTCCAGAGGCGTTCGCCCAGGCCGCCGGAGCCGATGAGCGGGATACCGTGCGGCACGCCGGCCAGTTCGCGGAACTCGTCGTCGGTGAACGTGGTACCGGGCCAGGGTTCGCGGCGCAGGCCCTCGACCGCGACGTCGCCGTGCACGTCGTGGAGGGTGGCGAGGGCCTTGAGCAGGACGAGCAGCGCGTCCGGGGCGGCACCGCCGTATTCGCCGCTGTGCACGGCGGCATTGAGGGTGCGGACCTCGACGTGGACGACGACCGAGCCGCGCAGGGCGGTGGTGAGGGTGGGGGTGCCGGGACGGATGCTGCCGGTGTCGGCGATGATCATCGCGTCGCAGGCGAACAGGCCGGGCTCGGTGGGCGGGTAGTCGTCGAAGGCACTGCCGTACTCCTCCTGGCCCTCGAAGACGATCCGGATGCCGACCGGCGGGCGGCCGCGGTAGGCGCGCAGCGCGCCGATGTGGACCATGAGGTTGGCCTTGTCGTCGGCGATGCCGCGGGCGCGGATGCCGCCCTCGATGTCGGTGGGCTCGAACGGCGGTGAGGACCAGAGCCGCTCGTCGCCGGGCGGCTGGACGTCGTAGTGGCCGTAGAGCAGGACGGTGGGGGCGTCGGGGGTGGGCGGCGGGACGGAGCCGGTGATGACGGGGGCGGTGTGCGGGAGGTTGAGCTCGCCGATGTCGGCCACGCCGGCGTCCCTGAGGAGGGCTACGACGAGGTCGCGGGCCTGGAGGACCGGTTCGGGCGAGAAGCCGGGGAAGGCGATCGAGGGGATGGCGGCGAGCCGCTTGAGGTCGGCGCACACCCCGTCCATCAGGGCGTCGACGGTGTCCTCCAGCGCTGCGACGCCGGAGCCCCGGACCTGCGGATCGTTGGCTTCCTGAGGCACCGCGGACCCCCTCTCCGTGCCACCGGACCGGTGCGTGCACGTACGGGCTGACGTCATTTCAGGGCGAAGGAATCATATCGGCCGTAACGGGGTGAGGGGCGGGATGCGGGGCGGCGCCGGGCGCGGGCCGTTCACCCCCGGGCCGGCCTCCGAGGGGCGGTGCACGGGCGGCCCGGGTCAGCAACGGCGGTCCGGCGGCAGGGAGTTACGTCTGCCCGGACGGGTGTACGACCCCCGCCAAGTCTGGTAGGAAAGCTTCCTAACGATTGGGGAATCCCGCCCCCACGGCTCGCCTGACCGGAGGACTGACTCCATGCGCACCCGATCGACAGCCGACAGGACCCGCCCGCTGTTCTCCCGGACCACCACCCGGGTCGCGCTGGGCCTCGCCCTCGTCGCCGTACCCGCCACCGCCGTCGCCACCACCGTGGCCCCGGCGGAGCACCACCGCCCGGCTGCCGCCCACCACGCCGCGCGGACCGCCCGGGCCGCGACCGGCCTGGACGACCCGGCGAAGAAGGAGATCGCCATGCAGCTGGTCTCCAGCGCGGAGAACTCCTCGCTGGACTGGAAGGCCCAGTACAAGTACATCGAGGACATCGGCGACGGCCGCGGCTACACCGGCGGCATCATCGGCTTCTGCTCCGGCACGCACGACATGCTCGAACTCGTCGAGCTCTACACCCGGCGCAAGCCCGGCAACGTCCTGGCCAAGTACCTCCCCGCGCTGCGCGAGGTGGACGGCAGCGACTCGCACGAGGGCCTGGACCCCGACTACACCAAGGCCTGGAAGAAGGCCGCCCAGGACCCGGCGTTCCAGCAGGCCCAGAACGACGAGCGGGACCGGGTGTACTTCAACCCCGCGGTCAAGCAGGGCAAGGCCGACGGGCTCGGCGCCCTGGGCCAGTTCGCGTACTACGACGCGATCGTGATGCACGGCGACGGCGACGACCGGACGAGCTTCTCCAGCATCCGCAAGCGAGCGCTGGCCAAGGCGAAGCCGCCGGCCCGGGGCGGCGACGAGAAGACCTACCTCAACGCCTTCCTCGACGCCCGGGTCTGGGCCATGAAGCAGGAGGAGGCGCACAGCGACACCAGCCGGGTGGACACCGAGCAGCGGGTGTTCCTGAAGAACGGCAACCTCGATCTGCACACCCCGCTGGACTGGAAGGTCTACGGGGACGGCTACCACATCGGCTGAGCCACGACGGCCGGGGAAAGCCGAACGGCCCGTAGGAGAGCGGTAGTTGCCGCTTCTCTACGGGCCGTTGCCGTACAGGTTCCGTCATGCCGCCGGACCCGACGTCAGGGGACCGGGCGTCAGTGGGCCGGGCTGGTCGCCGGCTCCCCGCTCTCGTCGACCGTGCCGCGGTCGGGCTGTTGCGGGATCTGTGGATCGCCGCCGTGCGCGGCCTCCGCGGCCGCCGCGTCCGTGTCCCGCCTCCCGAAGTGGTTGAAGGCGAGGTTGAGGACGATGGCGACCAGACAGCCGGTGCTGATGCCGGAGTCCAGCACGACCAGCAGGTCCTTGGGGAGGTTGTGGTAGAAGTCCGGCGCGGCGATCGGGATCAGGCCGATGCCGACGGCGGCCGCGACGATCAGCGCGTTGTCCCCCTTCTCCATCGCCGCGGAGGCCAGCGTCTGGATGCCGCTGGCCGCCACCGAGCCGAAGAGCACGATCCCGGCGCCGCCCAGGACCGGCAGCGGCACCAGCGAGATGACCGATGCGGCCACCGGGCACAGTCCCAGGACGATGAGGATCAGACCGCTGGTCGCCACCACGAACCGGCTGCGCACCTTCGTCATCGCGACCAGGCCGATGTTCTGCGCGAAGGCGCTGTTGGCGAAGCCGTTGAAGAGCGGGCTGATCGCCGTGCCGAGGGTGTCGGCGCGCAGGCCGCCCTCGATGGTGCGCTCGTCCGCCGGGCGGTCGACGATCCGGCCGAGGGCCAGCATGTCGGCCGTCGACTCGGTCATGCAGACCAGCATCACGATGCACATGGAGACGATCGCGGCGACGTCGAACTCCGGGGCGCCGAAGTGGAACGGCGTCGGGAAGCCGATCAGGCTCGCCTTGGTGATCGCGGAGAAGTGGGTGATGCCCACCGGGACGGCGATCAGGGTGCCGGCCACCAGGCCGAGCAGGATGGCGATCTGCTGGAGGAAGCCGCGCAGCATCCGGCGCAGTACCAGCACGATCAGGAAGGTCAGCGCGGCCATTCCGATGTTCGTCAGCGAACCGTAGTCGGGCGCCTTGGCGTTGCCGCCTTGGGACCAGTTGAAGGCGACCGGGAGCAGGGAGACGCCGATCAGGGTGATGACGGTGCCGGTGACGACCGGTGGGAAGAACCGGACCAGTTTGGAGAAGTACGGGGCGAGGACGAAGCCGAGCACACCGGCGACGATCACCGCGCCGAAGATGATCGGCAGGGCGTGCTCCGGGCTCTGCGCCTTGCCGATGGCGACCATCGGTGTGACGCCGGCGAACGAGACGCCGTTGACGAACGGGAGCTTGGCACCGACCTTCCAGAAGCCGAGGGTCTGGAGGAGGGTGGCGATGCCCGCGGTGAAGAGGCTGGCGCCCATCAGGAACGCGGTCTCGGTGGCGCTCAGCCCGCAGGCCGGCCCCACGATCATCGGCGGGGCCACCACACCCGCGTACATCGCGGCCACGTGCTGCAGGCCGCTGGTGAACATTTTGAAGGGCGGGAGGGTCTGGTCGACCGGGTGCTTCCGGTCCTCCTCCGACTTCTGCCCGGTAGTTGCGGCCACTGCGGGCCTCCTGTCGATTTCTGCGTCGCCGGGGCCGGCGAGGCGAGGCTGTCACGGAGGGCTTGCCATGTGGTGCGGGGTGGAGAAGTCGCCTGGTGAGCGTGGGTGGTGGGCCGCGCTTGTGGCGCAGGAACGGGCGGAAACGGCCGACGGCCCGGGGGTACGGGAGGTCCCGCACCCCCGGGGTCCGGCGCTTGCGGATCCCGCTCGGATCCACAAGCCCGGCCGGGAGCCGTCCCTCCCGGCCGAGTCGGGGTGTGCGTCGGCGGCGGGTGCCGCGCCGGGGGTCAGCCCTCGGCGGCGATCCGGGCCAGACGCTGCGCCTCGGCCCGCGCGGTGCGGGCGATGGCGTCCTCGTCGACGTTGGTGAGGTGGTTGTCCTCGACGACCGGCTTGCCGCCCACGAGGGAGAGCGTGACCGGTGCGGCGGCGCCGAAGACCAGCGCGGTGACCGGGTCGGCGATGGAGGAGTGGCCGAGACCGTCGAGCTTCCAGAGCACCAGGTCGGCGAGCTTGCCGACCTCCAGCGAGCCGATCTCGGAGGTCCGGCCGAGGACCTGCGCGCCGCCGTAGGTGCCCAGGCGGAGCGCCTTGCGGGCGTTGAGGGCGGCCTCGCGGTGGCTGCCGAGGCGGTTGATCAGCAGGGCGTTGCGCAGCTCGGTGTGGAGTTCGCCGGACTCGTTGGAGGCGGTGCCGTCGACGCCGAGGCCGACCGGGACGCCGGCCGCGAGCATGTCGGGGACCCGGGCGATACCGGCCGCCAGGCGGGCGTTGGAGGACGGGCAGTGCGCGACGCCGGTCTTCGTCCGGGCGAAGGCCGCGATGTCCGAGTCGGTCATGTGGACGCAGTGCGCCATCCACACGTCCTCGCCGAGCCAGCCGGTGGACTCGAAGTAGTCGGTCGGGCCCATGCCGAACAGCTCGTGGCAGAACTTCTCCTCCTCCACGGTCTCCGAGCCGTGGGTGTGCATGCGCACGCCCTTGCGGCGGGCCAGCTTGGCGCCCTCCCGCAGGAGTTCGGTGGAGATGGAGAACGGCGAACAGGGTGCGGCGGCGATGTGCACCATCGAGCCGAAGGACGCGTCGTGGTGCGTGTCGATGGCCTCCTCGGTGCCCAGCAGGGCGCCCTCGGTGGTCTCGACGGCGAAGTCCGGGGGCAGCCCGCCGTCCTTCTCGCTGCGGTCCATGGAGCCGCGGGCCAGGGTGATCCGGGCGCCGATCTCGGCGGCCGCGGCGAGTTCGGCGCTGACCAGGTCGCCGGAGCCGTGCGGGAAGACGTAGTGGTGGTCGGAGGCGGTGGTGACGCCGCCCTTGACCATCATGCCGAGCGAGCCCTGGGTGGCCGCGGCCAGCATCTGCGCGTCGATCCGGGCCCAGGTCGGGTACAGCGCGACCAGCCAGTTGAACAGGTTGTGGTCGGTGGCCAGACCGCGGGTGATCCACTGGTAGAAGTGGTGGTGGGTGTTGATCAGGCCGGGCGTGACCAGGTGACCCGTGCCGTCGACCCGTCGGACGACGTTCTCCAGGCCCTCGGGGGCCTTGCCGGCGCCCAGCGACTCGATGACGTTGCCGGCGACGACCACGTGGCCGCTGGCGTACTCGGTGTCGTCGGCGTCGACGGTGGCGA
This sequence comes from Streptomyces sp. NPDC021749, assembly GCF_040640655.1. Taxonomy (NCBI): domain Bacteria; kingdom Bacillati; phylum Actinomycetota; class Actinomycetes; order Kitasatosporales; family Streptomycetaceae; genus Streptomyces; species Streptomyces sp. NPDC021749. Next base: position 3,514 of record NZ_JBFACE010000034.1, on the reverse strand, counting down.
TGGCGCAGTTCTCGATGACGATGCGCTGCTTCACCGCGCTGTCAGGGGATGCCGATGCAGCCATGGTGCTGTCCTCGTACTTTCGGTGATGGCGGTTGGGCACGGCATGGCCCTACGGGATTTGAGTGCCGGAGCCGGGCGAGGCGGCTGACAGTACCGCCGCCCGTGGGGTGCTCCGGGTGCCGAGATGGTGGAAGAACAGGTTGAGTCGGGGTGATGCCGGCGGAGCTGGCCGCGTTGACGAACGGCAGCCGGTTGCCGGCGAACGTCCGGAGGCCGAGCGTCTGCAGGAGCGTGGCGAGCCCGGCGATGAGCAAGGCTGGCGGCGATCAGCCGGGTCCGGCCCGCGGGGTCCAGGCCGACGGCCTGGCCGATGATGAGCGGAGGGGTGACGACGCCGGCGTACATGGCGGCGATGTGCTGGAGGGCGGCGGGGACGAGCCGCCTGGCCGCCGGCTTCTCGTCCACCGGATGGACCGGGGGCGAGGGGTGGTGCGGGACGTGCGAATGCTGTGCCATGGGTCGTTCCCCTCGGGTTCCGCGCCCCCTCCCCGCTGCGGGGCGAGGAGGGGACGCGAGGCACGGCGCCTGCGTCTGAAGCCGTCAGAGGTTCGTCAGATCCACCGGGATCTTGGCTTCGACACCGTCGCGCAGGACAGTGGCTTCGATCAGGCCGTACGGGCGGTCCGCCGCGTAGTAGACAGCTCCGTCGGGGGTATCGTTCTTGAGCCCGAACGGCTCCAGGTCCACCAGGAAGTGGTGCTTGTTCGGGAGGGAGAACCGCACCTCGTCGATCTCGGAGCGGTTGTTGATGATGCGCGCACCCATTTGGTACAGGGTCTGCTGCAGGGAGAGGCTGTAGGTCTCGGCGAAGGCGTGCAGCATGTGCTTCTTCACCTGCGCGTACGAACGCTCCCAGTTGGGCATCCGCTGCTCGTCGTCGGTCCAGTTGAACCGCCAGCGGGCGGACACCTGGGTGGCGAGGATGCGGTCGTAGGCCTCCTTCAGCGTCGTGTACTTGTCCTTGATGTAGCCCCAGAACTCCGAGTTGGTGGAGTTCATCACCACGAGGTCCTTCAGGCCCGAGATGACCTGCCACTGCTCGCCGTCATAGGTGATCTCGGTGAGGCGGGTCTCCTGGCCCTGGCGGACGAAGGAGTGCTTGACCTCGTCGGCGCCGATGAACTTGGAGTTGGCGTCGGAGGTCTCGATCCGCTCCCAGGCGTACTCCTCGATGCGGATCCGGGCCCGGTGGATCGGCTCCTGGCTGGTCACGAAGTGCCGGGCCAGGTGGATGCCGAACTGCTCGGCCGACTCGATCCCGTACTCCTTGGCGAAGGCGTACACGGTGTTCTTGGTCGTGTCGGTGGGCAGGCAGTGGGCGTTGGAACCGGAGAGGTGGACCTCCTCCAGGTCGCCGGAGAGCGCGACGGAGACGTTCAGGTCCTTGATGTGGTGCGTGTCGCCGTCGCGGGTGATCTTGACGACGCGGTTTTCCGCCTTGCCGTACTGGTTCTGGCCGAGAATCGTGGGCATGTCGGTGCTAGCTCCCTCGGTATACGGAGTAGCCGAACGGGTTGAGCAGCAGCGGTACGTGGTAGTGCTCGCCCGGCTTGACGGCAAAGGTGATTGCCACCTCCGGGAAGAATGCTCCGCTGTCCCTTACGCGGGGGGCGTCCTGCTGTTCCTCGGCTTGCTTGTTGGAACTGTGCTGTGGGGAAAGGAAGTACGCCTCGGTCTCGAATTCGAGGCGTACATGGGTGGCGCCTTCCGGCAGCGCCGGCAGGTCCTTGCAGCGTCCGTCCGCGTCGGTCGTGGACGCGCCGTGGGCGGTCCAGGCACCGTCGCCGCCGGAGCGCACCGAGAGCGTGAGGGCGACGCCCTCCGCGGGGCGGCCCACGCTGGTGTCCAGGATGTGCGTGGACACCGACGTCTGTGCAGCCGTCTCGCTGCTCATGCTGCGTCTCCTTCCGCGGGTTCCGCGATACGGGTCAGGCGAATGCGGTTGATCTTGCCGAGCTCCACACGAACGATCTCCCGTTCCTGTTCCGGCGAGTTGTCCATCCGGTTACGGAGCGCGTCGCGCATCTGCTCCCCGGTACGGCCGGAGGCGCAGATCAGGAAGACGTGCCCGAACTTCTCCTGGTAGGCCAGGTTGAGTTCGAGCATGTCCGCCTTGAGCTCGTCCGAGGCGCCGGCCATCCCGCTCTGCTCGCGGTGCGAGGTCGGATCGCCCGGCTTCGGCCGGCCGATGGGCGGGTGCCCGGCCATCGCCTCGGCCAGGTCCTTTGCGGTCAGCTCCGCCATGGCGGCGTCGCTGGCGGCGAACAGGGCGTCGGTGGTGGCGTAGGGGCGCTGGGCGAGGATCTTGCTCCCCCATGCCCGGCTGGCGCACACCTCGTGCAGTACGGCCCGGGCCGCACCGTCGTCGGAGGTGTTGAACCGGGCGAGCCCCGCCGGGGTGGTACTCGAAGACACGGGAAGCCTCCGTGGCCTGGTGCTGGACAGCTCTGCTTGGCTGGAAACAGCTAAGACCCCCGGCAACAACACGTCAACACTTTGTTGAAAACTCGGCGACACAAAAGCCGCCGTCCGGCGGTACGGGACGGCGGCTTCGGCAGCCGGGGCGGGGGGTACGCCCCCTTCACCTCAGTCGGCGTCCTTCGCGGCGTTCTCCCTGTTCAAGTAGTTGTAGACGGTGAAACGGCTGACACCAAGCGCCCCCGCCACGGTCTCGACGCCGTGCCGGACCGAGAAGGCGCCCCGGGATTCCAGTATCCGGACCACCGACTGCTTGGTCTTGCGGTCCAGCTCGGAGAGCGGCATGCCGTGCCGGCGCTGGAGCTCGGCGAGGATGTGGTCGAGCGAATCCGAGAGGTGCGGGAGCCGGACGGCGACCCGGTCCTCCCCCTCCCAGGCCAGCACGACGTCGTCGCCCCGGGCCTGGTCCGGCGCGACCATCTGTCCGCCCATCGCGTCCACCAGCGGCTTGACCGCCTGGACGAACGGGTGGTCCGCGGGCCCGGTCACGACGCACCCCCCTCGTCCTGCCGGGCAGCCCCGATCACATTGACCTGCAGGGAGACCCGGGTGGCCCCGGCCCGCAGGGATTCCCGCAGCAGCGCGGTCACCGCACCGAGCACCTGATCCGCATCACCCTCGGCCGTGTTGCCGAACGGGCCGACGTCCACGGCGTCCAGCTCGGCTCCCGTGACGATCTCGCGGGCCACCACCGCATGCGCCGGCGCCTCGTCCAGGTCGAACGGCTCCGTCGTGAACTCAACTCTCAATCGCACGTCGCTCAACCTACGCGCGGCGGGCCCGACTCACCAGAAATTGCTTCGGGGCCCCCTTGACAGTCTCGGAGCAGAGGGGCAATGTTCCAGTACGCAGAAAAACAGTTCCACTATCCGGAAGGAGCGCCGGCCTTATGGCTTTCACGGACACGCGCTTCGATGTCAATCTGTCGATCCTGTTCACCGAGCTTCCGTTGCTGGAGCGGCCGGCGGCCGCG